>CAZDTI010000777.1:0-2677 GCA_964508085.1 uncultured Saprospiraceae bacterium | reverse complement strand
ATCCAAATATACGAAACTCTCGTTTTACCGAATTACTTTTTCTACATTGCTTATAGGGTTAATAATATTCCTAACCGTTAGTTGCGGAACTAACGAAGAATTAAATAAAATTACTTCAAGTATAAACGAAGAGGATAAACTCTACGTAAATTCGAAGGGGGATTCTATTACTATTAAATTTAATGACAGGAGCTTCCCCTGGAAAGTAAAAAGTGATCAATTAATTTTCCCCTACAATGGAGATACAAATAACATTACTTTTTTCACGCAAAATGACACGCTGCAATTTGAACTTCGACCTGGTGATTCTATACCTGTTTATGTTATATTAAATCAAATAGATACAGCTCTAGTTTCCGTAAAAGGGCGTCCAAAGCCAGCAAATTTTAACAACGATTATATCGCAAAAAACAGGGGGATATACGATGTTCGACTACCTGAGGTTCACGAATTAGTACATATTGCATTTTCGCTTACCAAGACTGGTCAGAGTGACGAAAATCTTATAAATCAACGAACGGAGTACTACAGTCGAGTACAGAATAAATTTGCAAAATATGCTGACCATCCCCTAATTAATCTTATGAATCAAAATATGCTGAGCGGTACATATGAGTACTACTACAATTTAAAAATGAATGCTTGTATGTATTCCTTTAGTGAAAGTGGAAAGATCGTTAACAATAGTCCATACGATCGTTTAGGCTGGGGGGATAATCAATTAAAAGATAAACTAAAACTAATTGAGGATTTTGCAGCCACCACAGATTTTAGAGGTTTTTATATAGATAATGAAGACGACTATGATTCATTGAAGGATACATATCATGAAGTTGTTCCGGTTAAAAGGATGTGGAACTGGCTAGAGGAGCGATTTTCAGATCGGTATGATTCGTACAAGATTTATTTTTCCCCACTTGTTGGTGGAGCACACGCAACTCAAAAATATTCTGATAATGGATACAAGGAGACTGTTATGTTCGTTAATGCTCCTATATTTCCTAAGGATTATACACCTATTCAAAAACAAATTAACGCTTCACGAGTTGTTTTTACAGAAATTGATCATAATTACATAAATCCAGTGTCAGATAATTTGTCTGATGAAATTAATCAATCATTCAGCAAAAGATTTTACTGGGTTTTAGATGATCCGGGGTTGAATGCATATCCAACGCCGTATAGTGTATTTAATGAGTATATGACTTGGTCGTTATTTTCACTATACTGTTTGGATGAATCTCCGACGACTATTTCTTCGAAATATCTTGAAGTATTGGAGAATGATATGATTAGAAAGAGAGGATTTATTAAGTTTGATAAATTTAATAGAAAGGTTATAGAACTTTACAAGTTCAATAAAGAAATGAATGGGAGTGATTTAATAAAATCTATGTTGAATTGGTCAAAATCTGTTCAAAATGAGAACAATGAATAAGACTATTGTTTAATGTTATGTCATCTTTTTCTGAGTTCAAAATTCGCTCAATCGAGTATGCGGTCCGCCAACAACATGTTGACGGACACAGCTCTCACCGCACGGAAGCACTTCGACTACGTTCCCTGTAAAGCAAGCAGATCGCGTACTTCGCGGTTCACAGAACAACTTTAATGGAGATCTAATTTTGTCTACGAAAACATATTTATTTTCTCTACCATGCTTAAACGCAGAATTTCATACAGTCCCTGGTAGATTTTTTAATCAGCATAATCCAATTCATAGTAATGATTTAAATATGAATTCCAATCAGGGTTCTCTGATTTCCTTAAGACATGCTTCACCCATAAATTTCTCTCCTGCCACAATATGTTCATTTCCCAAACGCAAAACCGTAATCCCTTACTTGTAATGTCTACAAACTTATCAGGATGCTCATATTCAGAACAATAAACATAATTTTGAATAACATTTTCGTACACCCACCAATTTACAACAACTAAAATATTGTCCATTGCTTCATGAACAATCACAGTTCCGATTTTATAATTGGGATAATCATTAATCTGGGATTTTTCCTTTATCCAATCAGGTAAAATCGTTTTTATTATTTTTTCTATTTTTGGAGTAACTCTTAATTCATTATATTTCATACTATACAATTTGAATTTCCAGTCACCAAATTCGATTATACCTAAGTATTTAACTGCTCTTTTTTTAAACTTTTCCATATCATTTATTTTTTTAGGTTTATTGCCACTTCTCCCCATACACGAGGTGACCAGTTTTTGCTGGGTATAACAATTGTATCTTTTATTATTGGCAGTAGTTTTTATTCATTTATCGAAGTAAACAGCATTGTCCAATTGGTTTCCCATACCTTCTTTTTTTCGTCATAATAAGCCTGTTCCCAAAGTGCTGTATTTATTGATGGTTTCTTCCAGGTAAATCTCAATTTAACTTCTTTTTCTTTATATAATTCATTACCGAAAAACACTCCAATTCCATTTTTAAATTCGCCAGTCACCTGCTCCTTTAAATAGTTTTTCGGGGTTGAGGTGTCCGCCCAATATATTGTCCAAATATTAGTTGCTGGATTAACCATTCTTATACTAAGCCCAACGAAATTATCCCCAAAATGAGATGATTTCATTTCATCCATTAAGGCCAATCCGTTTAAGATACTTTTTGTCTCCATTTCAGCATGGAATTCAATCCATTCGTCACAATTTGTCAATC
>CAZDTI010000776.1:0-2679 GCA_964508085.1 uncultured Saprospiraceae bacterium | reverse complement strand
AGGTGGAGGCGGGTCATTCTCTTTTAATATGTGGCGAATCGGGCTGTGGTAAAACGACGTTGCTGCATTTGCTGGCAGGTCTAAGACGGCCGACAAAGGGCCAAGTTCTTATTGAGGGAAATGAGGTTTCCGATTTGTCTTCAGCCAAGATGGATAGATTTAGAGGACAACACATTGGTATTGTTTATCAGCAGTCTTACTTCATCGAATCACTATCCATTTGGGATAATTTACTAGTTTCTCCTTATGCTCTAAGTAAAAAGAAAGCTAAGGTCGTTGCTGATCGATTGGAAATAACAGATTTACTATATCGGTACCCTAATCAATTGAGTGTAGGACAACAACAAAGGGCCAACATAGCTAGAGCGGTAATGAATAGACCAAAATTATTGCTAGCAGATGAACCTACAAGTGCCCTTGACAACAAAAACTGTTCTTATGTAATAGAATTGTTATTGGAAGAAGCATACGCCAATGATGCGGCCCTTATAATAGTGACTCACGATGACCGTTTGCGATCTGAAGTTAGCGACTGTATTGAACTGGCTGCTTTTGCTCATTAATACGAAATAGAGATGCTAGGGAAAATTGCGTGGAAAAATATCACATACAAACCGCTGAATACAGCACTATGTATCTGTCTACTGCTCTTTGGGGTTGGTATCATTTCTTTGTTGCTTTTAATTCAACATCAATTAGAGCAAAAGTTTGAACGAGATTTAAAAAATATTGATTTGGTAATAGGTGCCAAAGGTAGTCCATTGCAGCTCGTACTCTCCGCAGTTTATCATCTGGATGCGCCTACCGGAAATATCAAATTGGCTGAAGCCCGTAAAATCATGGAGAGCCCAGTGGTCAAAGAGGCTATACCATTGGCATATGGTGATTCTTATCAGGGGTATCGTATTTTAGGAACCACTACAGACTATCTAAAAAAGTATGATGCTCAATTAGCAAAAGGACGAGCCTTTTCAAAATCCATGGAAGTAACCTTGGGAGCGGACCTTGCTGCAAAAACAAAATTAAAAGTGGGGGCTGTTTTTTTAGGGACTCACGGAGAAGTAAAAGAGGGGCATCTGCATGAAGACCACCCCTATACCGTAGTTGGAATTTTGGAAAAAACGAATACCGTACTAGACCGTTTAGTGTTGACTAATATCGAGAGCGTATGGCAAGTCCATTCACATCACGATTCGCAGCCAGCTGCTATAGATACTATTCATGCAACAGAACTGGATTTAGATCACAACCACGAACATGGGCATGACCACCATCACCACGAGCATTCTGACCATGTAATTACTGCGGACAGCATGGAGATCACGGCGATTTTAATGAAATATAAATCCAAAATGTCTATGCTCAGTATGCCACGGATCATTAATGAGCAAACGAATATGCAAGCGGTCTTACCAGCGCTGGAAATCAATCGACTGTTTTATATGGTTGGAATTGGCGCAACAACCTTAAAGCTGATTGCAGGAGGGATTATGTTAATGGCCGGCTTTAGTGTGTTCTTTGTTCTTTACAGTAGGTTGCGGGATCGCAAGCATGAGTTGGCATTGATGAGGTCGGTAGGTTATCGCCCTGGACATTTGTTTGGGTTACTAGTTCTTGAGGGATTATTGTTAGCGGCTATAGGTTACTTTTTAGGATGGATACTAAGCCGAGTTGGAATTTATTTTATTAACCAACAAGCAGAAAGTGATTTCAATCTTCAATTTAGAGCAGAATGGGTGCCGGGAGAAGGGTGGTTATTACTGCTTACTTTTTTAGTCGGAATCGTCTCCGCCTTATTGCCCGCCTGGCGCGCGATGCGAATGGATGTCTCCACGATCTTGTCAGAAAGTTGATAATAATATGAGTAAAAATATAAAAATTCTTTTGGCTGCGATCCTAGTCGCATTGGTGTTCACACAAGATAAAATCTGTGAGCACCTTGGCTTTGGGCAATCAAAGCACCATGACTCCCCTATTGTAAAAACGCATCAAAAAGAATTTACCGAATCTGATACTGTCGTCAAAAAAGACTATTTCATAAGTGATACAATCTACCGATGGGACGAACAAACCCTGGACTGGGTCAAGTCTAAAGGGTCACCCGATATTCGTGCCCAGTTCGTTAATACACCATCTGCTTCTCATTCTTTATCCGAGCCTATAAAAGTAGATTGGAAGGTACTAATGGATATCGAGTACAAACTTCAATACTTTTCGGAAATTGATATGGAGATGTATGCTCCTGTATTCTCTAAAGCAGTTGAGGCACTCCACGAAAAGGAAATAATCATTGAAGGTTTCGTCATTCCTTTCGATGAAGCAGAAGAATTAATATCCTTGTCCTTCAATCCTTATGCGTCCTGTTTTTTTTGCGGGAAAGCAAGTCCTGCTTCCGTAATTAGTATGTACCTAAAGAAAAAACGCAAACGCTACAAAATAGATGACTTTAAAAAATTCAGAGGCACTTTATACCTAAATCATGATGACCCCAATGAGTTCTACTACATTCTTAAAAATGCCAAAGAAGTCTGAAGGCATTGTAAACAAATTTTAAAACGCTCAATAACAAAAACATGATACACACCATTCATCAATTTGCAAATGCGGTTATTAGCAATGACCATAAAGAGTTGCAAGACATTCATTTAAAATCTAAAAACATTGCCATTTATCAACGAA
>CAZDTI010000775.1:0-2694 GCA_964508085.1 uncultured Saprospiraceae bacterium | reverse complement strand
GACAAATACAGTGTTGGTTTAGATGCTATCGCGCTGAGATTTTGTATGGATAGTATTGATGTTTATAAAGTATTAAGTGGTGCATCTAATAGTGTGCATTTGTCGGACAATCTTAAAGTCAATCAGTTTGAACTGGAAGAAAGCGATATCCGAAAATTAAAAGAATTCGCAATTGAGCCAGAGGAATACTGGAAGGAGAGGAAGGAGCTTGCTTGGAATTAATCACTCGTTAGACGTCAATTAGTTTTTAAAAAATCCCGATCATTGATTGCTCAAAAATCGGGATGCCTTTGTTCTTTTACTAGCCTCTCGGGCATTATTCTAACAATTCGCACACAAAACAGCCAAGCCCTTGTCATTCACCAGCACAGCTTCTTTATCCATTTTTCCAAAGAACTCATTGTATCTCGAAGTATTGGTCATAATCGAAATCAAATCTGCTTTTTGAATTTCACTATGCAGTAGCGTTTCTCTGGCAAAACCGACAGAATACATCTGTGAATCAACTTCCTGATGCTCCAAGGCGATCTATGCGGTATTCGTGAAATCTACTAAAACGAGTATTTGTCTCATGATTGTTGTTTGTTTGGATTAAGGATTAAGGATTAAGGATTAAAAATTGAAAATTGAAAATTGAGGATTGCGCGTAGGTCGCGGCTGTTTGCGTATTGAGCGCTAATCCTAAATTCTTAATCTTAAATCCTAAATTTTTTCTATTACTGCGATTTAAACGATTTCATTTTCTTACTAAAAGGGCATTTCTTTTTTCCTTTCTTCTCTGCTTCTTCTATTTCCTTTGCTCCATTTTTCATTGCATCTATTACAAAGTCGAGCGCTCCTTCCCAGGCGTGTCCGATTTCTTTTCTGTAAAGGTCACCCAATACTTCAGGGATTGTTTCTAACATCGCTTCTTTTACGACGGGATAAAATTCGTTTTTCACGCCATATCTTAAATGACTTTGTCCGAGTCTTTTGAGTCCTAGCATTAAATATTCGGGACGCGCCAAGGAATAAACAATCCCCCCTAGCATGTGTGTTAGCAAGCGGCCTTGGCTTTGCATGTTGGTTTTAAACAATGACCTTACAAATGGTGCTTTTTCAAAAACTTTTTCATAAAACAACTTGCTGAATTTGTCTTCATCATGCAATAACATATGGAGTGAGGCTTGCAATTCTAGTTGCAAATCCATTTTACGAAACCCTTTTAATTCATATAAAGTCACGGGTTCTTCTTTTCCTGCGAGCGGGACCTTAAACTCTTGTCCAATATCTAATACATCCTTGATGGCGTTTTTATATATAGACTTAGAGATTAAGACTGGGGCTTTTAATCTTTTTGTTTGGCCCTGTATGCGGCTGGCAACATTTACGGGATCCCCAACCACGGAAAATTGACGATGAGTAGGATGCCCTAAATGGCCGACATAAGCCAATCCATAATTTACACCAATTCCCATTTCAAGCTTAACATTGAAGTCTTGTAGTTCTGTTCTATTCAAACGATCCAAGGCATATTGCATACCCATAGCTGCGCGGATGGCATCCATGCAATTTTTCTCCCGAGTACCTCCTGCTGTTCCAAAAACACCGATGATTTCGTCTCCGATATATTGGTAAATGATTCCATTGTTTAATAAAATAGGATCGCCAAGAACGGTGTAAAAACGATTCAGAAAATAGGCAATATCAAAGGTGGCGTTTTGTTCAGAAAGGCTGGTAAAATTTCGTAAGTCGCAAAACAAAATAGCGATGGGGCGTTCCTCTGCTTTTCCTTCCGGAGCGGTTTCCGTTTGAAGCTTATTAACTTCTGCACTTGACCAGATCAGTCGTTGCACTTTGACATCTCCTTTCACATAGCATTGACAAGCCAAACGAATACTGGGATCCCACTTTCGGCTATTGCTCATATCAATCTCCAATTGTGATTTGGCACTCAAGTTTTTTGAACCTTCGATGATACGAATCCTGCATGTGGTGCATCTGCCATTCCCGCCGCACTCATGGAGGTGAGGAATCTTATTTTCGATAGAAGCATCCAATATGGAACAAGGACCTTCTTCCAATTCGACTTCCTGATTGATACTGACGTAATGTATTTTTGCTTTCATCATCTTTTCGGTTAAATAGCTGTGATTAATACCTCAAAGTTGAGGTAAAACAAGCTAAGGCCCGCGTGCTAATGAGTAGTTGGCAGTAGATTATGAGTGGTTGGAGAATATTCGGTCTTTCTATCCATCCTAAGTAGAATTTAGCTCAAGTTTCTCTAGAGAAATAAGCTCCTAAGGCAAAACTCATAATCGATTACCAACCGCTCAACAAGATTACCAACGACTCATCTCCCATCTCTTCTCCTTAAGATTCCCTTTAATATTGTAGTATCGAACAAACAAACTCAATCTTTCTAACCTATTAAAATCTAAATCAAATGAATCAGCAATCAAGTTCAAAGAAAGCAGAATTAAAAGCGTCTCCCAATGCCGGAGCAACTACAGATTCCAACTTAATTCAAAAAAATGCTAACCTGGAAAGCAAAAAAGCAGAACCAGATTATACTAGTATGGAAACAGAAATTGAAAAAGTAAGTGATCCGGTTTCTTTCGAAGCGTTACAAGAATTTTACGGATTAAAGTAACCCTCTTTTAAAAATCTTAAAAAAATTAAAATCATGAAAAAATTATTTGTGCTTGTTTATGG
>CAZDTI010000774.1:0-2699 GCA_964508085.1 uncultured Saprospiraceae bacterium | reverse complement strand
TATCTAGGGCCATTAGCCTATATTAGACCAAGGTTTTAAGACAGACTGACGTTATGAGCAATTCCCCAGACCTTCACACCCTTCCTCAAAATTTAAATGATAAGAACTTATCAAATTTTCCTCTCCCAGAGTGAGAAGTAAATCAGTTTAGCTAACGTATTGTATCTTAATAGAGCTCTTTGTCAGGCCGATTTTTAATTGATGCCTCTTATTAAAGCTCGAGCGCAATTCTGGTCGGAATGTAAAAGTCCTCAAGGTAATGCACACCTCAAGGACTGTTGTAAATTTAAATGGTGGTCCCGCTGTACAGCGGGAACCCCGCTCAGTATAATCTACAATCTAAAGGCCCCCCCCATCCACTTCGTGGTTCCTTCTCTTATTGGCTTTGCAAAACTCTGTGAGATCGTTCAGTCCTCTCTTAGAGCATATTTAATAATCAAAATCCTGAGAGATGAAAAACAAATCACAAAAGAGTATTAAGATGCAAATCATTAATCCCAATGCTGCTGGAATAGATGTTGGCAGTAGATCACATTATGTTGCAATTGGTCAAGGACTGGATGATGTCAGAGAATTTGGTGTTTATTCTTCCGATCTGAAAGACTTGGTTAATTTTCTATTGGAAAATAAGATCGATACAGTTGCCATGGAATCAACAGGCGAGTATTGGCAAAACTTGTTTACAGAATTGAACAAAGCAAAGATCAAGACCTATCTAGTTAGTGGAAAGTTTACTAAAAATCCAAATAAGAAAAAGACCGACGTACTTGATTGTCAGCATATCCAAAAATTGCATGCATTAGGTCTTTTAACTTCGAGTTTCTTACCAGATCTGCCGACTGAAAAACTTAGAACTTTTTGTAGACACCGATTAAGCCTACTCGAAAGACGTGCTACCAGTAATAGAAGAATCCAAAAGTACCTTAAGCTCCTAAACCTAAGATTAGATGTAGTGGTAAGAGATATCAGTGGATTAACAGGCATGAAGATCATCCGCCAAATCATTGCTGGAGAATCTGACCCAAAAGCACTGGCCAAAAACAGACACTATAATTGTAGAACATCAGAAGAGGAAATTGCCCAGGCATTGGTTAGTAATGGTAGGGAAGACTTTTTGTTTGCACTTGAAAATGAAGTAGAAATCTACGATTTTTTAAGTGATGAAATAAGTAAAGTAGATCTCAAGATCGCTCAACAGATACAAAACTACATTCTGTCATTGCCAGATATTGTCGACGATCTACCATCCATCAAAAAATACAAAAGAAATAATAAAAACTCCATAAAGACCATCGATCTAAACATTGCATCTTACCAGTACTTTGGAGGTGTAGACTTAATGGAAATACCAGGAATAAGTTATTCGACGGTCTTGACACTTATGAGTGAAATCGGACCTAAAGGATTACAAAAGTTTCCAAGTTCAAAACACTTTACATCATGGCTCAGATTGGCACCAAATAACAAAGTGAGTGGAGGCAGAATTATGAGCTCCAGAGTTCAAAAAGGTAGTAATAGGCTGAAAGTAGCTCTAAGAAATGCTGCTTACTCCATAGCAAGATTAAAAGGAAGCCATCTCAACAAATTCTACAAAAAGATAGCATTCAAAAAAGGAGCAACTAAGGCTATTACCGCAACGGCAAGAAAACTAGCAGTAATCATATGGAATACCGCGTAACGCGGCACGAGTTATGATCGTAAAAAAAACAAAATATCAAACTAAAAAAGCTTATTTATTCTTAGATCAGAAGCGTCAACAGCTGGCACAATTATGAAAGAAAATGATTACTTTAGGCTTGGATCCTAATCAGCATAATATGTTTACAAGACCAGAATACAGAGAAAAATGGCTTCAGAAACAACTTGTAAATCAGCAGATTAGGAAACGTTAGTCAGTAGTAAACGAAAAAAATAAATATGGGACTTTGGGACAAAATGTTTGGCAAAGGAGACAAAGAAGAGAAGAAGGATGAAGAAGTAGTCAACGAAAGTGAATACAACTTGAATTGGGTAGCATCAAATCAGAACCCATGGAATATTCAACTATTAGATTTGAGGCCAATTTCTCAAACTATGTTGTCTTCTTCTAAAGATCCGTTAATGGCAACTAACGCAATATCCTATAAACAAGAAGATGGATTAGTGTTCTTGAATCAAACACCAAAAGATTCGAATTTCTTTGAGTCAAATATTTCTTTTCAAACAGACGGAAAACTGCAAGATGGTGTACTATTTATTCCATCAAAAATGGAAAGTAAATGGGCAATTTACTTTCACCAAAACAAAATTCTCTTTATTAGAAGTTGGACTAGAATGGTCACTGTAATTGCGAATACGGTTCAACAAGGCAATCAAATTTCAATAAAAAGTATTCACGGTGAATTTACACAGAATGAAAATAACCAATTCACTGAATCAATTTTAAAGTTTCTAATTCATAGTCACGTTTTAAAGGAAGCTGTACCTGCTCCAATTCCACTTGAGTTAAAGAAGAATACAGATAAGGCAGGATTGTGGGCTTTTTCTACATATGGGAATATGGCTCATTTTGGCCATTTCGATGATGCAGTTCAATTAGATCAAAAAACTAAAATGAGAACTCATTCCTTATTGCACATTGCAGTAGCTAGAGGTGAGGTGGACAAAATTAAAGGTGAGCTAGAGAAAGGGGCAAATATTATTTCACTAGCAGCGGATGG
>CAZDTI010000773.1:0-2702 GCA_964508085.1 uncultured Saprospiraceae bacterium | reverse complement strand
ATGAACAATACATTGAAACTTTAAAACCTTGTCAAAGAACTTTGCTCCAAATCAAAACTTTATCTTGATTCTTGAGCAGTTTATTAAATTATTTTTTCACTTTTATGGGATTATTAACAACTCAATCCTTGTCAACTTTTTTCGGGCCGTACCAAATCCTCAATCCTCAATCCTCAATCCTCAATCCTCAATCCTTAATCCTTAATCCTCAATCTTCAATCTTTTCAACAACCTTCTTCCACGAGACTTCACTCCAGCAGAGCCATGTTTCATCTGATCTTCTATCACCAGGATAACTTCTTCTCTTAGTTCTTTGTAGGGCATGGCAATATTGGCAGCCACTTCCATAGCATGTACTTTAGGAGCTATTTCCGTTTTTTTATTGATGATCCAATCCATACAGAGATCGAATAGCCTTGCAGAATAATCCTCTGGAATATTATCGACATTAGAAAATATCTTCAGTACCGTTCGTTTAATAGACCCTACCTTCGTTTTTTCCAGTTCGGTCATCATCTCCGGCAGGAAAGGTAGGACTTTGTCATTATAGGATATGTCGCAGTGGTCTAATGTCCAGGCGGCACGTTTAACCACATCGGGATCCTCTGAAATCACCAGATTCCAAAGCACTCGATATCGTTTGCTGTTGTTGCCAATATAGGCTGCTACTTTTTGGCTATTTTCTTTGGAATAGGCCTGCAAAAGTTGTGTTTTTATATCCATAAGGCAAAAATAGGAACCCTTTTCGACATATATCTCATAATTACCATAAGGTTGGCATATTGGTTGTCATGTAATACTATTGAACTACGCTAATAGGTTTGAACAACCGTTTCCCATACTTTTTGGGGCTATTCGTCCCAAATTACCAAACTATATAGTACTTGGACTGATTATGAGTTTATTTAATCATTTGTTAATTGTATTTACTTTTTCCCTTTCGTGTAACCACGCTTTTGGACAGAACCTCCGTTTGGAGAATTTAAATGCAACAATTAATACGAGTACTTACGATGAAATTGCACCTTGTATCTCTCCTGATGGTTTGGTTTTGTACTTTACCAGAATGCGGAGTGAGCATTTTGAAAGAACACTTATAGAAGGGGGGAAGGATCTTTCTAAAATTTTGCCACCAGAGCAATATCTTTCTCGCCTGAGAGAGATATTTACAGCTATTTCTGGCCAACGGGTTTACGATCCTGTCAATTCCTTTTACAATCAGGATATTTTTGTGGCGAATACGGCTAAGAAAGATTTTGATGTACTGACTCATCCCAGCTCACCACTTAACAATGCACTTCCGAATAGCATCAGTGCGATTGTTCCGCATACCAATGAAGTTATTGTGGTTAATCAATTCAGCGCAAGAGGGGGCATGCAAAAAGGGTTTTCGACTTCCCATCTTTCAAAGGACGGAGACTGGTCTTTCCCAAAACCAATTGCAATTAACAATTATCATAACTCTGGCCCAGATGTCAACCTGACCGTTAGTGATGATGGTCAAATAATGATTCTTTCTTTGGAACGGAAGGATGCTGTTGGAAAATCAGACTTATATGTTTGTTTTAAACAAGAAAACGGTTCCTGGTCCGCTCCGAAAAACCTAGGAAGAGGGGTGAATACTCCTTTTAGAGAAGCAACACCACATTTGTCGAAAGACAAAACAAAATTGTTCTTTTCCTCTGATCGTGGGGAAAGACAGGGGAACAGCAATATCTATGTACAAAGCAGAATTGGTAATAGCTGGGAAAAATGGACCGCTCCTCGAAAATTCATCAAACCAATTAATTCAACGGCATCTGATAGTCATCCCTACTTTTGTTCTGCTACCGGTCATCTTTATTTTTGTTCCAATCGAAATCAAAATTGGGATATTTTTCGAGTCCAGATAGATTCTCCGAAGTCAGAAGCGCTCAATATCAGAGGCATCGTTTTCAATAAAGAGACGATGAAGCCTTTAGGAAACGTTCAAGTTCTTTGTGAGAAAAAAAGAAACTACCCCAAGATCCATCAAGCTGGAGCGAATGGTAACTTTAAAATGAGTTTGGCTTGGGATACCAAAGCAACGATCACTGCAAGTAAAGAAGGTTTTGAATCTGATGCAGTAGTTGTGGTAACTGGCCCGGCAATGAGAACGAATTATGTGAAAGAAATAAAATTTTACCTCAAGCCGATTAAAGGAGAGAAAAAAGAGAAAAAACCAGCAAAACAAATTGAAATCATAAAAGGAGAGCCAACGATTGGAAAGAAGATAGACTTACGACCTATTTATTTTATGCAATCCAAAGCGATAGTCCGTAAAGATTCTTATAAAGAAATTGACCGTCTAGCTTACTACCTCAAACAGCATCCGAATATTTACATTCAGGTATCTGGTCATACCGATAATCAGGGGGAGAAAACGGCACTACTTAAATTGTCTGAAGACCGAGCAAAAGCGATTAAAGATTATTTGGTTTACAAACAGTACATTAATCCACTTCGAATTGAAACCCTTGGCCACGGCGGTGATCAGCCATTAAATGACAACTCCTCAGATCGTTTGCGAAAAAAGAATAGACGAGTAGAAGTGAAGGTTATTTCTCTTGGGAATTAAAAATTAAAATTAAGGATTGCTTTCTATCATGATAAAAATCCTAACTTTAATCTTTAATCTTTAATCTTTAATCTTTAATCTTTAATCTTTAATCTTTAATCTTTAA
>CAZDTI010000772.1:0-2731 GCA_964508085.1 uncultured Saprospiraceae bacterium | reverse complement strand
TTTTTATCATAGCATCTAAAGGGAAATCCGCCCGCTGACACACTTTATGAAACAGTCTCGATAATGGCGAGAACAGTAGATAAGGGTTTTCCCTCTTTACGCATTTACTCATTTACGCATTTAGGGAAAACCCTTATCTACCATTATCCACCCTTTGCCATCAACTCTAAAAACAACCATCAATTTCCAAGTCAACAATACTCCTCCTAATCTGAATCAAATTCCGAATTTCTCCAGGCAGTTGACTAAGTCTTCCTTTAGAACGGTCATCATTGATCCACTTAACGGGGACTTCCGCAACTTCTAAGTTCATTGCCTTTGCCAAGGAAAGTAGCTCCAAATCGAAGGCCCATTCATTGATGGTACATAAGGGGAAAATCTGTTCTGTCACTTCCGCAGTGAAAGCTTTGAAACCACATTGTGTATCTACAATTCCAGGTAATAACATTTTTTGAATCACTCCATTGGCCACTCGGCTCCATAGCCTCCTTAGCAAGGGTTGTTTTTGTGAAACATCGGAATCTTTTAAATATCTTGATCCTATAACAATGGGTGCCTGACCGTTTAAGATGGGTTCCAATAACTTTTCCAATTCCTCAATCGGCGTTGAACCATCCGCATCTGTAAATACTCTAATGTCTCCTTTCGCAGCCAGCATACCTGCTCGTACAGCAGCACCTTTTCCTTGGTTTTGAATCATCGGAAGGATTCTAAGAAATGGAATTTCCATTCGGAGGCTTTTAACTTTACCAATAGTATTATCGGTAGAACCATCGTCAACCACAATTATTTCAAACGGGTACGCCTTGTTGGAAAGGTGTGCGTAAATAGAATGTAGCGTTGGTCCTATTCTTTCTGCTTCATTGTAAGCGGGGATGATTATTGATATTTTTGTCATGATAATGAATTTTAATTTTAATCATTTTTTATTAACTTTAAAGTCTATGAGAGCGTACTTTCGAGTAATGCATCTCGCGTAGGCAGGCATTGTGTCCTGCCTACCTCTTTTTTACTTCAACCTCATCTACTTCCTTGCTTTCTCCAAGCATCCATCCGACTTCCAATATGTGCGTAAGCATGAGGACAACGCTTTGAACATTCTTTAACCTTATAGAAACTTTCGATAACATCTTCTACCGTGTAATCTTCGATGCGTTTGTTAGGTGCGCCAGTTCTGGGTTGGCAGTAATGCACCAAGCCTTCTGCGTCCAAATGAAAATAGCGCGCTCCCGATCGACATTTCCAATTCACATCATTTCCTTTTACCAATGGTAATTGAAAACTGTCATTTAAAATAGCCGGGAGACGCCCTTTCATTTTTCGAATCTCCATATAAGCTTTCTGTGTTTCTAGATCTAGTAATAATGCGCTCCCACCGGCATCACGAACCAATGAACATTGGAAATCAAAATCATAGTTCATCACAATCTTCGCCACTTCTACTACATCCTGAGGATTTCCAGCACCCAAGACACAATTAACTCTGACTTTGAATTCAGCCTCTGCTTTCAACATCTCTAGTTTTGGACGAAGACGACGCATACTTTTGCGGGTAACTTCATTGTCTTCCAAGCCATCACAACTGAGTTGAATCCCAAAGAGCCCGGCAGCGTTTAATCGTTGTATTATTTCCGACTTTAGCAACCAACCATTGGAATTAATCATCGGGATCATACCATTGTCTTTGACGTATTTAGTCAGTTCTACAATTTTTGGATGTAACAGCGGCTCTCCTCCATTCAAGGTAACAAAGACAACACGTAGTCTTTTTAGTTCATCTACTCGTCCTTTCAACACTTCCAGAGGAACAGGTTTGGAAACTTTATCATACTCAAAACAATAACCACAAGAGAGGTTACACCTTTTGGTAATTACCATTTGAGCGAGCAAAGGTCGGCTTGGGTCAATCCCAGCGTTTATCACTTTCCAGATGGCCTTCAATTTTGCCTTTTGCTGTTTTGGTCTTAACTTTATTGCTTGCATGATTTTATTTTTTTTATTGAGTTTTGAACATAGCGAGCCCAGACTTATTAATGACGGAATCAATAAGACAAGTCCTACACTATGTAAATTAATTGTTATAAATTAAAGATCAGCTCTCTCGGATATTCTTCCTTTTCTAATGATTTCCCCATCGTATCCATTTTGACATTAACGACCTCTTTCAAGTTCCGCAATCTTTCATCGATTACTTTTTCTTTGATTTTGTTGATTGTCTCTTTGTCGGTAATGACTGAAGGAATGGTAGAAAATTGATCATCCGCAGCTCTTTCCAATCGATCTGTTCCGAAATACCCGTAGGTAAAAAAGCCGAATAACAAAAGTACAGAAGCCGCTTGATAGAGTGGAATTTTGTAGTTGAGCAACTTACGAATGGCTGACTCTGAAGTTCTTGTGAAACGTTTGTTAGAAGGTTTTACTTCAAGACTATTGTCAAGTTCCGTAAAGTCATGAATGATCATACGATATTGATCATATTCACCGGTCTCCATATGCTCAGCAACCATCTCTTTTTCAGAAGCAGTTAATTCCTCAAAGGTCTTTCTTGACAAAAGGTCAAATAGCTCTTCTGGTATATTTTCTAAGTTATCCATAAGTCTTATTTATGATTATTATTTAATGGAGCCAGTTGTCCTTTTAGTTGTTTCAATGCATAAAACAATCTGGATTTCACGGTTCCTTCACTGCAATCGCATACTTCTGCTATTTCTTTGATGCTCAATCCGTTAGA
>CAZDTI010000771.1:0-2742 GCA_964508085.1 uncultured Saprospiraceae bacterium | reverse complement strand
AGTGTTGTGAGAGGGCTGGGGTGGCTAAATTAGTCACCTCTCCCTACTCGATTATTGGTGGTAGTTTTCATTCAATATTCATAATGATGCTCTTTATAAAGGGCAAGAATTTCTTCTTTTTGCTCTTCACTAAGTTCAGGGATTAGTACTCTACTTCCGATTGATATTCCAATCAACCATTTAGCAATTGCTTTCTTTGTTGACTTCTCTAAAATATTATGTCTATTGATGTATTCTAAGTAAGAAGCATTCATTATTTCCCAACTCTGTATTTCTCTTGCTGGGTGCAAATCAAGTTCATAGTTGTAAACAGCCTCATCCCAACTAAAGTCAAAGCATTCGCCTATTCCAAAAAAAATCGACTTTGCACGGACAAGCAGATTTTTGCTTAGTTTGCTTTGTGGCTTTTCCTGCCTCTTGATTGAGTTTATATCAATTAATTTCGTGTCCGCATTTTTAATTACTTTTTTGAATGCCCAGTATCTTCTTATACTTTCAAATACCTCTGGTCGAACAACTTTTGTAAGTTTAAGTGCTAATTGCTTAACAGTATCTTTAGAAGTATTCAGTGCCACTTTATCTGCCAAATACAATGAAAATTCTCCAACGTCTTCAGGAGTTACATCGTGCCAAATTGGAAGGATTACTTTTTTTCCATTTACTTCTTTCGAAATCAAAGACCTATATTCATAATCTGGCCAATTTTTCGCAAGGAAACTTTTAGAAATTACAACTATCCCAAATTTCGACTTAATCAATCCTTCGTCAATTGATTTCGTTAGGCTATCTCCAACACTCAAAGAAAACTCATCATACCACACTTTGACTTTCAATTTTTCTAACGCCTCTGCTAATTCTCTAACTATTGATTTTTTATCTTCTGATGCATGAGATATAAATACGTCCCACTTCTTTTCCATTTTTTCTTTTTTTTTTAATTACCACCAACATGTTATACACACAACTCAGTTACACATACAATACTTTTCAAATCTAAATTATCGTATATCCACAAGTTATCCCGATTTCAACTTCTTCCCTCCAGTAGAATCGTTGCAGATTCCAATAGTTCATTTTTATGTAATTTATTTGTTACCAATAATCATCAATCCACCCCCTCCAACATCATCCCCCACAATTCCTCATAAGGCAAAGCCTCCACATCCGGATCACCCCCCCCTAACGTGGGGCTCTCTCGCAGTGCCGAAGAACATTAACGCCATTGAACCAGCTCGCAGGCATTGACAGAGAGCTCGTGTTGGGCACAGAATTTATTTTACTAAATATGCAAAAATAAAATTCGCAATTATTCCTGTTACTACACTAATTAGAAATGATATAAAAAATATTCTCCAATTTCGTTTATATTTTTTCTTTATCCTATCTCTATATTTTAGAGATTCTCTACTTAGCACAAGAAAGCTTGGCTTTTTATTATTTGCTAATTCTTGTATCCATTCCCCAAATGCCAAAGCAATAAATACTGAAAGCAATAAGAAAAGTGAAACCTTTAAGAAAAAAATGGAACTAGATCCAGAACTAATATATACTATTAAAATGTTTAATTTTTCTTCAATTGAAATATTACTTGCTAATTTTAATGATATCTCGCCTTGAATAATTGAAATGTAATTTTGTGAAATTATTAAGGTTCCAATTGCAGAAATTATGACATATATAAAAAACACTACTGTTGACATTGCTGATTGTCTTTTTCTAATCCATTTTATTAATCCTTTTTCTACTTCAATCAAAGATTCAATTTGCTTAGCCAGTAAGTGTTCAATATCGTAAGCCCAACTTCTTGCTGTATGATAGATTCCAATTTCAAATTGTCCTACACTGCCTATGAAATCTAAACTAGGTTCAGCTTCTTTTTTTTGATAATTCGAAGTCGTTATTATTAGTTCTATTAATTGTTTTTCAGGAATCTGTTTATCCACAAAATGGATTAAATAATCCCAGTTTAATATTGCAGCCACACACGTAACTGGCTTTATTTCATTATAAGTTAAAAGCTCTTCATAACTTCCTAAGCGAACAGAAGATCCATCTGAGAAATACAATACAGTAATAAACTGAATCAACATTCCATTATTTTGCTGTTCAATTCTTTGACTTACCAAATCATTAAAATTTTGTAAATCTTTTAAGTGAATTTCGAAATCACCTTTAATTTTTTTTGTCAACTTTTGAGGAACACCTAATAAGCTTGTAATAAAGTCTTTGAATTGATCTCCATCAAATGGTAATGTCAAATATCCTTTTGAGAAGTCGCTTTTTTCTTCTGAATTTTCTTCTTCTTTTACTATTAAATCTGCCATATTAAAGGTTTTAGAATAGATTATTGAATCCGTGTTTTATATTTTTTGTGCCCAACATGTTACATACACAACTCAGTTACATATACAATACTTTTCAAAGCTAGATTATCCTATATCCACAACTTATCCCGATTTCAACTCCTTCCCTCCAGTAGAATAGTTGCAGATTTCAATAGTTCATTTTTATGTAATTTATTTGTTACCAATAATCATCAATTCAAGCCCTCCAACACCATCCCCCACAATTCCTCATAAGGCAAAGCCTCCACATCCGGATCAACTCCCTCCTAACGGTTGGCTCCACGCAGTAGCTGGTGGTCGCGTTTGCATTTGTGTTTAGCCGCTGCCAGCTATTGACGTTGGAGCTTTTGTGTGTGCCCAGAATGGGCACCTAATTTCTTCAAAGTTAAGAAATTAT
>CAZDTI010000770.1:0-2768 GCA_964508085.1 uncultured Saprospiraceae bacterium | reverse complement strand
ACGGTTTCCTTTGAAGATGGATTTTTCCAAATCTCTACAAACGAAATTGATTTACCAACTGGTGGTACTTATTTCCTTCGCATTTCGAATGGAACAAGAAACCAGGTTTTGAAGTTTTTCAAAATTCAATAAAAAATAAGCTTTAAAAGCCGTAGTATTATATGCTGCTTAAGGGCTCTGCTAAATATTTAAATTTAGCAGAGCCTTTTTTATTTCAACGTAATGGATAAGTTCTTAAAAATGACGAATTTGTGAAAAATTATAAATAAGGTCTGCATTACAGTATGATTACATTAAAAGAATGAATTACCCTCCTTCAAAATATCTAGCTAGTTTCAATCATAAAATCATTCGAGGAATCTTATACCTCCTGCTTTTTATCGGTTTCTCCAGCCTCCAAGCCCAAACCAACAATCTCCATCAATATACCATAGATGAAGGCTTGGCTTCTAATTCCGTATATGGAACCATGCAAGACCGGGAAGGATACATTTGGATTTTCACAGAAGACGGCATTTCCAAATTTGATGGCTACACCTTTAAAAATTTTTATGAAGGTTTGCCCCGCTACGATGTCTGGGATTTGAAAGAGGATTCTAAAGGTAGATTGTGGGTTCATACTGTCCATAATCGATTGGTTTATATTTATCAGGATAGCATCCATGAAGTCAAAAACTCTGGAGACTACAAATTTTATATGCAGAATTTTTTTGAAAGAGAAGGAGATATTTGGTCTCAAGGGAAGTATGTCCATGAAAAAACTGGAGCGAAAGTTTTTAGTATACAAAATGATACTGTTGTTTTTCATCCTTGGTTGCCTCGAGATCAAAGTGTTGATGCGGAAAGTAAAAGGCTATTCTCAAAAAAAGCTAATTATATAGGTGGGTTTCAAACGGGACCAGAAGAATTTTCTTTATTAAAAAAAGACAGTCTTTTTTATCTGAATGAAAAATGGGAAATAACAGGTCAGAGAGCGGCTGATACGGATTTTTTGGAGAATAGAACAAGCCATGGACCTACCTTAAATACGAACATTAGTATAATTGAATATGGTGCGCTTTATCGGATTATTGATAAGTTACAAATTTTGAAATGGGATATTAACCATTTTGAAGGGGCTATAAAAAACTTTCAGACAATTTATGATGATCCGATAGACCCTTTTTATTCCATACTCTGCAAAGGCGATTCTACTTTGCAGCTTTCTCTAATGCCACAGCCTGGTTTTTTAGAACTTGATTTAGATCTTAATATGCTCGATACCTTTTCCGTCAAAGGATTAAATATCAGGCGGATTTTTAAAGACCGAAGAGGGAATTATTGGATAGCAACAAGTGGGGATGGAATTTATTTTGCAACAGCAGCATCCAGAAATGCGAAGAATGTTATTTCATATGATGTGGGGAGAATAAGTAAGCTGATCGGAGATAATGAGGGAGGGCTATACATCAGTACAGAGTCTGACGGAGTCTATCGCTTTAGCGATAATAAAGCAAAACAAATTTTGCCATATGCCGAAATTGGGGGTTATGCAAAGGGTTTAGCTATTTCTAAAAATGGAACACTATATGCTGCCGGAGATCAAGGGATTTTTAACTTAGGAAGCAATGCCCCATCTTCAGCACAATCCGTTAAACCATTGTTGTGTTCTGATTATGATTGGATAAAGCCAATACGTGGCTCTCGTTTTAAAAATGTAAAAACACTTGCTTTAAATGAAGAGTTTGGGGAAAAACGTCTTTGGTATTCTTCCGATCTTATAGTTCAATATATTGAAATAGGGGAGGAAACGAAACCGAAAACAACGTATTTTAAATTAATAGAAATTGAATCAATTATTACAGATCAGAAAGGGCAAGTGTGGGCAGGAGGAAAGGATGGGCTTTGGATATTTGAAAATAATGATTTTGTAAAAAGAAGATACAATCATGAAGCGCTGAGTCGTACGATTAGCGATATGGAAATTGATGAAAACAATATTCTGTGGTGTTCGGTTGAAGGATATGAAGTAGGTGTAGTTGGTTTGAAATCAGATACGCTTTACTCGATTGCTGGAACCGCTAACTTCAAGGTCAATGATTTATATACGGACAAAGAGGGCTTTCTGTGGGTAGCAACGACTCAAGGTTTGTTGCAATATGAAATTGATCCAAATAATTTTACAGACCAAAAATTGATTCGAAAATATACGACTAGTGATGGTATTAATACCCGAGAAGTTACAGCGGTATACGTTGATAGTCAGTATGTTTATGCCGGCACCAATAAAGGATTAACGCAAATAGATCGACAGGGTAAATATGGTGATAACAGTAAGCCTACATTGTATGTTAAAGACGTTCGCGTTAACGGAAAATCACAGCATTTATCTAATGATTATAAATTCCCGTCTCTTCAGAATGATCTTGAAATTGATTTTGTTGCCCTTTCTTACAAGAGTCTTGGAGACATAAGTTATTCGTACCAATTGGTCGGAGTTGATGACAAATGGCAAGAGACCCGAAACAAAACCTTGTATTACCCTAACCTGTCACCGGGTGAATATTCCTTCTTCTTAAAGGCCAGAGACATTGATAATAATGAGGTGGAATTAGCCTCACCCATTCATTTTTTCATCAAAACACCAATATGGGATCGGACTTGGTTTCGATTGCTAATAGCCGCTTCAATCGGAGGAATACTTTGGTTGATTTATAAAAACAGCATTAATACTATTAGACGAAAAGAAGAAGAGAAAACACGAGTTGCCAAGCAGATCGCAGAACTGG
>CAZDTI010000769.1:0-2789 GCA_964508085.1 uncultured Saprospiraceae bacterium | reverse complement strand
AGTCCGAATGGAGATAACGTCAATGATGAATTTATGATTTTTAGTGCGGAAAATATTATTCAGGAAATAAACTTTATCCGAATATTTGATAGATGGGGAGCGGTAGTTTTTGAAGGGATAAGAGGTCAGGCGAATGATCCCACATTTAGCTGGGATGGAAGAAAAGATGGGGAAAAATTGAACCCCGGGGTATTTGTCTATGTTACAGAAGTACTGTTGAATGATGGAACAGTTAAGGTACTCAAAGGAGATGTAACCTTAATGGAATAGCTGCGATTTAAGGGCATTCCATCAAATCATTCAATTTTAACCTTCAAATATTATCTAGATGAAAAACCAAGTGATTACCTTTTTAGTCCTTTTTTTGAGTACGAACCTTGGTGCACAAAACCTGGTTCCTAATTATTCTTTTGAGGATTACAACTTTTGTCCTAATGATTTTAGTCAGGTTGTTAGCGCTGCTCCATGGTTTCAAACTAGTTTGGGAACTCCAGATTATTACAATGTTTGTAGCAGTTTTCCTGTTGGTATACCTAGCAATGCTGCCGGTTCTCAAGAGCCATTGACAGGGAGTGCATATGCTGGGTTTTATGTTTCACTTGGGATAGCGTCAAACGAATATATTACTGCTCCACTTACAGCTCCACTTACGGCAAATGTTTGTTATTATGGAGAGATGTATGTTAGCTTGGGAGAGGATGCTAGTCCAATTGTAGTAGATAAAGTAGGGATGTACCTCACAGATGGTGTTCCTACTGCAGTTGTTGGAGAAATTATAGCGTCACCTCCCCCCCAAATTTACAGCAGTACGATTATATCAGATACGGAGAACTGGGTAAAAATAAGTGGTGTATTTATCGCAAATGGAGGGGAAACTCATATCACACTAGGTAATTTCTTTCCGGATGAGGAGGTAAATTTTGAGGAAACTGGTGGCCCTCTTAGTTTTCCTGTTGCTTATTATTATGTAGATGATGTCACCTTAGTTGAAGTAGATATATCTACTGTTTTAGATTATGTAATTTGTAACGGAGATTGCGTCACCATTGCAGGTCAGGAATTCTGCGAACAAGGAACTTTTTCAGTGACAATCCCAGGATGTACAAATGGAAATAACGCCATCACTGTCAATATTACAACACAGAATGCTGAACAAGTTGTTATTGAATCAGTTGCGGGATTGGATTGTAACACTTCAACTAACACCCTTGATGCTTCTGGATCTTCTGGACTTACTGAGGCTTCTTCTTACGGCTGGACTGGTCCTGACTTCTCCTCTACAGATGCAATTGTGGATGTGGATGAACCTGGTTGGTATATTTTTACCATTAATTCCAGTGCTGGTTGTAGCGTAAAGGATTCTGTAGAAGTTATAGCCAATTTCGAGCAACCAGAGCTTTCGATAGATCCACTTGGTAATTGGGATTGTGTATCTCCCAGTATTACAATTACAGGGTCTTCTTCTACGCCTAGTGTAAATTATGAATGGACAGGACCAGGAACAAATGCAACTACAAGTTCAGTAAATGTTAACCAATCTGGAGTTTATCAATTGATAATTACTGGGCCAAATGGCTGTACGGAAGAAGGAACAATCACTGTACCACCGGATTTTTTTATAATCCCTGAAGCTAATATTACTAGTAACGGTGGCCTTGATTGTTCCACCACCGAAGTGGATTTGATAGGAAGTACCGATATTGCTTCTGCAGAATATTTGTGGACAGGGCCGGGAGTTAATGAAGCAACGCAGATTGTAACCATAGAACAACCAGGTATTTACAATTTTATAGTTACTAACCCCTCCTCTGGTTGTTTCACTTCATCACAGGTAGAAATATTCGAAAATACAATTCCACCAGATGTATTTGCCACTGAACTGAATCCAGTAGATTGCACAACTGGAAGTATCGAACTTGGTGGATTTTCAACAGTTGATAATCCGTTTTATACCTGGAATGGCCCAGGGACCTTCGAACAAACAGATATTATAAATGCATCAAACCCCGGTGTTTATACTTTTACAGTACTGGATCTGGCTAATGGTTGCTCCTCAAGCACAGATTTAACCTTGACTGTAGATGAACTTTTGGTTCCTACTTTCGTGGCGATAGATGAGCCAGAAGCCATTTCTTGTACAAGCCCTCAGGCTGTTCTTTCGGGAAATACTGATGCGCCTAACCCCAATTATCTATGGTTAGGGCCTGCTGGTTTTAATGAACCTTTTCAAACTACAGCCACCACCGTTCCGGGGATTTATAATTTTATTATTACAGCCACCAATGGATGTTCTGTTTCTGAATCCATAGAAGTCTTCGGAAACATAGATCCTCCCGATTTACTAATTTCTTCTTCTGGAATTCTTAGTTGTAATAACCCGGAAATTTCATTATTAGGTAGCACTTCAGTCACCAATGTTCAATATGAATGGCAGACACCTAATGGCAGCGTGTTTAATGATATCCTACTGGTTAACAACCCTGGCTTGTATGTTTTGGAAATTACAAATCTAGATAACAATTGTTCTACAATAGATGTGGTTGATGTGACTGCTGACCTGACAACTCCAATTTCCGATGCTGGCGTAGATGGTGTGTTGGATTGTACCAACGTAAATTACAACTTAAATGGTAGCAATTCTTCCGGCGGCACTCTCAGTTACTTGTGGTTAAATTCAGACGAAATAGAAATCGGTACAACAGAAATGTTAGATGTATCGATAACGGACACCTATACTTTGATAGTAACGAATGCAGACAACGGCTGTAGTTCTACTGATGAGGTGATTG
>CAZDTI010000768.1:0-2802 GCA_964508085.1 uncultured Saprospiraceae bacterium | reverse complement strand
GAAATAGCATAAAATTTTTCTTCTTTCACTTTAACTCGCCCCGCAGCAATAGCAATAAAATAATTACCTAAAGTTGTTTTCACTACGGCTCCGAAAGTTACCTTATCATAGGTTTTATCAGGATTGATTTGATTCAACTGACTCTTAACAAAGATCGATTTTGATAATTGTTGCGCATGGTTGTCGCGCTCCATATGCATCATGGCACGGCCAGTTTCAAATTTATCACCTGCGCTGCTTTTGGTGTCATCATTGGCGGACGCTTGTGCCGATTCCATCATCTTTTCAGAAACGTCCATGCGTTGCTGAATGTATTCAGTACATTGCTCTATGAGCGATTGTTTTATTTCTAATTTGTCCATTGGTATTTGTAGTTTGTGCTGACTGTTTAGGAATTAAACTAGGATCGGTGGATAATGTTGCTTAATACGACCGATTCTGTGTAGCAAATATAAAGGCGTACTAGTTAAAAAATAAACTTTCACTAGTTATTGAAACTTTTGAAAAACACTGCTGTTATACTCTAAAAGAAACAAATGAAATTCCAATTATCTCAACCAAATCACAAGCAAGTTATTAATTTTCTGGCAGAAAAAGCCAAGAAAGGATACAACTATAAAGCACTTCTAGGCACAAAGTCACCACCGGTGAAGGGGTTTAATAACGACTACAGTTCTATTGTACTAGGGAAAGGCGAGAAGGTCTGGCAAAGAGCGAAAGAAGCACTTCAGAACTGGGAACAATTTCCAGCACCCTGGACTAAAATTGAACCGAAAGCTCCTTTAAAGGAAGGTCAGGTAGTAGCAGTACTCTTTCGTTTATTCGGACTGTGGTTTCTCAATTCTACTCGAATAGTATATACACTTGACAGTGAAAAAGAATATGGTTTCGCTTATGGAACCTTACCTGGACACGTAGAGAAAGGAGAAGAATGCTTTTGGATTGAACGAAATGAAGAGGGGGAAGTCAGTTATCATATTCGCGCATTTTCGCAACCTGCATATTGGATTATTTGGCTGGGGTATCCGGTGGCAAGGTATTATCAACGTCGCTTTGTAAAACAATCCTTAGCCCATCTAAAACTTCTTTGTAATGATATCGCTTGACACCTATATTACAAGGCGAACTCCAGTTATTGCAGGGTTTATACTTTGGTTGTTAATCCTTATTGGAAAAATACCTTTCTCGCCTTACGCGAATGAACAAGTGCATATCTTGCTATTGGCAGCTCCTTTATTTTTAGTTCCTTCTTTTCTATTTCTAAAAGGTTATACAAAAGAAAAACTGTTGAGAGTGTTGATCGCAGCTGCATTATTCTCAATGGCCTTTCAAATTCCTAAGGGAGGCTTAGGTGTCCTTTTGGTCATTCCTTGGTTGTTGGTTGCGCTTTATGAAGTCTGGCAATCCTGGAAAGATGATTTAGAGTTTTCCTTAACCTCCATTGTTGCTTTAGCGGCAAATATATTTTGGTTGGTCGCAGCAGCGTGGGCCATCCCTGATCGATTAGGGTATAGCCCCTTGGATTATGATCCCGTTATAATTTTATTAACCGTTGTACATTTTCATTATGCTGGCTACATATTGTTACAATTGTATTTATTAGGAAAACCCTATTGGACAAAAAGCTATGGAAAGCTAGTCGGAATCCTGTTGCTGCTAGGAATGCCATTAGTAGCGGTAGGAATAAGTGCGACACAAGTGGGGCTACCCATAATTATAGAATCACTAACAGTTACCATTATGGCCTCTGCTGGAATAGGAGTAGGGCTAGGCTATTTGTATATGGCTTGGAAAAAGGAAAAACCAGTTACTAGTTTATTTTGGACCATTTCCGGACTCAGCCTTTTGGTCGGAATGTCACTGGCAATGCTCTACGGCTGGCGTTTTCATCACGATTACCAATGGCTGTCTATTCCCTGGATGTACGCTGTACATGGAACTTTGAATTCTATGGGTTTTGCCTTGTTTGGTATGCTTGGCTGGCTTTATAAACGAAATAGTTAGTGAGGATTGGAGCCCAACTGAAGGATTTTGTAACAGTATGTACATATATTTGCTCTTTCCCTCATAAGTATTGAGAGTGAAAAAGAAAAACACTTCTCTTGTCATTCTGAGCGAGCGTAGCGAGTCGAAGAATCACAAGCGACTAAACACAACAAGCTTCGAAAGCTCCTTCCTATTCTCCAACTTCACAGACAAAGTATAAGCCCCAGCCGTAAAATGACCAATATCCAATAAGATAGGCTGATAAGAAACCTCCGTGATTTCTTGCTGATGAATCACTTCGCCCAGCATATTGCTCAATTCCAGTTGACCGGTTTCACCAATATAATCTCCAAGTTCAATATTGATAAATTTAGAAGTAGGATTTGGGAAAACCGAAAAAGTGGCATCTCCTTCTAGCTCTGCTATCTCTTCGGAATTATTGTCTTGTCCTTGCAAATTAATACCACCACCATTACCAATAGTCAGATAATCATTTACCTCACAGATGAAACTCCAACTATCATCCAGCTCCATTACACGAACACGATATACATCATCGGGGAGATTGTCAATAACTGGAGTCAATTCACAATTGGAATTACACTTGTAAACCGATTCCCAACCGCTATTGTAAATTTTAACAAGAGTTCTGTTCGTAGTTGAAAAACCGTCTATAACAATATCATTCCCATCAACACTAAGGGTGATGTCGCAAGGACCACTATTTGGCGGCGGAGGAATTTCGCCCTGACAATCACAAGAAGCGGCTAGATAAATGTCATTTTCTGTTTCGGGATTGCCATCATCACAGGATGT
>CAZDTI010000767.1:0-2804 GCA_964508085.1 uncultured Saprospiraceae bacterium | reverse complement strand
CAGTTCGCACCAATCCGTTTCAGTAATAAACTGATGGAAGTACACACCGTTCGGTCATCATCAATTATTAAAATTTTCGAATTAGTCATCAGTGTTTATTTTTTGGTCAAATATATAACCATTTTGCTCTACGAACTCTTCAATGGGTTCAAGCCCTAACGCTGCTCTCCTTTTGTTTACATTTTCTACATCTTCAATAGGGTGAATTTTCATTTTACCCAGCTTATTATCCCAGTTCGCTTGACTACCATATATTTGGTCTTTGTTGTTCCTCATTAGTATTCGATCTTCTAAAAATGCCAAATGCCAACCTTCAGATTCATTTTTAGCAACAGATTCTCTGAGTAGAGGTAAGTATTTTTCTTGTATCTCAAGAGGAGCATGTTGGATTACCAACCATAGGGATTGGTTTGCCTCTTCGCCAATTCTACTTTTACTCAACCAACCGTATTTTTCTAAGATCCTCACCGTTTCCTTTTCATTGATACTATCTTGCTCATGTATTAAAGACCAAAAGTAATCTTCTTCGGCAGAGCCATTTCCAAATTTGGTTGTTACATCAGGGAGCACCTTTCTTAAGGTTTGGTCTTTGACACCAAGGAGTTCTAATTTTTCCTTTAAGGTCGAATCAGAATCCATTGGTTCGACTAATCTATCTTCTGATTTTTCAACATTCTTTGTTGCTTTATGATTAGTTTCATTACAAGAAATGAAAAATATAAGCCCAACCAAAATCATGATTTTATAACGCATAGTTTTATGTTTTTTTGTCTAATTACTTATTTTCAATTAATCCTCATGCAATGCTAAGGCCGGATGTATTCTCGCTGCCTGTCGACTCGGGTAAAAAGTACAAACCAGTACCACTACAATAATAATCCCCATAGCCGCTGCCATTGCATAATAATAGTTGCTATTATCGATATCTACTAATTTTAACCAAGGAAGTTGTGCTGCGAAAAATAAACCAGCTAAAATGCCAATTAAAACAATGGCCATAACCTCACCGATAAATTGAAAAGAGATGGCATTACTTGTTGCCCCGATGGCCCGACGAAGCCCGACTTCTGCTTTTCGTTTATTGATATTATACCAAACTACTCCGAATAAACCGAGTGCGATATTAATAATGAGAAAAGTACAAATACCAAGTAAAGTGACGATCGGAATCCAAGTATCTTTGCTGTCCGATTCGCGTTTTTGTTCAAGATGCTGAATAGCAAAATCTTTCTTTTTGGTAATAGCCGCAATCGTTTTACCGATCTTTTGTTCCAGCTCAGGAGTACATTCTTCGTTCAGACGAATTTGTAAAAAAGGTGAATCATTCAGGTGACCAGCTTGATAAATCATAGCGAGAGAAGGATCTTCGCTGAACTCGCCGCCATAGCGATAATGATCTACAATACCGACTACTTTATTGTCTCCACTAACATTTATGATGCTGTCCAGAATGGGTCTATCCTTGAAGTACAGGTCTTTAAACACTTGATTAACAACGATGGGCTTATATTTTTCTCGGGCGTCATCTTCATTGAACCAACGACCTTTTATAAACTTGAGATCGGCTACGTCAGCATAGTGCTCATCTCCGAAAAAGAGCTCTGCTTGAACTTCAAAACCATTATTATCATGACTAGTAGACCATTGGTTATTCCCCATAGGTGTAACCCAGCCTGAGTAAGTGGTGGCTTTGATTTCGGGGAAACTATTTAGCTCTGCCATTAAACGTTTTTTGCTGTCAGCGATGAAAGTAGAATCGGTCTCCTGTTCATCATTATACAATCCTGTAATCAAGGTGTTTTCAGTGTTGTACCCCAGTGGCTGTTGATAAATGCGCATGTTGTAAATCACTAAAGTGAAAACGGTAAAGAGCACTAGAAAGGCTAAAAATATTTCTAAGAAAAGCAGAAAGTTGCTTCTTTTTTTATTCCAGATTAATGTGAAAATATGCTTGATCATTTTATGATTTGTTTTAGGGCGTTAACAATAGCTAGCTTAGACATACGATAGGCGGGAATAACTCCAGATAGCAAACCGAAGACGAGACAAATAAATAGGCTTATGAAAAATATTTTATAATTAAAAATTAATGTAACCTCTCCAAGAGCCTGACTCTTGTTGATTGTGTTAATCAATAACAATGCAAATGCAAAGCCGATAACCCCTCCTATTAGCGTAAGCACAATGTTCTCAAAAATGAATTGATATAAAATGTCTTTGGAAGTTGCTCCGAAAGATTTGCGAACACCAATCTCCGCAGAGCGATCCATGATGCGGCTAATGTTGAGGTTTATTAGATTTAAAGTGGGAAGTAAGACAAAGAGAGATAGTAGCCCAATCAAAACCCATTTCAAAATAAAGACACTATCTTTTGGATCTTCTTTATAGTAAACATTTCGGGCATAGAATTCTATATCTGAATAAGATTTTACGCTTAAACGATTGTAATCCTCTGGGTTTGGCAAGGGAATTTGGCTGACTTTTTTATCTATCTCTGAACGAATCATTTCTCGTTCTTCTTCACTGTTGGCTAAAAATACAGCTTCGAAACCTCCTTTAAAATTATCATCATATTCCATCTCTCTGGAGAGGTTAGTGCAGGGAGTGTAAATATCTGCTATAGTGTTACGCTGAGTGGTTGGTGTTTCTACCACACCAATGACTGTAAAGCTCCTTCCATCTAAAACAATTTCTTTCCCAATCCCAGATTGGTTTTCACCAAAACATTTGTCTCGTGTTTTTACTGTTATGACAGCCACCTGTTCTGCATTGTCAACCTGTTGTTTACGAAACGGTTGTCCTTC
>CAZDTI010000766.1:0-2814 GCA_964508085.1 uncultured Saprospiraceae bacterium | reverse complement strand
ATCAACTCAGCAGCCCGCTTCGCCTTATTAGACAAATCATCAATAGAAACAGCTTCTTCCTGCAATTGCCCCACGATCATTCTCAACTCCTGCATCGCTTTATCGTAGCTGATATTCGCCCGCTCCGGTACGGACTGATTTTCCTTTTCTAAACTCATAGTTCCGATGGATTTATTTCTATAATTTCACTAATCAATGTTTTCTCATTAAGGTGAGTCTCTATTTGTTCTCCCTTTTTCAAAGCGGTAGGATCTTTTACGATCTGACCATTTTGACTTGTCAGGCTATAACCTCTTTTCAATGTTTCAATTGGGCTTAGAAAGGTACTTAGTTCTTCTAGGTGATGAAGTTGTTCCGTATTTTTCTTTAGCAAATTTTGCATCAGTTGTTCAACCGACTCTGAAGTGTAAGACAATTGTTGGCTTTCGTTTTTCAACAAAGATTGTGATTGCCAACGAAGTACTTGTTTTGCTTCTTCCAACCACAAAAAGTCCTCATTTATTCGTGTTTGACTTTGCAAGTAAAGCTCCTGCCCCAATTGTAAAAGCATTGTTTCAAAATGCATATTATGATTTATCAAGAATGTTGCAGCCGCAGTTGGCGTTTTTAAAGAAGTATTCGCCACCAAATCAATAATACAATCATCTGTTTCATGTCCCACTCCTGCAAGCACTGGTATTTTACAATTGGCAACCGCCTTATTCAAGGTATAATCATCGAAAGACATTAAATCCAACTTCGCTCCTCCTCCTCTGGTGACGACCACACAATCATAGCCTCCAAAGCGTTCTATCCGCTCCAATTGTTTTACTATTTCCGGGCTACTTTGTTTCCCTTGCATTGCTGCTGAAAAAAGCTTCACACTAAAACTGTAGCCATAATTATTCTTCGCCAATTGACTCATAAAATCCTGATAACCAGCTGCTGTCTCAGAACTGATCAAAGCGATTCGTTGTAGTACAGGAGGTAACTCCAGGTCTCCGTTTTTCCTCAATAGCTCTTCTTTTTCTAATAAAGCAATGGTTTCCCTTCTCACCGTTTCCAATTTCCCAATAGTATAAATCGGATCGATGTCTTCTATCGTCAACTTCATCCCATACCGCTCATTGTAATCGACACGCACAGCCACTTTTATCGCTACTCCTTCCTGCATTAGGGCTTTAAAATCTTTTCCCAATTTTCGTTTCAATCGACTTAACTGTCTCGACCAAATTACTGCATCTGATTTTGCCACCAATTCATCTGTTTCTTTATCTTTCTGAATCAGGTTCAAATACAAGTGTCCCTTCGACAAATTGCATTGTGCAATCTCAGCAGTTAACCATATGGCTCTGGGAATATTCAGTGCGATAATCCGACGGATATATTCGTTGAGTTCGTAAAGAGAATAGGTTGTGGTCATAACAATATGAACTGGAATTTTACCAGAGTCACTTCTCCATTTACAGAGCTAAAATGCCTCTAAGATAAACCTTCGTGTTCCTTTATAATATTTGCGATTACATAAAAAACTAACATCATTCCTATTACTTCTGAAAAGTTCGTCTAAACCTTCAATCCATCAAGCCTAGATTTCACCTCCTCAGATAAAGTCCCATCTGCCTCCAAAAAACCATGTGTATCTCCTATCCAATTCATCCCCAGATATGTCGCACTCAGGAAAAAGGGCTCTGCAAAGTGTTCATTTCTATCATCCTGTCCACTGCAACTAATCATCGCCATTGATTTGCCTCTTAATTGGCGTCCCAAGCTCTTATCCGTACGCAACAAATCAGAAATTCGATCGAAAAACGTTTTCATGATTCCACTCATCGAATACCAATATACCGGAGTGGCAAAGATAAAGGTATCGTATTTTGCTATAATCGACCGCATTAGTGGTAGAAAATCATCATCTACGTTTTTATATTCGTAATCGTAATTTTCAATCCTGTAATCTAACAAATCGATTACATCATAAGTTTCTTTAACAGATAGGTAGTCAACAAGCTTTCTTGTGTCGCCGTTTGAGCGGGCAGATCCGAGTATGATTAGTGTTTTACTCATGTTGTTTTTTTGTTTTACATTAATCCCATAGAAAAGCACTATGTTGTTTGGGTTATATTTTACAAAGATAAAGATGAAGATTGTTGCACCTTAACCGTTGCTTTTTTAATAAACAGAAAAGCGAAATCCGACAACTCAGATTCCGCTTTCCCATTTTTGATAACAAACAATCTACTAAGGGAAAATACCCAAAGCAAGATAGTCGCTACTAATTTTATTCAAAGCGCTTAAGAAAGCTGCAGTTCTCAAATCTTTCACGTTTTTCTTCTTCTTGTAAACAGATCTAATTTCTCCGTAAGCAGTAATCATAGTTTCCTGCAAACCAGAACGAACCAAGTCAATCTCATCAGCACCATGAGTTAAAAAATTTCTTTCCTTTAGTCCGATGGTCTTACCTGTTGTACGCTGTACCATATCAACAAGATTGTTGTATTTCTGTTGGTCGAATCGTTTTTCCATACGACCGAATCGCATGTGAGATAAATTCTTCAACCACTCGAAGTAAGAAACAGTTACCCCACCTGCATTGATGTACATATCTGGGATAATCATGATTCCTTTCTTAAGAAGAATGTCTTCTGCTTCAGAGGTTACAGGACCGTTTGCAGCTTCAGCGATGATTTTCGCTTTAATCCTAGGTGCGTTATCTACACGGATTTGATTTTCCAGAGCTGCAGGAATTAAGATATCACATTCGATTTCAAGAACTTGCTTACGCTGCTTCATATTTTTAGCGCCAGGAAAGTTAAGAATAGATCCTGTTTTCTT
>CAZDTI010000765.1:0-2842 GCA_964508085.1 uncultured Saprospiraceae bacterium | reverse complement strand
TTTTATTTATTTCTTAGCTTTGTGAATTCTGATTTTTAAATTTTAGTAAAGAAAACGGTAGCCATGAATAAGAATTTAAAGAATATGTCAACTCAGGAAAGAATTGTAAGAATTATTTTGCTCTTATTGAATAAACCATATTTTTATACGAAGAAAAAGATTGCTGACAGATTGGATATTACGGAGAGAAACTTTGAAGACGATAAAAAAGTATTAAAACATCTTGGCTTGAGAGTAGATTATAAACGTCCGGGTTATACTTATGGAATAATTCCTGAAGAAGACTTTGAAGAGTTGTCTTACTTGTCTCCGCTGACAAGCGCTGATCGTGCTCAAATAACAAATGCTTTGCAGAAAATTCCAGCCAAAGATCGAATGTATTTGAATAGGAAACTAGATCGGCTGTACGATTTTCAAAAGTTGGGGATACGAGCATTGCGTAAGCCAGCATTAGAGAAGATTGATAATCTGGCCATTGCAAAGAAAGACGAAGTTTGTGTGATTCTTGAAGATTATTTTAGTAACTCTTCAGAGCCTCGGAATCGGAAGGTAGAACCTTTCTTTGTCGATGCAGATTGTGATACTTTGCAAGCCTACGATGTAGAAGCGTTAGGTATAAGGCACTTTAAATTGAATCGAATTAAACGAGTCTTAATATTAGAAGATGCTTGGCAGCATAAAAAGCTGCATCACAAAAAACAAACAGATGTATTTCGAATTGCAGATGATAATATAGTTTCGGTTCATCTTGAATTAGATATGCAAGGCCGCAATATATTAATGGATACTTTTCCGAAAGCTAAGGAATTTATAGAAACGGGCAGTAGAGAAAATACATTTGATTTTCAAACGGAAGTCAATGCTGAGTTTCTGGGAATTACAAATTTCATATTAGGAAATGCTGATAATGTGACGGTTATCAGTCCAGATCCCCTGAAAGTACATTTGAAAAAAGAGGCTCGAAAAATAATAGATCAGTACGAACACATATAAGGTTCCCTGAAATCGAGGGAACCTCCACCAAAATCAGCTAATTCCTTAGACTTTCTCCAAGTTTTTACTACTCAGATAGGCTCAATAAAAATAAATCATGAATTTTTGTTTTTAGCTTAAATACTGTAAGTAACTCATATTCAGTATGTTGGAACTGCATTTTTTACCTCCAGAAAAAATATTCCTTGTTTTTTATACTTCCCTATTGGCTACCCTGAATCTCAGGGTAGGCCCGGTCATACCTTTGCCTTGATCGATTTATGACGATAGCATACCATTGTTTCATTCACTTTTGAATGGAGATTCATACGAACATTCTAATACATGTAAAAGAATTGTTGTGTGACTAGACTTAGAGACTTAAGGTCTTTGACGAAAGGGTAGACTATTGTCTTGACGATCGAATAATTAATTTTTTAACGCTTTAAATCATTTATTATGAAAAACAAGGCAAAGTCCATTTTCAAGAGAAAAGACCTTAAGATTTTATCAAAGAAAGCAGCCCAAAAAGTCAAAGGGGGGAATTCGACATCGAGTACAAACTCGGATCAAACAACATCTACAGATTTCGTTATTGAGGAAATAATTCAGATCTAGGTTTCTGTTGAATTTCTATAGAATTAGAAACGGAGTATCGTTATGGTACTTCGTTTCTTTTAAAAATTTGATTACATTTTTTGACCAACCAAGACTTATGATTAAGAGGATTTTTAGAAGCGATTTGCTGCCGAATACTTTCCTGTGTTTTGATCTCCTGTTCTGAATTATTGTGTGCATTTACAAGGACTTGAACAGTCTGAACAAAATGGAGGTATTCTTTTTTCTTATGTTCCGAAAATTTATATTTCGCAGAGATTTTTCTTTCAAGGCTGTTCAATCGAGATGTGATGAGACCGAACAATGCTTGATCTTGTAAGAAAGATTCAAAGAGGCTTTTAACTTCCAATGGCAAGCAAAAAAGTTCTAAGTCTTGGTTTTTAAAAGAGGTTCCACTAAGGATTTGTAAGACTTCGTCTGTGTTATTCTGGTGGAAAAATACAAATGCATTAGCCGCTTTAACCGTATGTTCTTGCTGCTCGGGATGGAGAAAGGATTCGTAGTTTTGAATAAAAGATAATGCCCAATCAAAAGCTTTACAACTGGAAGCAATAACTACAATATTGAGGAAAGTGACAAGAGGAATTTGGTTATTTGAAATAAGCAGATTGTGTGAAAGCCCCATTTTAAATAATTCGAACTGCAACTTAATAGGTTGAGTGTTTCCGCTATTTAAAGAGGAAGAAATACAATTCCCCAGATATCTAAAAATAGCTTGTTGATCTTCCAGGGAAAAGAATTTGAGATTTTCGAAAAAGGTATTTCTTAAAGCTTTGAAGGAGTTCTCTCCGCCGATATTTTGTTTAGCTAAGTTTTGAAGTTGTTGATAGTAATAAATCGGAGACTGCTTATTCTGGTCTTCAAAGTTAGGGACTTCAGCCTGCACGTTTTCCCAGAATCGGAGGGTGAATTGTTCCTTTCGCTTGCTCACTCTTTCCAGAGATTCATACGCATACTTGTATTTCGCCTGTATGAAATAATGATCCAGATGGTCCAATAAGTCTTGAAGCTGTTGCGGTTTATCAACATTTTTCGTTGAGTTCGGATGATAGTATCGATAATGAGCCAGCTGCATTTTTTGATGATAATAGGGAAGCCCCTTGGCAGTAGATTGCTCTAGCACTTGCGTTGCTTTTTTGAGCGCACTATCTGAATGATCAGGCAACTGTAGTTCCTGATAGGCTTGTGCTAAAAGGTATTTTTGTTGGCTTTCTTGCTTTGAAAACTGCTGTAAAATCAGAAATTGCTCGAC
>CAZDTI010000764.1:0-2863 GCA_964508085.1 uncultured Saprospiraceae bacterium | reverse complement strand
GATTCTTCTTTAGATTTTAGGTCTAATTGCTTGGTTTTTAATGTTTTAGTTATTTCTTTTATGTGTGCTTCGCCTTTTTTAATTCGACCAGGAATTGCTTCTAATTCTTTTAATTGCGTTTCGAAATCTGTTACCTGTTGAGCGACCAATTGTTGTTGTTGTTGCAGTCGTTTATGTTCTTCGAAAGCTTCTTTTTGTTTGTCCAAAAGAGCTAATTCCTTTTGCTGTTTTTCAAAGGCGGCAATTTGAGGAGCTTGTTTTTTGAGTGCTACTTCTAATGTTTTTAAAGCTGCGATTCGGGTATCGTGTTCTTTATCTCTATTGAGCAGGTTTTCGACTCCTGTTTCGAAGCGCGTTAGTTCTGTTGTGAGGTCGTTGTATATTTTGTACTGTTTATTTTGTGCTTCAAATTCCGCTTTAGCTTCCGCGTATTTTTTCTGTTTTTCTTTGAGTTGTTTATCTAGCTTATCCAGCTGTTTTTGTTCCTTATTTCTTTCTTTAATTTTGACTTTTAAGTCTTTTTGCTGCGCATCTAGTTCCTCTTTTTCTAACAAGAGTCCTGTTTTTCCTTTAATCTGATTTTTTGCCGAATTCCGATCTTCTCTAACGATCTGTTGAATCTTATCCAGCTTATCCAAACCGACCATTTTTCGGACCATTTTTCGACGTTCTTCTCCTTTGGTATTGGAGATTTCACCCAGCTCTTTTTGTCCTGAAAAAATGGAACGGGTAAAGGCTTCTTTGTCCATTCCAATCAACTTTTCTACCTCCTTAGTAACTGGCGTTGCACCCGTAGCGATGGCTAATTCCTTATGGTCATACAAATGAGCGTGATGCGTCAGCGTTTTACCTTTGTAAGCTCTGACAATTTTATAAGTTCGATTATGGACTTCAAAGACCAATTCTAAGCTCACTGCCTTTTTCTCCTCTGCCCAACTGGATCGAATCAACTTCTTATCTCCTCTGATGTCCCCGAACAAACAGACTAAAACACCTTCAAAAACCGTCGATTTCCCTGCACCGTTCCGACCCACAATCCCCGTCAATCCCTCCTTGAAATCAAGAGCGAGATCCTCATACTGCTTGTAATTTTTTAAACTCAGTGTTTGTAGTATCATCTGTTTTTATATTCTCCCGTTTCGTACAAGTCAAAATAATGTTGAGCCTTTCCAGCTATGGTAGTAGCCGTCTCCTCATCCGTGAATTCCTCTTTAATGAAGGAAGTCATCTGCTTTTCCAAGCTTTCAAAATCCTGTTGCTGATATTCAAATTGATTGAACTCATCCATGAATTTCCGTTTCACCTGAATATGGATCGCATCCGGCATCAACTCATATAGTTTTCTATTCGACAACATAATGGACTGTGTCACCTTAATATCATGAAAATATAAACTCAACAGTCCATCTGTAAGCACATTGTTTTTGGCGAATGTGACCAACTCTTCCTCAATGGTTTCCACTTCCTTCTGATGACAATCCTTAACATCCAACCGAAACCAATTCCTCGTTTTTATCGGCACAAACTCCGGCGGACAAACTTTCCCCTTCTCCAATTCTAACATGCAATATCCTTTTTCCTTCCCCGCCTCGGTGTCACTCATGCGTTCCGTAGACCCTGAGTACCAGCCATTGGTCAATTTTGAAACCTTCTGGAAATTATGCCAATGCCCCAATGAAACGTAATCAAACTCATTCAAAACATCCATCCGCTCTTTAGGATAAAGTTGCTCCCCATATTCCTCCATCAGATATTCCTTCCCAATAGAAGTGTGCAACATCATAATATTCAATTTCTCAGGAATTGCTTTCATTTTGTCCATTTCTTCCAACAATACTTTCCCATCGTTGATGTGTGGCAATCCATGAACCACCAGTTCGCCCAATTCAATTTGCTCATAGCATTGATTAAAAATAGGATAAACACCCTTAATCGTTCGCAAAGCCTGAAGAATCGGAGAAGTATATATGGTTCTCGGTGTTTCGTGATTTCCAGCAATAATCACAATAGGAATCCCTTCATTAGACAATCGTTGCAACTGCTCCAATGCCACAATCATCGGACGATTTGCAGGGGAGGGTCGATGAAAGAAATCACCGGAGTGAACCACTACGTCCGGCCGCCTTTCAATCGCCTCATCAATAACCTGCGTAAAAGAGTCGTAAAAATCCTGTTCTCGCAAATTCACCCCACTCCCAGTCACCCGATCCAGTTCGTTGTAGCCCAAGTGCGTATCAGAAAAATGTAAAATCGTCATGCTGCAAAAGAAAGGAATTTTTAGGAGAAATTGGATCTTGGCAAGATTGAATTGGAAAAGAGGTTAATTAGTTTAAACCATCCAAAATTGAAAACCCCCTCAAAAATACTATATTTAACCCCATTGCTAAATTGTAAATAAAAAACATTAATTCATTTCCAATGCAAAGAAATCGTCTTTTATACTTTGGATTAATCATCTTCACCATTATCATCGGTCTTTTCTCCCGTTCCGGATATATCCCAGAACCGATCACCCCATACGCCGGAGATATTCTATATGCTACGATGTTTTTCTTTCTTTTCGGATTTCTTTTTCCAAAAATGACAACACATAGGGCCGCTGCGATCAGTATTCTGCTGTGTTACGGAATTGAAATATTGCAGCTATATCAAGCAGATTGGATTCAAAATATTAGGGATTATAAACTCGGTGGTTTAATTTTAGGACATGGATTTTTATGGTCTGATTTGCTCTGTTATTCTATTGGCGGCAGATTAGGTTGGCTGGTAGAAGAGCTGATTTATCCAGAAGAAGAAAAGGACGGGACACATTTGCCCCGAGTTTCAACTCGGGGCAAATGATGGTTCGACTCCTCCAGAGTCT
>CAZDTI010000763.1:0-2894 GCA_964508085.1 uncultured Saprospiraceae bacterium | reverse complement strand
CCCGCTTGTGATTCCTGGGACACCTACGAAGAAGAGACCCTGACCAAGGAAACTAAACAGGAAGAGAAAAAAAAGGTATGGCAAGGAGGCTCAAAGAAAGATAATGTGGCCAAACCCATTGCGCTTCCTGAAATTGTCATTGGAGACACCACTCGTTTAGTGATTCCTGATGGCGAATTTAACAGAGTACTCGGTGGTGGAATTGTTCCTGGTTCTCTAACGCTAATTGGAGGGCAACCAGGTATTGGAAAATCAACGCTAATGCTCCAACTAGCCTTAAATGTCCCAATCAAGATACTATATGTCAGCGGTGAAGAAAGTGAAGGTCAGATAAAAATGAGAGCGGATCGAATAGGAGCCCCTCGTTCTGATTGCTATATTTATACAGAAACGAATATCTCCAAGATATTAACCCAGGCGACATCTATCACGCCAGATCTTATGGTCATAGATTCGATACAGACACTGGCTTCTCCGCATATTGAATCTACTCCAGGTTCTGTTTCTCAAGTAAGAGAATGTGCGGGCGAATTACAACGCTTTGCAAAAGAAACAGGCGTTCCTGTTGTCATCATTGGTCATATTACAAAAGAAGGATCATTGGCCGGACCGAAACTCCTCGAACATATTGTAGACACTGTTTTGCAATTTGAAGGAGATCGAAACTATTCCTATCGTATATTACGTACGCTGAAAAACCGATTCGGATCTACAGATGAATTGGGTATTTACCAAATGCAATCCAATGGTCTTAGGGAAGTTTCAAACCCTTCTGAACTATTATTATCTCAAACAGATGAGCAATTAAGTGGAAGTGCAGTTTGCGCTACCATAGAAGGCGTACGGCCAATGCTGATCGAAACACAGGCTTTGGTAAGTACTGCTGTGTATGGAACGCCACAAAGGTCATCTACTGGTTTTGACTTGCGTAGATTAAGTATGTTGTTGGCTGTTTTAGAAAAACGCTGTGGTTTTCCGTTCGGACAATTTGATGTATTCCTAAACATTGCTGGAGGGCTAAAAGTAGATGATCCCGCCATTGACCTTGCTATCCTAAGCGCCTTGATTTCTTCTTTGGAAGATATAGCTATAGCAGGAGATGTTTGCTTTGCTGGTGAAGTCGGCCTTTCTGGAGAAATTAGATCAGTGACTCGTATAGATCAAAGAATTGCGGAAGCAGATCGATTAGGTTTTAAGGATATTTTTATTTCTAAATACAACACCAAAGGGATTGATAAAAGTAGATATGGTTTGAATATTCATACTGTTGGGAAAGTGGAAGAGTTGTACTCCACTTTGTTTCAATAACAACCGCAAATTCGCGAACAAGTTTGTTTACTTATTTGTTATATAATCAATATGACCAATTCGCATCCTATATTACTCTTTGATGGCGTTTGCAACCTCTGCAATCAGTCTGTACAATTTGTGATTAAAAGAGATCCGGGTGGTTTGATTCACTTTGCAGCCCTCCAATCGGAACATGGTAAAGCGCTTTTGCAAAAGCATAACTTATCCACAACTAGTCTGGATACCGTTGTTTTGGTTATGAATGACAAAGCTTATACGCGCTCTTCTGCAGCGCTGCGGGTACTCCGCCATTTAGGACTTCCTTGGTCCTTCTTAAGTGTCTTACTGATTTTGCCGAAAGGCTTTAGAGACTGGGGCTATAACTATATAGCTAAAAATCGCTACAAATGGTTTGGTCGTCAGGAAAGTTGTATGATGCCAAGTCCAGAGTTGAAGAGCCGGTTTTTAACGTAATCTCTCTTAGATTTGCACATTTGAGGCATTCTTACATTTCAGGTCGACAACACGAATCCCAGCAGAATGACATTTTTGTAGCAAATAAATACCCTAGAGGCCATTGAGCGCCGTAGGTGCGACACAATAGAAAGGAGCCGCGTCTATGCCGCTCAATTTTTTGTACTCCTTCTGTACTGCAAAATATGGCTCCCATAAACCAAACCACATCTCGGGAACCATTTAAAGTCTATAATCTTTATTATTTTCGCAGCTTTATTTTTATTCTTACGTTACAGATAGCGTTAAGCACGTTTTCCGTTGGAAAACAAACAATTTATCAAATTTAATAAAATGGACACGAAGTCAACAACACTTAGACGAACAGAGATTTCGGCATTATTGGCCGAACCAAAGCTAAACGAGACAGTACTAGTCAAAGGCTGGGTAAAAGCATTCCGAGCCAATCGATTTATCGCCCTCAACGATGGTTCTACTATTAATAATGTACAAGTAGTTATTGATTTTGAGAATCTTGATGAAAGCCTACTCAAGCAAATCAGTTTTCATTCTTGTATTGCCATTACTGGGAAATTGATTGAATCGCAGGGGGCTGGTCAGGCAGTTGAAATAGCAGCGGACCAAATTGAGATTCTTGGTGGTTCTAATGCAGATGAATACCCGATTCTACCTCAGAAAATGACTATGGAATATTTGCGGGAGAAGGCACACTTCAGAATGCGAACAAATACCATGAGTTCTGTTTTTCGAATTCGTCACGCCCTCGCTTTTGCTGTTCATAAATTTTTCCATGAGCGCAACTACTATTATATGCATACACCAATCGTAACGGGTAGTGATGCAGAAGGGGCAGGGGAAATGTTTAGAGTCACAACCTTAGATCCTAGTAAGCCACCAATGACTGAAGATGGTCAGGTAAATTGGGAAGCAGACTTTTTTGGCAAAGCAACGAACTTAACCGTTTCCGGACAACTCCAAGCAGAGATCGGTGCTTTATCAATGGGGAAAGTTTACACTTTTGGGCCAACCTTTCGTGCAGAAAATTCTAATACCTCTCGTCACCTTGCTGAGTTTTGGATGATTGAACCAGAAGTTGCTTTTGCAGATATTTATGACGACATGGATTTGGC
>CAZDTI010000762.1:0-2907 GCA_964508085.1 uncultured Saprospiraceae bacterium | reverse complement strand
CTCCCAATTGGTTGGCATACCTTTATGTTCTTCTGGAAGCTCATACAATTTGTACTTAATATTTGATACCGAAAGCGTATCTTGGTTATAAGCTTTATAACTAATATTTCGAAATGCCACAGGTCCATGGTCACCTTGTATCATAAGTGGAGCATAGGGAACTTCATCATCAATTTTGACAGGAGCAGCTCTTGTCGTTCCTTTTAATTCTACATTTTCATGAATCAACAATCCATTATGATAAACATGTTCGAAGGAGGCATTTTTGATTTTTTTTCCATTAGCATCAAATCGAGGAGCTCGAAAATAAATTTTATAATGTTGCCATAATCCAGGCGCTTTACTTGCATTGACTTTAGAAGGATGCCCCTCGAATCCCTTTTTACCTTCGGGTCTGCTCTCATCCCATCGTTGGTAAATGGAACCACAATCTTTCACCTCCATTTCATCTACACCATAGCTATCAAACAATTGTATTTCATATCTGCTTTGAAAATAAATCCCAGAATTGGAACCCTTGGGCATCAGAAATTCTACCTCCAATTCCAGATCACCATGTTCAAAACCGGTAAAGAGATGTGCTCGTTCAGTATCCGTTTGCTGATTGACTAGGATGCCCAATCCATCCGTCAAATCCATATGGTGTTTTTTATCCAAATCGGAATAAACGTCCTCAACTATTTTCCAGTTTTTGCCTTTGGTGGAAAAGGCACTTAAGTCAACCAAGTCTATCTTTTGAAAAGGAAGTTGGTTAATTACCTTGGGTTTTTCTTGCTCCTCCTTTTCGACAACGGTCGGATCTGACCGGCAGCTAAATATTTGCGCCAATAGTAGAACAAAAAAATAAAGTTTGATCTTTTGTTTTGTTTCTCTCATTAAATTTTTACTTGTGTTTTTTAATTAATAGGAGCGAGGTGTCAGGAGCGAGGGGTGAGGGGTGAGCTTGCAGTTCCAACAACCTGGTGGGAGCTGTACCCTGACTCCTCACTCCTCGCCCCTCATCATTCCACCACAATCTTTTCAGTATATATTTTTCCATTTTCTTGAATAGAAATTATATAAATACCATTTAAAGAAGGAAGTTCTAAAGTTAATTCTTTTTCATTCATTTGTAGTTGCTGTATTAATTTTCCGTCTGTACTTCTTATCCATACCCTGGCATTATCCATTGGGCGTTTTGCTATAATTTTAAAAATACCAGTTGAAGGATTTGGAGTAACGGAAAATAGCTTGCTTGCTGATTCAGATAAATCTTCCACAGCAGTTATCACTTCTGATCTTATTAAGGGTTGACTTGCATTAAAGTTTTGTAAACTCATACTACTAATATGGCCTCCTGAATCTCCAAATGATATTGTGACCGTGTTATTAGTTTGAAGTAAATCGTATGGAATTGGAATTTCTAATACGCCGAAAAAACGATCTCTATTTAATTGGTCATACCCTCTCCAGTCACTTGGCACCGGTATAGTCGTTCCATTGAATTCAATAGTAGGGCTTAATGATTTGCCATGATCTCTTCCAAGCCCAAGTCTCAGTATTGCCTCTCCATGTGCACCTGACGTGATTCCATTAAGCTGAAAAGTATTGGCCTGATTGGCTTGGATGGATTGTAAATATTGATCCGCAAAAACTTTTTCTTCATCGTAGGTTTCGGTGATGCTGATGGGGTCAGCGTAAGTATATTTGATAATCATCGTCGCTTCTCTTCCGATGGTGATTTCTTCTAAGGCAGTATGGTTGGTGACTTCCAGAGTTGGTAGTCCATTGACTTCATAGAGGTGTTTGACTTCAATGTTTTCCAGTGTATTATTGCTGTTTTCCAGCGGGTGCAATTGAATGGACTCTGCCGCTAAATTCAAATTATTGACAATTAAAAATGCCTTATTGCCATCGACATAGGCATCCGTTTGAATATCTAAATCTGAAGGCTTCGATTCTATTCGCGTTCCTTTTACTTCTTTCCACAATTCAAAAAAATTCAATAACTCTGTGTAAACCCATTGGGTTCCTGATTGGCCCGGGAGTTCATTATTTTGGCGCAACAAGCGGTAAGGGTATTTTTCTCCCGAGGAGTGACTCCACCAATTGGCTTTTAAAATCATAAAAGGAACACATTTGACCATGTTGTCAGGACGCTCCATAAATTGCATCATCATTGTAGAAAAAGTACGAAGGTTTCCCCAGTCTCTTTCTCTGGTGTAAGGCGTACCATCCAGTGCCGGAGACCAGTAACCATACTCGGAAATAATAAGTGGTTTGAGGTTTCCAAATTTCAAAAAAGAATAATGATTCATCATGTCTAACACTGCTTCTGTATTGCTTCCTGATCGTCGAGTAAGGCCATCAATCAGATTGCCTGAGGGATGATTGTCATAGATATGGACAGAGTAAAAATCCATGCTTTCCCCCGTAATGTCGATAAAGGATTTCCATTCCTCGTTCCAGCTTTGAAAATTATCCTGATAGAATGAAGGAGCCGCTGCTGTAAATCCACCGACCTTTACATCTGGAAGTAGCGCATGAATAGAATCCGCCACCACTTTATGCATGTTGAAAATATTCTCATTGGTGGTATTGTAAGGAGAGAGGTTCCAAAGCGGAGGTTCATTCATCACTTCAATGTACTGAGGTCTAGGTTCTCCAGTAGTTCCACCTACATCAAAATAGGAGGAAAGCATATGCGCCATAAATTGTCCTAAGGCATTATAATTTGCGTAAGCCCAGGGAGAAGCATTGCTACAGCAACTATTTGGATTGGTGAGTTGACCATTAGGATACATCACCATTTGTCCTCCAATCATAATGTCACTTCGGTCTTCCAGCTCGTGCAAATGTGTCTTAGTGGCGTAGTTATTTTTAATGCTTTGTCCTCTTTGCGCCAATATGTTGAGCTCAGGAAAACCC
>CAZDTI010000761.1:0-2917 GCA_964508085.1 uncultured Saprospiraceae bacterium | reverse complement strand
TACGAAATTGAAATACATGCTTCGACTTTAACAGTGAAGTCTCCCTATCTTGAGTCGGTGAAAATTAGTGTTTTCGGAATAGATGGAAGCTTACAGGTGACATATGATGCTACTACAAATTCTCCAATTGACCTAGCCCGTATAACTGATTTTGCAGTACTCGACATAGCAGTAGGAAGGTACAGAGTGAGCAGAAAATATCAAGGTAGTCGAAATTAACCGGTTTGCATTTACAGATACTTCTTATGGATCTTCACAAAACGGAAGAATTTTTCTAACTTGAAAGTCCCAGAAGACAATGGCCTAGGCTCAAGATGACTTATACTTATGAAATTGTTTCTTCTACTTCGACTTGCAGCGCTGACATCTTTGGGGAGTATCTTGTTGACCGTTTCTGATAGCGATGGTAGTCCTCCCTGCGATATGCCAACACACCCGGATTACGCTCCCCTGATGGCCTTGTACAATGCAACTGATGGACCTAATTGGATCAACAATTCGGGCTGGGGTGTAGATTGCGATGTTTGTGGGTGGAATGGAATTACCTGTACGAATGATCGTGTAGTTTGGATTAGATTGAGCAATAATGGACTTTTTGGTTCTTTGCCAGGAGAAATAGATCAGCTTGCGAATCTGGAGGAGTTAAGATTGGATAGAAATGCTCTTTCTGGACCTCTACCTGCCACACTAACGAATCTAGCGAACATCAGAGTCCTGTTTTTGGGCAATAACGATTTTAGTGGTGTTTTTCCAGGGTTGATTTTTGATTTAGCAACATTAGAGATACTGAGCTTAACTAACTCTGGATTTTCTGGAGTAATTCCGAATAGCTTCGATCGTGTACCTAACCTAATCAGTCTAGATTTAAGCAAAAACAACTTTACAGGCTCGATTCCAGAAACGATTTATGGTCTTTCAAATTTGGGTGGACTAAACCTATCTAATAACCCCATTACAGGTGGGTTTGCAGACTTATTTGGTGGATTAAGTTCACTTACTGGAATTACAATCATCAATACTGACCTAGGTGGAAGTATTCCTCCATCCTTTGGCTTGATGACTGGATTGCAGAACATTAATTTGGCAGCATCAAATTTCGAAGGCCCTCTGCCTGTTTCTTTTTATGATCTTCGTGAACTACGAACTGTGCAGTTACAAAACAATAGTATTTCGGGAATTATTGATCCAAGAATAGGAGACTTAACTAATTTAAGTATACTCAACCTTTCTGGAAACGATGTTTCCGGCTCTATCCCCGAGGAAGTAGGTAATTTACAAAATCTATCAACTATTAATTTGTCAGGAAATGAGATTACGGGAAATATTCCAGTAGAAGTAGGCCAAATGAATTCATTAACATCATTGAATTTTTCTGTAAATCAACTTGTAGGGGCTATTCCTCAAGAGATTGGAGATCTTGCCTCGTTAACGTCTCTAAATTTGGCAAGAAATAATTTCAATGGTACTTTGCCTAATTCCATTTCGAACTTAAGTAAACTACTTTCACTTAATATTGTAGCTGCGGGGTTAGAGGGTCCTCTTGATCAGCAATTAGAGGGCTTGGATGCATTAATAAGTCTTAGTTTATCTGGAAATAAATTTGATGGTCCCTTCCCCCTGTCTATTTTAGACTTACCTAATTTATCAAACATTAGTCTTTCAAGTAATCGACTTACGGGCTGCTTCCCTGAGGCCTATTCAAAATTTTGCGGCCAATCTAATGTCTTTTTTGGGCAAAATTGCAATTTTGAAAATCCTGATCTCCAACAATTCTGCGACGGCGAGCCTTGCAACAACACCTTGAATTTAGAACCTTTTGCCGTAGAGTATTGCACGGGAGAATTAGTGAATGTACAGGCACCCACTACTTACAGCATATACGAATGGTCTGTAGTTGGGGAAAATGCACCGCGACTAACAACAACTGCCACAAGCTCTCAGTACTATTATCTTACAGTGACAAACTCTCAAGGTTGCACCAAAACAGATTCGGTATTCATTACTGTTCTCAGCGATGAACCTGGCCAAGAAATGGCTAGTCTTTGTCCTGGCAACGATGTGACCATTAATGATGACGTTTTTACTGAAGTTGGTACCTTCCCACAGACCATTGCAAGACCCGGATCTTGTGATTCGATGGTGATTGTCACCATTACAGCAGGTTCTGCTACCAATGGGACCTACAGTGAGTCTATTTGTCCCGGAACCACCATCACTATCAATGGTGACGAGTTTGGACAAGGGACGCATTCACAGACCATAACAAATATCGCAGGATGTGATTCGATTATTTCCATCACCATCTCAGAGTACCAAACCTATCAGACCAACCTAAGTTTTGAGGTTTGTGAAGGAGCAACGTATAACTTCGAAGGAACGGAATATGCTCCTGGTCCACATTCAATCCCCTACTTGACCGTTGATGGGTGCGATTCTATAATTAATCTTGATATTCAAGAGAACTTTCCCACCGTCGGTTCTACCACAGCCTCCTTCTGTGAGGGTTCTACGGTGGAAGTCAATGGTGTGAGCTATAGTGCAGCCAATGTCTATACTCAAACATTGACCAATAGCAATAACTGCGACTCCTTGCTGACCATTACCGTTACAGAAACTTCGACCACCTTCGGTTCTACCACAGCCTCCTTCTGTGAGGGTTCTAGGGTGGAAGTCAATGGTGTGAGCTATAATGCAGCCAATGTCTATACCCAAACATTGACCAATAGCAATAACTGCGACTCCATACTAACAGTTACCGTTACAGAAACTTCGACCACCTTCGGTGCTACCAACGCCTCCTTCTGTGAGGGTTCTACGGTAGAAGTCAATGGGGTGAGTTATAGCACAGCCGATGTGTATACCCAAACATTGACCAATAGCAATAACTGCGACTCCTTGCTGACCATTACCGTTACAG
>CAZDTI010000760.1:0-2917 GCA_964508085.1 uncultured Saprospiraceae bacterium | reverse complement strand
CTGGTTTTGCAGAAAAGAAGAATTATACCCTTGGTGATTTTTTAGAATATCCTTACCTTGGGGGAGAATTGTACGTAATCTTTATTTTGTAAATATATTGTTGAAGTGTTGAAATATCTTCTTGTTTAAAAATGCTTGCGTCAAAAAAAGATACTACAAATAAAGGATGCTAAATAATTGTTATGAGAAAAACAACCAAAATAATACTCCTCCTTTTTAGCTCTTTTTTTCTATGTCTTCTGATCGGAAACGCTCAAGGATTTCAAAGAGATAGCTTAAATGTGAAACTGGGCGTGACAAAAAAAATAGAGTACTTGCATGTAGTAAACGTAGATGGATCGACAGGGGATTCTATTTTGGTAGAAGAGTTGTACTTGGATAGTTTGGGAAGAACAACTAAAAAGATAGTGAGAGACACATCTAAGTATGTAAAAACCTATACTTATATTTATAATAAGAAATCACAATTAAGCAGGATAAAAGGAATTTCAACAAAGCCGGATGAACATTTAGTAGAGAAGAAAATGAAGTATAATTCCAACGGATTGGTTAGACTTGAAAAGAGTTTTATCAACGGAAAAACAAGCGAACTAATTAGATGCGCATATGACGCAAAAGACCAAAGAAGAGAGGTTGTAATTAAAAGCTATACCCGGCATGGGTATTATAATAGAATAAATTACTTATTCAATAACAAGGGGAAAATATTAAAACAGCTAGCAACAGCAACTCCTAATCCTAGTGCCACTCCATATGAAATACTTGAGTACGAATACGATGAAAAAGAGAACCTAATTTATATTCATCGATTAGAAAAGGACGGTGTACCATTTTTTTTTATAGAGTATGAATATGATAATGAAAACCGGATCATAAAAGAAAAACACCATTGTCGAAAACGTAACCGAGTCCCAGAAGTTTACTCAAATATCATTTCCCAAACAGGCGATATTCTAGTGATAAAATATAAATACGATGCAAATGGATTGTTAGTGGAAAAGAAGCAATGGTTGAATAATATCTTTATCGGATTGAAGCGCTATGAATATGTGCTAACTAAATCATGAAAAATGAAAGTTTTAAACATCCATAAACGAATAATAAATCAACCGAAAAGCAAAGTTTCGGAATTGATTAAAACCTTGTCGACAGAAAACGATAAGATATGGCCTAAGGGAAAATGGCCCGCAATGAAATTTGAAGGTGGAATCAAAGTCGGCGCAAAAGGAGGACATGGACCAATAAGATACACTGTTGAAAAATATGATCCGAATGACACCATTCAATTTCGATTTTCAAAACCTACTGGGCTTAACGGAATTCATAAATTTGAAATAACAGAAATGGCTGACAACCAAACAGAGGTCAAGCACACCATCGATATGAACACAGAAGGAACTGGAACGTGGTTGTGGATTTTTGGAATACGTTCATTACATGACGCGTTAATTGAAGATGGCTTTGATCGATTTGAAAATAACTTTGCCGACGAGGTGAAGTCAACGGAGTGGAGTTGGTGGGTTAAGTTTCTCCGGAAAGGAATGGGGTAGAAAAAGAGGAATTAATGGAGGGAACAACTATTGATTCTGAGCCGATTAGAGAACTGCTAAAAGAAAGAGGTGAAAAATGAAAAGTATTATTACTAAATGAAAAGAATATATTCATTCTAGGAAATGATTACCCAGATATCATGTACGAAAATCGAATGAAAAGTTTGCTGATCGAGAGGCGACGATTGTGAAATTGAATGAACGCTTTGCAGAAAAGTGATAGCTTTTTTGAAAATATAAAAACACTAATTACCAAATGGGAATTAATGCAAAAGTACTAGAATCATTCGAATTCCTAGCAAAGGGAATCCTGTATTTCTTTGGATTTTGCATACTGTCTATTGTCACTATTATTGTCTATTGTAAACTAACTTACTACGATGAACTATACCAAATTGAAAATGACCTTAACGCCATAGAAGGTGTTGAAGTTTTAAATATTTGGGGACATGACGATATTTCTTTAGAAGAAATAGCTGCACGGATCCATATTGAAGGAAAAGGCGAATTGGTACTGCAAAGTTTGAGCAGAGATGTATTTAGATATCCTCATTCTATTTATATAGGAGAATTTAATGGCATCTCATTTGTCAATTTTCATTGTATGGATGTTAGTCATATTCCAGACTCAGAAAGAGGAATACCAGGAAGAGATTGCGTATTTGGAATAGGCAGCTCATTGGATATTGGGGAAGAAAGTCCATTTGGGAAGATGCTTCCCAACTCCATTCACATACCAGAGGATCTTGTTAAAAACTACGATCACATCGAAAAAATTGTAGCATCAATTCCAGAACTTCCTGATATGAATCAGTACTTTACCCATGAAGGAAAAGAGGAATATTTCATCGGAAAACAACATAAAAAAACTGTAGATCAGGACCCAATATTTGGTTTGTTAGGACTTGATGGTTTACATGAATTCTCTAAGACATTGGATTGGCGCAACAGAAATTGTGTGAATTAATAATAATGATTAATTTACTCCGGCAAAAGTAAAATCATTATAACACCACACAAGACTCTGGAGGAGTCGAATTCCTCCAGCCGAGAGTTGCAACTCTCGGCCACTACACGCAGACAGACGCACATATGCAACATCACTATTTAACAAAAAATCCACAAACATGAAATTAAATATCTTTTACCTCCTCCTAACCGCCATCCTCTTCACGGCCTGCAACAAAGAGAAATCCAAAGATTCTCCAATGACTTCTGACACAAACCTTCAAGCCTTAGTCGTCGGTGAGGAAGAAGTCAAAGACGAAAAGAACGGAAAAGAAGAAAAAGAACTTTGCTTCGAATTGGTTTACCCAATTAGCATCACCATGCCAGACGCATCCGTCCTATCTGGAAACGAAGAAGAT
>CAZDTI010000759.1:0-2921 GCA_964508085.1 uncultured Saprospiraceae bacterium | reverse complement strand
CATCAGATCTAAAAATTGCTGCTCTGCTGCACCTCCTACTTCCATAACTTCAGGCATCATCATTTGGAAGACTGCAGTCTGATGGATCGCAAAGCCAGAGACCGTAACACTTAAGAGAATTCCGAGGAAATAAGTAGAGCCTAGGATAACGCCCATATTTGCTCCCTCTAAATCCGAATCTGAAAATCCATTGACTTTTTTCCAGGCGGAACCAAAAGCTTTATCATGGTAATAAACAAAGCCAATAATAAGGGGAATGAAGGCGGTGAGGAAGAATAGGTAGTAGTTAGTAGGCATGAATGTAGTTTTAAATTGGTTAATAAAGTTTCTTATTTTGATGCCTAAAGGTAAACAAAAAACAAACTAAATAACAAAAAATTAATAAATAAAACAACATAAAGTTTTATTTATTAATTGTAAGTTGAACCAAGGTAGATCGTCGATGACCAACGTTATAAGAACAAACCAAAATAATTTCCGTTATTTGTCTTAGATGTTTTGATAAATTCAGAAGGCAAATTTCTAAATACGAATTAAGTTCCACCTCTGAACTCATCCACTTATCTACACCTTCAAAACCAAATTCATGTTCTCCAAAAAAGAAATCGAAATTTACGAAAGTGACCGCTCCATCAGTATTGTTCTGGATTGGTTTACCCCCATTGCCTACTTTCTGGCTTTTTTCTCTACGATATGGTGTGGCTTTTTAATTGTTTGGTATAGTATCGTATTAGCGGGCGGTGCACCGCTTATCGCCGCATTGTTTCCATTAATCCATGTCGCGGTGGGAATCGGTTTGGCCTACTACACCCTTTGCCTTTTTCGAAATAAAACCTATATAGATATAGATCAAAATTATCTATCAGTAGCACATAAACCCATACCTTGGTGGAAAGGAAATAAAGAATTGCTAAGGGAGAATATCGCTCAATTGTATGTCAAAGAAAAAATAAGTAGAGGGAAAAATGGGACGAGTACAACTTATCAGCTTCGTGCAAAATTAAGGAATGGGAAAGACGAAGAAATTTTCAACTTAGCCAGTATGGAAAGCCACCAAGTCCTGGAAATCGAACAAAGGCTAGAGCGTTTCATGGGCATCCCTGACGAACCAGTGAGAGGGGAATATGCAGAAAGCAGAACCGTCAAAAGAGCGAGCGTTTCTCAACCACGCAAGCAACGGCAAAATTTTTCTCCATCATCTTTTGCTTATTTGTATACCTCAAGAATTCGAGATTATATAAACTATAAAAATGAGGAATTCGGCCTCTCTGCCGTTACTCAATACGATTGGAACAACGGAGATTCCGATAAATTCTTTCAGTTGTTAAGTTATCAGAAAAAAGCTAAATTGATTTATGTTGAACAGAACAAAGCATTGTTGACTGCTTTTCTGGAAGAAGATATTCCGATCGGGAAAACAGGACTAAGTGTTTTTCCAAAAGACAAACCACCGGCTAACATTGAAGTAGATGGTAAACGGTATTTCATTGCAAATACCAAAAAAGGAAATGCTTTTGTAACAGGAGTTTCCCGCGAAGTCGAAATTTCTCAATGGCTTTATGAATCCAATGATAAAAGCCATCAAATTCGTTTCGTTGATTATGACGGACAACTAAGTGCTTACCAAGGAACAAAGTTGTCTCCTGAAGATTTTGAAAAAGGATTGGATTTAAATAATCCGCCACAAAAAGAAGAGGAACGTATTAGGAATTGGGATGAAGAGGATTTTGTATAATAAAAGGCTAAATTTGTTATAAAAAATAAAGACATACGGACTAATCTAAGTTTTGCGTTTTATTCCCAACATGAAGCCCCAAACCGCTTCATAGTGGGCAATTATACTGATTTTACAGTTATACAGAATTGTCATTCTGAACGATAATTACTAATGATAAAACAAATCCATCTCATTCTTTTATTTCTCTTTTGCGTAGCTGCCACCAGTTTTGCACAGGAAATTTGTGATAATGGTATTGACGACGATGGAGATGGACTAATAGATTTAAATGATTGGAGTGACTGCAAATGCGATGCTGAAAATCCAACTTCTCTAATTCCAAACCCCTCTTTCGAGGAAATGACCTGTTGTCCTACGGATAATGAACAACTCAATTGCGCCGTAGGATGGATTCAAGCTTCTCCGCCTACTACAGATTATGTACATACTTGTGGCGGCTTTCTTGGGAATGCCAGTATCAATGCTGTTGCACCTCTACCTTTTGCGGATGGGGAAGGGGGCGTAGGTTTTCGAGATGGACAAATGAATATCGGAGCATCTTACAAAGAATACGTTGGGGCTTGTCTGACCGAAGTAATGGAAGTAGGCGCCACTTATCGTCTTGATTTTTTTGTTGGATTCCAAGACAATCGCCCAGGATCTATGGACTTTGATATCGCACTTTTTGCTTCTGCCAATTGCAATAATTTACCTTTTGGAAATGCGAATAATTTTACGGTAGGCTGCCCTACGAATGCAAATGGATATACAGAACTAGGAGAGCAATATGTAAGTGGTTCCAATGAGTGGGTAAATGTCGTTTTTGAATTTGTGGCAGACCAAGCCTATGAGGTGATTGTGCTTGGCCCAAGCTGTAGTCCGAACCAAAATTATTTATTGGATCCCTATTTTTACGTAGATCGCCTAACCTTAGCGGAAGTATCTAGTTTTGCAACTGCACCATTGACGACCAGTGGAGCGATTTGTGAAGAGGATTTGATCTTGGAGGTCGCCTTTGATCCAGCCAACACTTATCAATGGTATCAAGACGGAATAGCATTGCTGGGAGAGACGAGTGCAACACTGGCGCTAAGTCCTATTGACAATACAGAAGGCAGCTATCAGGCTTTTATTACCACTCCAAATGGCTGTGAACTTTCGGTCAGTTATCCCTTGTTGATTCCTCCTTATTATGCCACGGCAG
>CAZDTI010000758.1:0-2923 GCA_964508085.1 uncultured Saprospiraceae bacterium | reverse complement strand
TTAAAACTAAAACTAAACAACAATGAATCAACTTAGAAAACTTTCCTACTTTTTTCTGATTACTTTATTCCTTTGCGGTGCTTGTAAGAACGATGACTCTGTTCTCGCAGAAGACGACATGGTATTCCCTCCTTCATTTCCGACTGCATCTTATCTAAATGGTTCTGTTAGTGGGACTGTCATTGACAAAGCTGGAAATCCATTAGCTGACGTTACAATTTCTTCTAACAACAACACTACAGAAACCGATGAAAACGGCGTATTTTTGTTTAAAGATATTCAACTCAATGAATATGGCGCCTTGGTAACCGCGGAAAAGGATGGTTACCATTACAATGCGAAGGTCATTCGTCCGGAGAAAGATAAGATGGCTTTTACCAAAATTATGTTATTGGAAAAAACGCTCAGTGGCACTGTAAATTCCAATAGCGGAGGACTAGTTATAACCAATGGTGAGGCCTCTATTGATCTTCCCCCTAATGGAATAAAAACAGCGAACGGTGATGCTTACAATGGAAATGTTAATGTATATGCAACTTGGCTTGATCCTACTTCTGAAGATTTATTTTTAGAGATGCCAGGCGATCTTCGGGCAGCAGACATTAACAATAGTCAAGTACAATTGAGGACTTTTGGTATGATCGGAGTTGAGCTGGAAAGCGATGGTGGTGAAGCTTTAAATCTTGCGGATGGACAAAGCGCAACTATCGAACTGCCAGTCCCCAGTGAATTGATAGGAGATGCTCCTACTACTATTCCCTTATGGTATTTTGATGAAACAAATGGATACTGGGTTGAAGAAGGACATGCAACTTTGGAAGGAGACCGATATGTCGGAACGGTGACGCATTTCTCCTTTTGGAACTGTGATGTCCCTAGTAATTTTATTGACTTGAGTGGAACGGTAGTTAGTGAAGCGGGCGCTGTAGAAGGGTTGTTAGTAGAAGTTTCAATAGGTTCGAATGGAGCTAGTGGTTATGGCTACACAAATGAAGATGGATTTTTTAGCGGCTATGTTCCGGGCGATGAAGTTCTGACCATCCAAGTCTTTGACGATTGTGGGTTATCTATTTACTCAGCAGAGATTGGACCTTTTACAGAAGATACGCAACTAGACAATATCGCAGTGAATCCAGATTTTGATTTTGTCACTTTTTCTGGAACGCTGGATTGCAATGGAGCTGGCAATAGCGATGGTTATGTGAAGGTTGGCTTTGGGGCTAATCAGTCCATCATCCCTGTGAATAGCGATGGGAGTTTTAGTGCCAATCTCAGCCTTTGTTCAGCTACTGAAGTGGTCATTACGGGTTATGATTTAACGAATTCCCAACAGAGTATAGCCGTGAGTTATAATATTAATGGATTGACAAGTTTAGACCTAGGTAATATCAACGCTTGTGAGATCGATTTGGAGGAATTTTTTATTGCCACTATTGATGGTTATACTTATACGCTTACTGATTTTCAGACGACTATAGATTATATATCAGGTCCAGAGGTTTACTTTGCGATCTATACCAATAATTCCCATATAAGCCTACAGAGTCTTTTCCTTGGTCTAAATACCCCTTCCGAATTCCTGCATTTTGTAGCAGACTTTAACGATGGCAATCAAGCGATTTGGGTCCATACTCCTACAAACGATGATTTGACTGTTATTTACTCTGCCCATGACGCTACTCCCGACGGAGTTGTTCAGGGTAGCTTAAACGGTAATGTATATAATAACACTAGCGGAACAACAGTACCTATGAGTGCTCAATTCAAATTTATCGTTGATCAGTAAGTAATCTATTTATTAAAATAAAAAAAACCTGGGATACGAAATGTGTTCCGGGCTTTTTTGATTTAGAGCGGGTTCTTCAACTTACCAACCGGGGACGAAGGAAAGTATTTTATATTTTGCAACTTTATAAAAAAATGTTTCGAAAGAAGAAAGACATTCAATTAGCGATCAATCTTTTTCCATTTCTAGGAATTACATTATTCCTCTTGCTTTTTATATATTCTGCTACTTTGTATCCCGGTGGTTCACAAGCAGACATCAATTCCATCGGCTTCGATTGGATCAATAATTATTGGTGTAACTTATTAAATGAGAAAGGAATGAACGGAGCACTAAACCTTGCAAGACCTTATGCTATAACAGCAATGGTAATCTTGTGCCTTAGCTTAATGGTCTTTTTCATTCAATTTGCTGAAGCTTATTCAACAAACATGTGGATAAGAAAAATGATACAAGTAGCTGGAATATTATCTATGTCCTTTGCTATTTTAGTTTTCACAAAAAAACACGATTTAATGACTAATCTCTCTAGTTTTTTTGGACTATTTGTAGTCCTTGGAATAATTAGAGAAATCTATAACAGTGAGCTAACAGGATACAAAGCCTCTGGGTTATGCTGCATCATCTTGTTAGGGCTGAATAACTATATTTATTATTCTGAGCATTTATTAGAGTGGCTGCCGATCCTTCAAAAGGTTTCTTTTTTAATTGTTCTAAGTTGGGTTATTGGTTTAAATTTTGAGCTTAGAAAAGAGCTTGAGACATACTAAATTTCGAAGAAAAGCAGCTTTGATAGTTAAAGCTCTGGACTATCTTCTAGAGGTCTTCTAGTATAAATTTTCGTTACGCTAAGAAACCTCCAATAGGCCTCTTATAAATCTACTTAACTACTTTTCACCAATTAGCTCCAATAGATCTCTGGCTTCTTTGGCTCGTTTTTGTCGGGCAACATTATTATTCCACAACGCGACCTCATTTAAATAAACAGAAGCAGCCTCATAGTCGTCATTGGCCGTAAACGAAAGCGCAAGATACCAACTAGCAGCATCTTTACGCTGCGTATTTCTTTGATCAAGTACCCATTCAAATTGGTTGGCAGCAAAACCAAAAAACACCCCCTTTTCGACAAAGAGGGTG
>CAZDTI010000757.1:888-2954 GCA_964508085.1 uncultured Saprospiraceae bacterium | reverse complement strand
AGAGTTCTGAGCGCCTATAGCGTCTCAGAATAATTCCTTAACTTTGAAAGGAATTAGGTGCCCATTCTGGGCACACACAATGCATCCAACGGCAATAGCTCCCATGCGGTCGCTACTGCGTGGATGCGGGGACGTTGGCATTCATTGAAAAAAAACGAAATGAGCATTAATTCAAAAAGCGAACTTGAAGAATTATTTCTATCAACTATAATTAAAAAATCTTTGAATGAAGATAGCTATTCTAAAACGCGTTGTGTTACCGTGTCGGAATTTAAACTCCTAAAGAGTTATGATTTAAATTTTGAACCGTACAATTCAATAGCTGTTGAATGTGGTATGATTCAAACCCCTATCTTGCAAAGTGAAAAAACGAATAGATTTTATATTGGATTTCTCAATTTAGGAGGACATGGCGCCTTTGGTGAGATACGTCCTATTAGATTGAAAGAAATACTTAATTTGAATTATATAAAAGAAATGTACGAAAACCATGGGGCTAAAATGGATCGAGAGGTAGATATGAATGAAAATTACGAGATTTGAATTATGAAATAAAAAAACGGAATGCCAACAATCCATAAAAATATTTAAAAATTAGCCGTCGCAGAACAATGTGGAGAACGGCCATGTCTGGTAGTGAGACCAAGTGCTCAAATCAGGTACGCCACCAGCGTCTACACTCCCGTTAGTCGACAGAAAGAACCTTACCAACTTGACTCAACAATTGTCTACGCGAAAAAAGAAATTAATATGAATTATTACAAACAAACCCAAAAAAGAGTATTATGAAAAATACATTTTTAATCATTTTTGTATTCTGTTCGCTTTATGGTTTTTCTCAAAGTGAAATCATCAATTCTGATGCATGTTGGCCTGTTGGCATTGCAGAAAAAGATGATATTTTATACATTGCTGAAGGAGACTGCGACCAAATTACAACTATAGATTTAAACGATCCAAACCTAACAAAAGAAACCTTTCTCAGCTTCTCAAGTAGACCTATTTTCTTAGATATAAGCATGGTAGCATAAATACTACGGTTTTTTATAGGCCATTTTTAATTTTATACTTCATCTGGAAAATACTCATTATGCTAAGGCATAAATCCGTTTTTCCAAACTCGTCTAAAATCAAAACTGCCTCTCTAAAAATACCGAATTACTTATTCTACAATGCTTAATAGGAGACTATCTTTATTACATGGGATTTGGATTTATCAAAATTTCAAGAATAAATCTTACGGAGACGAATCCTACTCCAGAGGTTTTAGTTTCAGATGTTAATACTTCTTCAGATTTTATTGTTGACGGAACTATTCTATATTACACCAAAGCTGATGGGATATATAAATTGGATATGGCAACTACGGATCCTATACCATCAGTTGTAATTGATGGTCAGAATTCACCTAAGCGACTTGCCAAAAATGGGGACTTTCTTTATTACACTGAATTATGGGAAGATAGGCTTTCAAAAATCAATCTTCTGGAGGCTAACCCTACACCAGAAATTGTTCTTTCAAATTTAGCTAGACCATCAGGGATTGTCATTCATGAAAATGAATTATTTTTCATTCAATATGATAATTTAGAAATTTCAAAAATCGATCTAACTTCAACCTCTCCAATAATCACAACTATTGATACAGGAATTCATGGTGGTGACCTCCTTTTTATTGATGACGATCTTTATGCTACTAGTATTGAAGACGGTCTTGTTGTAAAATATAACGATTTGATTACCGTCAATTCAACAGAACTTAGTAAAGAAGGTTTTAATATCTTTCCAAATCCTACACTAGATTATTTAAATATTGAACAGAATCAAAATTATACTATTAAAAGCATTTCGATTGTTGATATGACTGGAATATTAATTAGTCCCAACAGATATTCTTATGAAAATGGTAGACTGAATTTAAGTCGTTTATCATCAGGTGTGTATTCTATAAAAATCATGGGAGATAATTGGGTAGAGACTAAAAAAATAATTCGCTTGTAGAGAACAAATTAGAGTTTTTGTTAAATCTAGGGAGGTTGTTAAAATCCGTCGACTAATCGAGTCGG
>CAZDTI010000757.1:0-878 GCA_964508085.1 uncultured Saprospiraceae bacterium | reverse complement strand
GGCCCGCCAACAAAATGTTGACGGGTGCACCTCTCTCACCACTAAGCTTTCGGATCGCCTATAGCGTCTCAGAATAATTCCTTAATTTTGAAAGGAATTAGGTGCCCATTCTGGGCACACACAAAGCATCCAACATCCATGTCTCCCACTCGGTCGTCACGGTGTGGATGCTGGGCGTTCACTGCTATTAAAATCATCTTCCAATTATCTTTTTGCGGTGTTTGACACCCCAATCTGTTAATGCTTGGAATACAGTATCCAAAGTTTTACCATAATCTGTAAGTTCATATTCAACAGTAATTGGTGAAGTGTCTTTTACTGTTCGTGAAATTACTTTATGCTCTTCCAAAAACTTTAAATCTTTAGATAGTACTCTTCCAGTTATTCTAGGAATACTTTTTCTAATTTCATTAAACCGCATCTTTCCACCTAAATATAGAGTCGTCATAATAATTATTTTCCATCTACCACTTAACAATTCCATAGTATCCATCACGGGTAAAATTTTTTTCGAAATTTCTGTTGTCTTGTCCATCGATTAGAATTTAGAGGTATCCTTTTAGATACTAGTATACAAAAAGATACTGTTATACTTTTGATACTTAAATATAACTACGTTTGTCTTGATAATCAATTTTTTAATTAAACATCCAATTATTATGAAGACAATTTTAGTATTTAATGCTACAGGAAAACAAGGTTCAACAATTGTAAATACTCTATTAGAAAATGAGTACAATGTAATTGCCCCTGTAAGAAGTCAGAAAAATATTGACCTTTTAAATGAAAGAAACATTCAAGGGTTTTTAACAAATTTTTCAAAAGAATCATTAGTACAAATTATTAAAAAAGCAGACAAAGTTGTCCTTCAAATTCCT
>CAZDTI010000756.1:0-2972 GCA_964508085.1 uncultured Saprospiraceae bacterium | reverse complement strand
CGAAATATTTTTTTTGTAACAATGTTCTTACTAATGGCTCCTTTTGAGCTATTTGGACAAAGCCCGGACACCATTGTGATTCCTGAGGTTAAGGTCATTGGTACAAATATTCGAGCGCAAAGCATTGGTACTCCGAATCAAAACTGGGAGGTAGAAAAGGAAAACAGCTCCGTAACAGACTTAGGTAGTTTGCTCAACCAAAATGGTATTTTCATAAAAAGCTATGGCGCCAATAGTCTAGCGACTTCCTCTATACGTGGTGGATCAGCGGGACATACTTTGGTCCTTTGGAACGGCTTACCCATTCAGAGTCCAATGTTGGGCCTACTCGATTTGTCACTAATTCCAATAAACAGTGTAGAAAAAGTGAGCCTTCAAAAAGGCGGTAGCTCTGCTCTTTGGGGCAGCGGCGCCATTGGAGGTGTAGTGAGTTTGGATCATCAGGCAAATTTTGCCCCTTCTTTCTCCTTCTCTTCAAATACCGCTATTGGTTCGTTTGGACAATTCGACGAGCAGGTTAAAGTGTCTTTTGGAAATAAACGTTTTCAGTTTGTAACAAAAATATTACATAGACAGGCGGAAAATGACTTCTCCTACCCTATTGCGCCCAACTTTCCAGAACGAAAACAAGAAAATGCGGCTTTCCTACAGCAAAGTGTGCTTCACGATTTTTATTTAAATGGTAATAATGGTCACCGTTTTTCTGCGCATTTCTGGAAACAAGATTCCAATAAAGAAATTCCTCCAACGAATGTGCAATTGCGTTCTGGAGCACATCAGGATGACAAGGCTACTCGCTTGGTTTTGAATTGGCAACAAGCTCGAAAGAATCTTATTCTAAAGACAAAGGCTGCTTGGTTTAAAGAAGAATTAAACTATTTTGATGATATTAGTTCTATTGAATCTCTTAGCCATTTCAATACTTTCTTTGGGGAAGTAAGCGGACAGTATTCTTGGGGAATGCCACATATTTTATTGGTAGGAAATACCATTTCTCATACGATAGTCAATACAGACGGCTATAAAGATTCTCCAAGTGAAACCAAAACAGCCCTGTTTGCCTCCTACCAATTCCGTAAAGACAAAGTTCAGGTTCAAGCAAGTATCCGACAAGAATTGTTCGATCAACAATGGATCCCATTAACCCCCGTTTTAGCTGTTGATTTTCAACCTTATCACTTTCTTTCTCTACAGGGCAAAGTCAGTAAAAATTATCGTCTTCCTACTTTCAATGATCGCTTCTGGGCTCCCGGTGGTAATCCTGATTTACTCCCAGAAAGTGGGTGGAGTGAAGAAGTAACCATAAATTTACATCATCAAAAAGGACCTTTTCAATTAGAGTTGATCAATACTGCTTTTAATAGAAAAATTGATAACTGGATCATGTGGGCTCGTTTGAGTGGACAAAATTTCTGGTCAGCAAATAACCTCACAAAAGTATGGAGTCGTGGGATTGAAGAACGTTTAAACTTAGCATACACTAAACGACGAATAACAACAAAGTTACAACTAAGTTATAACTACATTCTGTCTACTAATGAAGTAGCTATTGAAAAACCTAAGATCGAAAAAGGAATACAGCTCCGGTATACCCCAAAACATCACACTGCTGCAAAACTAAGCTTTCATTGGAAGGAATTAGAATGGAGCTATCAGCATGTATTTCGATCCTCTTCAACCGGTTTTAATGAAGACTTGGCTGCTTATGATGTCGGTAATTTTCAGATACAATATACTTTAACAAAAAGCAATTGGGCGGCTACGATTTTTGGAACCATTGTCAACACTTGGGATGCTGATTATTTTGTAATAGAGCAACGCCCCATACCTGGACGAAACTTTCAACTGGGAATAAAATTTAATACAACTAAACGTCTTTAACCATTTACCATAACAACAACAATAAAATTACAAAACATTTATCATGAAGTATTTTTTTACATTTACACTCTTATTTAGCATTTCTTTACTCTCTGCTCAAATGGTTCATTTTGAGGAGTTTGTCCTTGACCCAGAAATGGCCTTAGATGGTAGTGACGGTAGCGGAGGTTTTACCAGTGGAGAAATTTTTCTTCCGAACTCTTATGTCAATGACTACGGTGGTTACTGGGCAAGCGGCTGGGCTATTTCTAATGCCACTAACGTTACCTCCTCAAATCAGGATACTGCCTCAGTAAGCGCAGTCGCTGGAGGCGGAGCTTCTTCCTCAAATTATGCAGTCGGTACGACAGGTTTCGGTGCCTCCATCATGAATTTCACAGATCCAGGCTTTGAAAACACAATTACCTCTTTATGGGTCACGAACAGCACCCTCGCTTATCAGGTCATGTTAAACGGTGGAACTTTTGGACAAAAAGTATTTGGGGGATTAACCGGAAATGATCCAGATTTCTTCCTTCTTACTATTAAGGGATACAAAGACGGCGTATTATTGCCTAATGGTGTTGATTTCTACCTTGCTGATTTGCGATTTGACAATAATGACGAAGATTACTTCATCACGGAATGGACAGAGGTAGATTTGTCTTCTCTTGAAGCACCCGACAGTCTGGCCTTTTCATTAAGTTCTTCAGATAACAATGCATATGGAATGTTAACACCAGGATATTTTTGCGTAGACAATATCAATGTAAGTAAAATTACCGCTAACAAAAACATCATTTCCAACAATGAATTTACAATTACTCCAAATCCAGCAAATAACTTCTTTCAAGTTAAAAACGTAGGAACGGATGCGGAGTGTTCAATTTATGACGTTCATGGAAAAATGGTACTTCACCGCGTTGTAAATGACCAAGAAAGCATTGACATTAGTAGCTTGCCGAACGGGACTTATGTCATAAAAGTAGTTAGCGAGAAAGGATTGGGAACAGAGCTATTGTCTGTTTTTAAATAAAGGAAAGTTAGTAATAGAAAACACGAGTCATCCTATAAGTAGAGTGTGCACGTAAGTTTAGATCTGTCATTCCGAG
>CAZDTI010000755.1:0-2986 GCA_964508085.1 uncultured Saprospiraceae bacterium | reverse complement strand
TTTTTTTCATATTAAGCAAGTCATTGCCGCAAAGGTACTACTTTAAACGAATAAAAATGCGCTCTACTTGAAGCTAAGTAAAGCGCATTTTTATTAATATGATTGACCTTTTATTAGACTACCCCTTACTCCTAAACCCAATAGACGTCTTATTAAATAAGAATCCACTTTTATCTAATTTAAAGGTTTCTACATCCTTCAATGTAAGTACATTTGCCAATTCCGGATCACGGCTTTCTATTGGTGTAGCTGCCAATCGTAGACTCATGTTCTTCAACGCTTCAATCATCACTTTTCTAACAGAACGTGCATTTCCAAAATATTTATCTCTGAATTCATATAAGAAGGTCAAGTACTTTTTGAGGTACTCATCTGCATCTTCTGTGCTCACAACTTTTGCTTCTTCTAACATTAATTTTGCAATTTCGAATAGCTCATCGGGCTTATAGTCCTCAAACTTAAGGACTTTATCAAAGCGAGACTGTAAACCTGGGTTTGCCTTCAAGAAGGTTTCCATGTTATCGGGATAGCCAGCCACAAAAACAAAAAACTGACCACGCAAATCTTCCATTCTTTTCAGCAAAGTTTGCACGGCTTCATTTCCAAAATCACCATGAGCAGTTCCTCCCGTTCCCATTGTCAAGGCATAGGCCTCATCTATGAATAGTACCCCTCCCATTGCTTCATCAATCTTCTCTGCTGTTTTGATTGCTGTTTGTCCAACATAGCCCGCAACCAATCCTTGTCTATCCGTTTCAATCATGTGTCCTCTCTCCAGCACACCTAAAGCTTTGTATATTTTAGTCAAAATTCGCGCTACTGTAGTTTTCCCCGTACCTGGGTTTCCGAAGAACACGGTATGCAAGTTGAAACTATTGAGTACATCTTTTTCTGTTTCCCGATAATATTTCACCAAACGGATTAGCTCATGGATTTGCTTTTTCACAGCAGTCATTCCTATGAGTCCATCCAATTCTTGAGTTGCTTCTTTAAGCAGCGCTTTGTCAATTGGAATAGCTGGCAGTTCTTTTTTAGGATTCAGTTTAATACGATTCACATCTTCCAAGTTGATGATGGAAATCTCTTCTTTATTTAAACTGGTTGGACTTTCATGCGCCATGACACGTAGACCAAGATTAATTTTGGCTTTATCTACCAAGTCGTAGACAAACCGAGCGTTCCCGAATGTTCGATCTCTGTTTCGGAAAGCGTCTACTATGATTTCGTCTAACCTCAATTTTGCCTCAGCAGTTGGAATCACTTTTTTCTCTTCGCAAGCAAAGTCAGAAATTCGCGATAGTTCTTGTGGTAAGTAATCTGAGAATTCATAATACAATTTAAAACGAGAACGCAAACCGGGGTTCGATTCCAAGAAGTGCTTCATCTCTTTCGGATAACCGGCCACAATAACGGCCATATCTCCTACTCCATTTGACATTTCCTTTATAAGAATTTCAATAACCTCCCGGCCAAAGTCTTTACTGTCATCATTGGAACGAGCCAATGAATAAGCCTCATCAATAAACAGCACGCCACCTCTTGCTTTTTCAATTGCCTCTTTTACCTTTGGTGCAGTTTGGCCAATGTATTCTCCAACAAGATCTACACGGTCTACTTCATGTACGTGACCCTTACTCAGCAAGCCCATTTTCTTGTATAATTTTCCCATCAAGTTGGCCACAGTTGTTTTACCAGTTCCTGGATTTCCTATGAAGACAGAATGAACATTGATTTCATCTTTTTCTTCGAATCCTTTGTCTTTTCTTAGTTGTAAAAACTGAATGTAGTTGGCGTGGTCTCTTACTTTGGATTTGATTTCAGAAAGGCCGATCAGGCTATCTAACTTTAGAATGACATCTTCAAAAGTTCCAGCCATTTCTACCTCAGGTGTGAGTACGATCGGAGCTTGTTGATCTGGTAAGAGCACGCCACTTATTCCATCTTCAAACTCATCACCAACCTCAAATGGAATTACCGCTAATAAACGATCCATGAAGATGATTTCAGCCGTATAATTGTCCTTACGCCAGGAGCCCTTTACATTGGAACCCCATCCGGCCGTTATCTTGATAAAGTCATCTTTCTTTTCTACACGTTGCAAACGAACGACTTGTCCTTTTAGCTCGCGAGCATAATTATAGAACTTGGAAAACAACTCACATTGCCAACTTTTGGTGTTGTGAACATTCCTCAAGACCATTTCTACATAGATATATCGAGTTTCTTCGCTGCTAAACTTTTTAAAGTAATTTCTTTCATCCTCCAGTACATCGTCATATGGGCCTTCATACAAGCGTAAGGATTGTACTTCGAGGTAGGCGTTTTCATCTTTTTCGATGGGCTTACCTGCATCTTCAACATAGAAATATTTCGTAGCTACTTTTTCTCCTTCCACCCAAGCTTCCCAATAATAGGTTCCTTTCTTCCAAAACTGGCCATCATTCTTATTTCCCCAACCTTCTCTGATGTAAACCACGGAGTCGTATTTACTGACTTTTCTTCTATCAAAAGTCAGTACACAAACCTCTTTACGCCCTTTTTTAAGGGAATAGCATTTGAGTTCAACGTTGATTTCCCAATCTTCCTCGTCGAAAAGTTTATTGTAAAAGGAGAGTTCAGCGTAGATATAGGTAGTTTCATAGCGATCAAAGACCTGGCGGTACTTCTTTTTGTTATCCGCCAACCATTCGGTAGAGGCGTATACCTTTAGTTCTCTGAACTTATACTTCATGTATTCGGGGTGCTTATAACTTTCGGCCATAGTATTTTAAACAATTTGTGTATAAACTTATCTATTATTTACCAATACTCCAAATTAATGCACAAATTAATCCTCTTTTTATTTTTCCCTTATAATTAATCTTAAAGCACCAAATATTATTCGCCGATATACCTTCAATCTACACTTCAGAATTGGTAAGATACCGATGTTTAGGCAAATCAAATTTGGATGGACTAAGCCGTTCAAAATAAGTTTAAAAAATAG
>CAZDTI010000754.1:0-2992 GCA_964508085.1 uncultured Saprospiraceae bacterium | reverse complement strand
TAGTGTTTGAGCGGAGCGAGTTTATAGATCTTGGGTTTTTTGTTACTTTTTTTGCTAAGAAAAAAAGTAAAAACATCAACAAATCGCTACGTGTACATATTACTTATAGGATTACTCATGTTTTGGTTAGAATTAAAAAATTCCTATCGCTTTACTCACTCACCTCCACAATCTTCTCCACCCAAGGATCTTCGGCCACTTCAAAGGTCAACAAATATACACCTTTCCCCAACGGGGACAAATCGATTCGAAAGCAAACTCTTCTTTATTTTACTTGTAGTTTAGGTTGGGGCTATCAAAAGAATTACGAGTATCATTGCAATAATTTTCCTTTTAATGAATTTTAGAATTTGAAAAATCAATTCCTAGCACGGTTTTGAATATCATCTGAACCTGTTGCTTTTCTTCCATCTTTTTTAGCTTGTAGATTGCCGAATGGAATATTGGCTGTCAAGCGAAATATATTACCTTCAAATTGATAAAGCCATTTGTAATAGACATCGTCGTTGAAGTCTCTCGTTGTTAATCCAAAAAAACTTCCTTTATCAAATAAATCCACCCAATTTAGCGAAAGCCTCCAGTCATTTTTAAACTTTTTGGAAACACCAATACTTGTTAACAATCGAGGTTCAAAAGTAATCAATCCTGAGTATCCTCTAGTATTACCTCTGAAACTCAATTCTAATTCAAAGGCATTTGGTAATAATAAATTCGTTGTTAGGTTTCCGTCTACAGTGAATCCGTCTGTTGACATCGATTGTCCTTCATAATTAAAGTAATCTATGAGATAAGTCGAATTTAAGTTTAGACGAGCCGTCCAAATTTTCGTAAAATTGAGAGGTAGCGATATATTAGCGGTGAATAATTGACGCTGATCAATATTCCTAGGTCGTAATAAAAACTGTGCTTCTTCTTCAATAAACTCTGGCTGTGCTCCCGCTACTGGCTTTTGTTGATTTGTATATCGAAGCGAGGCACTGACAGAACCGAAAGAAAGTTGTAATCCTATATTATCACTAGTAGTGGGAAGTACATTGATATTACCTGTCAGTAAAGTACGCGTATCTAAAAAATAAAATGAGGGAGCCAATATTTGAAAACTCGGTCTGGAGACCCTCCTATTATATGAAAGGGTAATACTTGAATTCTCCCATTTTCGGGAGAGGTTAATGGTTGGAAATAACTGTCCTCTTTTTCTATCTATTAAAGGCCCTTCAATTTTTGAATTCAAATTGAGCAAGTTGTATTCATATCGTATTCCCGCTAATAAAGAAATATTTTCACTCCATTGAATTTTAAAACTAGCATAGGTTGCATAAGTATCTTCTCTCAAATCTACATCTTCATCAAAGAACGGATTTGTATAAATTTCTGGTACTGTAAAATTAAGTGCTGTTGTATTTTGTACTTGAGCAATTGTCAATTTTAATCCCGTTTCTAATTCTATTTTTCCATTTAACTCCCGTCTGTAATCCATCCTAGAAACATGAAAATCATTGGGAGTATGCTTAGTAGAATTAAAGGCTTCCACACTGGTACTATCATCTGTAAACGTTCGATGAAGTTGATACTCTGTAGGATTATTAGCTTCGTACTTTAAATAATCATAATCAAAAGATAAAGAAGATTTTTCATCTAATTTGAAAGTCAAGCGATTACTCCACATAAAATGATCTGTATAATTTTTTTCTTGACTTATCAATTCATCTTCCAAAATAGAATCGTAGGCTCCTATATATTTTGTATCCCCTAGGGCTTCCATATCCCAACGCCTTAGGCTACCTGAAACAAAAGAACTCCACTCTATTTTTGGACTAAGAGAATAATCTATGCCTAATTTCCCCGTATGAAAACCTAAAGATACTTTTCGTTTATTATCTAAATCTGTTACTAATCTACCTGACGGAAAAAGTACATTTTGTTCAAAAGTGGCATCTTGATTGGTAAAATTATGATCAAGGTTAATTTCTGTATAAATATTAATTTTTTTGACTTTATAATTCATAAGCAATGAACTTCCAAATTTTGGTCTTTGACCATAGCCTACTTTTGTACTTAGATTTCCATTAAATCCAAAATCTTCTTGTTTAATTAAATTAATATTAATCACACCTGCATTTCCTTGAGCATCATAACTCGCTGGAGGATTGTGAATCAATTCTATATTAGAAACATTCGCAGAAGGAGTTCCTTCCAACATTTGAAAAAGAGCGCCTCCATCTTGTCTTACTTGTTTACCATTGATGGCAATGATGAGCCCATCCCTACCCTGCAATGAAATCCTTTGATTGATTCTATCTACTGTAACGCCGGGTGATTTCTCGATTAACTCCAATACATTGGCGCCTTTAGAAATGACAGAGTTTTGGACATTGACTATTGTTCTATCTATTTCCTGTACAAATAAAGGTTTCTTTACAACTACAGATACTTCTTCTAAGAGTTGATTATCCGTTTTTAATAGGATGAGAAGCGACTCTTTTTTCATTGCTGCATTTAGAGTCAATTCAATCGTTTGATACCCGACTGAACTCACTTGTAAAATATAAGTTTTGGATTCATCCAAGGTCATTGAAAATGTACCATCTTCCAGCGTTATTTCCCCCTTTATAAAAGTACTATCCATATCCAAGAAAAGGAGATTAGCAAAGGGGACCCCTTTTTCATTTTCATCTAAAACCTTCCCATTGATATTTTGACAAAAGACTAAATAAGGAAAAAAAAGTAAACCTAGTAGAATAAAATTTCGCATAATTGACCTATTTTTATTTAGTTCAAAAATGAGATACTTTCATAGTTCGTTTTTTTTTAAGGGACGAGTAAAAAGATTTAAAGGACAAATGCATCGCGAAATAAATTCGTCCTATTTAATAGCTATTTTGTATAAATTTTCAGCATTTTTATCCATTCGTCCTTTTTTTACTGCAATTGGTCCCTTTTAAGCACCTAGTTAAAATTAATCCGGTATTTTGTGCCGATATTATGTAGGATA
>CAZDTI010000753.1:0-2993 GCA_964508085.1 uncultured Saprospiraceae bacterium | reverse complement strand
TAATTTATTACTTTTATGTACGATTTGCTTATATTTTTAAAGGTACGATCAGGGTTCTCTTAATACGCGTATAGTTACGCAGGTACGAAAGTGGGAAACCCTGATCCACCCTGATCTACCATTATCCACCCTTTCCAAAAAAAACAAAATTACATAACATTAAAAATACAAAATGGTCAAGAAGAAAACATGCATGCCCCCCGATCCAAATCCCAATATCCCTAAATTGAAAATACCGGCATTGGCATGCGATGCACATTGTCATGTGTTTGGCCCAAGTGATGTTTTTCCATATCATGAGACGAGCACTTATGAACCACCTGATGCAGGTAAAGAAAAACTAAAAGCCTTGCATGACCATATTGGTTTGGAACGAGCCATCATTGTTCAGGCCAGTTGTCATGGGCCCGATAATAGTGCGATGTTGGATGCCATAAAATGGAGAGGAGACGAACATTGGAGAGGCGTCTGTATTGCTAACAAAAATTTTACAGATGGGGAATTTGAGGAATTGCATCAAGGTGGAGTTCGAGGAGTACGATTTAATTTTGTAAAACATTTGGGAGGTGCTCCTGATTTGGATGGGATGAAAAATGTACTGGAGCGCGTAAAACAATATGGCTGGCATTTGGTGATTCATGTAAATGCAGAAGATATTATTGAGTATGAAAGTTTCTTTTCTCAATTTAATGACATGCCGATTATCGTTGATCACATGGGAAGGGTGCCGACCAACTTGGGCGTGGAACAACCTGCATTTAAAATTCTTTTGGAATTTATGCAACGGGAAAATTGGTGGGTGAAAGTCAGTGGCTCAGAGCGAATTTCAAAAGCAGGACCTCCGTTTTATGATGCGATTCCTTATGCGCAAAAGTTGATTCAACTGGCGCCTGACCGAGTGATTTGGGGAACGGATTTTCCGCATCCAAACATAAAAGAACACATGCCTAATGATGGCGACTTGGTGGATTTATTGGGATTGTTTAGTCAGGATGAAAATTTGATCAAAAAGATTTTAGTGGATAATCCGAATCGGTTGTATTGGAATGATCTAGTCAAGTAAAAAACATAAGTAATTGTTCCCTCGCTGTGATTCAAACGATTTACTAACTCTTGCTTAACACGAAGCTCGCTCGCGGGGTTCGCAAAGCTAGACCGGTCAGCTTAGTGATGGTTCTTGCTCTGAAGGAAGTTCGCCCGACCGCTTTAAAGGCGGCCGGACGAATGGAACGAACCAATCGTATTCGTGCGGCGGCCTTTAAAGCAAGCCATCGTACGAACTTGATAAAAAATCTTCTATCGTCTTAACCTAACAGCATTAGGCCCCAAAGTCACCTGATGAACTTTTCAAATAAAAAACATAAAAAACAAAACATAAAAATGAATAAATCAACACTCTACTTTTTGACCCTCCTATTTTTTGCAAGTTGTAACCAACCAAAAAAGGAGAACGGGGAAAAAGCGGTAAAAGGGCTAAACGAAGTCCTCCTGCAAAAATCAAGTATTCTTGTTGACAAAGACGGCATCAAATTCAGAGACTTGAACAAAAACGATAAGTTGGATGTGTATGAAGACATTACTCAACCTATTGACAAAAGAGTGGAGGATTTGTTGAGTCAAATGAATGTAGCAGAAAAAGCGGGGACGATGTTTATTAATGGTGCAGGGGTTAGTGAAAATGCTGATCCTAAGAGTAAAGATGGACTTAAAGGCCCTGCCGCTATGATGCCTACAATAGTCGAGAATATGAATACTCGGAAAATGACCTATTTTAATATTTGGGATATTCCGGCAGACCCAAATACTTTTGCAAAATGGTACAACAATGCGCAACAGCTTTCCGAAAAAACGCGATTAGGTATTCCTGTTACCATCGCATCTGACCCGCGCCACCACCTTGGAAAAAATGTAATTGGGATGGCTTCTACAGGCTTTACTCAGTTTTGCGAGATGCCCGGATTTGCTGCAATTGGAGAAAATAAATTGGTAGCGGAATTCGCAGATATTGTCCGTAAGGAATATCTCGCTATTGGAATCAGAGTCGCTTTACATCCACAAATCGATTTAGCGACCGAACCTCGTTGGGCAAGAATTAGTGGCAATTTTAGCGAGGATGCAGAGTTGACTGCTCGATTGGTAAAGCCCTATATTGAGGGATTGCAATCCAACGATTTATCTGATGGCGTAGCTTGCATGACCAAACATTTCCCCGGCGGCGGACCTCAAAAGGAAGGGCTTGATCCCCACTTTGCTTTTCAAAAAGGACAAATTTATCCGGGTGATAATTTTGACTATCACTTGATTCCTTTTGAAGCTGCCTTCGAGGCAAATACCGCTGCCATCATGCCGTACTATGGCGTTCCGACAGACCAAACAGAGGAGAACGTTGCCATGTCTTACAACAAAACGATTATTACAACGCTGCTGAGAGAAAAGTATAAATATGATGGGGTTGTCTGCACAGATTGGGGCTTGATTACCAACTTGCAAATGGGGCCCGATGTCACTTGGAAAGCAAGAGCTTGGGGCGTAGAAGAATTAAGTGCTTCAGAAAGGGTATTGAAAATAATTAATGCGGGAGTGGATCAATTTGGTGGCGAAAATCGACCGGAGTTAGTGGTACAATTGGTAAAAGAAAATAAATTATCGGAAGAGCGTATTGACGAATCTGTAAGACGATTGTTAAAATTAAAATTTAAACTGGAATTATTTGACAATCCATTTGTAGAGGAGACTAAAGTTAATTCCATTGTAGGTATAGCAGAATCAAGAAAATTGGGAGAAAAAAGTCAACAAATTTCCATGACACTTTTGAAAAACGACAATTCGACTTTGCCAATTTCTAAAAACAAGACCAAAGTATATATCGAAAATATAGACAGCGCAACAGTCGCCAAATACGCTCAGGTTGTAACCACACCACAAGAAGCGGACTTAGCAATTATTAGAGTAAATACGCCTTGGGTTCCGGTAAAAACTAAAAACTTTTTTGC
>CAZDTI010000752.1:0-2996 GCA_964508085.1 uncultured Saprospiraceae bacterium | reverse complement strand
ATGCGGCTTGAAAAAGGCTTAGCGGATTGTTTGAACTATGGATCCGGTCATACGCACAATGGTGGTGGCTCCCACGATCACTGTGAATTCCCGGATGGCATCGTGAATATTTTTGATACGGTCACACTAAGTATCATTGACCATAACTACGACGAAAAGTATATTGACATAGGAATGAAAAATCCGACTTGTGCGGTGGTGGCTTATCAGTTTGAAATGGAAGGTTTATTCGTTGTAGGGATTGAAAGCTTGATGGATGAAGCAATGTATCCCATTAGTGCGCAGGCAAATAATGGAGGTATGGTAATCGGGATGTCTTATCAAGATTCTACGATTGTGAAGTCGGAAGAATTTGTGCCACTGGCTCGTTTGTATTTTAATAACATTCCTACTACGGAAATTTGTTTGGCGGAGATTATAGCTATTGTTAATCATGATTATCAGCAGACGATTACGGAGATAACGGGAGATTGTTTGACTTTTGTGAGCGGAGTTACGGATGAGTTGGATTCTAGTTTGGAGGTTGCAGTGGAGCCGAATCCGTTTGGGGATTATACAATGTTATGGTTTAGTAATCCGAAGGGGGCGGTTTTTGAATTGACGATTACGGATGTACAGGGTAGGGTGGTGAGGCGGTATGAGGAGGTGCGGGAAGATGTTGTTAGGATTGAAAGAGAAGAGTTGAGTGCTGGGGTTTATTGGTATCGATTGAGTGGAAGTGGAGGTGTTGGGCTCGGGAAGTTGGTGGTGGAGTAGATTTTTATTTTGACCGAAAACAAAGAATTGATAAAGATGACTTTAAATATCAAAATGATTTAAAAGATGAAAGAAAGAGGCACTGCTGTTAATTTTTTTAAAGATGTAAAAGTAAATATTGGTTATTATAAAGCTTCTGTAACAAGTCTTAATGGATTTAAATACGGTAAAGGAATTTGTTTAGTCTGTAACACGGAACAAAAATTATTTTCAATAAATCCAAATAGGAACCCAAACCCAGAATCAATTTGTATTAATTGTTTAGCTATAATCGATATAGAAGCTTTTCATGATACTAAACATGGATTTGTAGGTAAAGATATTCCAATTGAATTGGTTGATGAAGATGCTATGAAAATAGTGAAAAAAGAGTACTATGAGGAAATGCTAAAAACGCCGTATTATACAACTTATCAAGGAGAGCAATGGATGTGTCATTGTGAGAATTTTATGGATTATATCGGTATCTGGGATGCCCCAGATTTTACGAAAGAGAGCGGAAATGACAATGGTAAGGAGTTGTTTGAGGAAATGACAATAAGTGGTTATCACCACCTTTGGGATGAATTTGATTTAAAAGTAAACGAAAAAAACGAATCTTGGGAAGATGCTTTATACCACGCTTTTCAATGTAGGCATTGTAAAATAAAGCAAGGATATTGGGAGCATTGATATTTTGAGCATAGTCACGAGAATAGACACGAGCATAAATTAAAAAGATTATTATTACAATGGAAAATGAAATTTTACTAATTCCAGATAAAGCTGATACAGAAAGAGATAAATTAGCCAAGGTTTGGGAAGAATCAGGTGGCGAAGTAAAACGAATTGGGAAATTTTGGATAAAACCAGCAGTAGGAAACAAGAGGGTCTCAATTTATGGATATGACAGTTTTTGTTTAGTGCTTGCTCAAATTCTTGAAATCGAAATGGAGATGGTAAAAGATGAGTGGATTGCTGAACTTCCAAATAACTATCTTAAAAGAAAAATAGAACTGAAACCGATAGCAGCAATTGAAGGAATCGAATATCCAAAGTTTATAAAACCCGTAACACCAAAACTATTTAAAGCTGAAATTTTCAATTCACCTGAAGAATTAAGAACGAAAATTGAAGGAATAGGAACAGAAGAATTTCTAATTTGTTCGGAAACAATAGAAGTAAATAAAGAAGTTCGTTCTTTTATTCTAAATAAAGAAATCCAAGATTTAGCTTTTTATGAAGGGACAGGAGATATTGAAAAACCTGAAGTATTTATAAAGAACTTTTTAGCTGATTGCAATTTAGCCTTACCAAAAACTTTTGTTCTAGATGTTGGATTTAACGATCAAGATGGATGGTTTGTGATAGAATTTAATTCGAGTTGGGGAGCAGGGTTAAATTTTTGCGATCCTAAAAAGGTAATTGAGTGTATAAGACAAGCAGCAAAAAATTAACAAAAAAAGATATCTCTCCTCGCCTTAAAAACCAATCCATGAAAGCCATAACCTACGAAAAATTCCAAGGTCCCATAACCATTCAAAACCTACCAGATCCCACCCCTAACAATCGAGGTGTCGTAATAAAAGTCAAAGCCACAGGATTATGTCGCAGTGATTGGCATGGTTGGATGGGGCATGATTCAGATGTTACCTTGCCTCATGTTCCTGGCCATGAATTAGCAGGGACGATTGAAGCGATTGGTAAGGATGTTCGAAATTTTAAAGTAGGAGATCGAGTTACCGTTCCCTTTGTCTGCGGCTGTGGAACCTGTATTCAATGTAATTCAGGGAATCATCAAATTTGTGATTACCAGTCTCAACCAGGCTTTACCCATTGGGGCTCCTTCGCAGAATATGTGCGGATAGATTTTGCAGATACGAATTTGGTCAAGATTCCAGAGGAGATCAATGATGTAACTGCAGCAACATTAGGCTGCCGTTTTATCACTTCTTATAGAGCAGTTGTTGAACAAGGAAAAGTAAAAGGTGGTCAGTATGTAGCAGTGCATGGCTGTGGGGGAGTTGGATTGTCTGCCATTATGATTGCCAATGCTTTAGGTGCACAAGTTATAGCGATAGATATAGATGATGATACCTTAAAACTTGCCAAAGAAATGGGTGCGGTTGCAACCATTAATGCAACACGGAATACTGATGTTACAGAAGAGGTGAAATCTTTAAGTAATGGTGGCGCTCATGTATCTATCGATGCATTAGGAAGTCAGATTACTTGTTTTAACTCCATTGCTAATCTAAGAA
>CAZDTI010000751.1:0-3010 GCA_964508085.1 uncultured Saprospiraceae bacterium | reverse complement strand
TAACGGCTACAACTTTCTGGCGATTTACGTAGCTACAACATTATGTCGCAAGACAGTCATTCGGGCAGGTTTTTAATTCTCCATTTTTAATTAATAAATAATGAAATTATCAAAATTCAAAGAAATCCTGACAAACCTGGATGAACTAAATTTTCAATTGTCAAATGGCGAAAAAGTCCCCGCTCATTACCATGTAACTGAAGTAGGACAAATCACCAAGAATTTCATCGATTGTGGTGGCACCATCCGAAAAGAGGAAAGAGTCAATTTTCAACTCTGGTTCTCTGATGATGTAGATCACAGACTGAACGTCAAAAAAATGATGGACATCATCGCTATTTCGGAATCAAAACTTGGCATTACTGATCAAGAAATTGAAGTGGAATACCAATCAAACACAATAGGTAAATATGCCCTGGATTTTGATGGACAGAATTTTGTCCTGGCAAACACCATGACGGATTGTCTGGCATCAGATCAATGTGGAATTCCCGAGAAAACGACAAAGGTGAAAGTAAATCTGTCAGAGTTGATGGCGAAACCGAATGGGGGTAGCTGTACACCTGGTGGCGGGTGTTGCTAAGGAAAAGGGTGGATAATGGTAGATAAGGGCGGATGAAGGTAGATAAGGGTTCCGACTATCGCGTGATATCCGGTGCGAATAAGGGAGAACCCTTATCTACCCTATATTCGTTTCCCTCTAGCTTTTGTTTCTTCCGGCGGCAAAATATCGCAATTGTCCCAAAACCCATCGATCAAAGTTTGGGCGTAAGAAGTCGGAAGTGGCTTCTGTAACATTGCTTTGTTGGCAGAACTATGGTCATAATTCAAGCGGTGAAAAGTAGCATTCGCTCCATCTAAAATACAATACCAAGTATCTGTAGTTCCATCATTTGCAGGTATACCGATGACGCCGGCATTAATCCAGGTTTTATTTCCAATACTATCAATAAATGGCAGCCCGCAATGTCCGGCAATAATGACATCCGCTTCTGTTGTAAGGAAATTGTTATGTTTTGCTTTCCAAGGAGTAGACTTAAAAATGAATTCGCTTGTATTGTGGTGAGAACCATGTAAGACAAAATAGTTTTTATTGTCATGTTCAAAACGAATGAAGGCTGGTAAAGTATGTAAATAAGCTAAACTGTCTTTGCTGATATTTGCTTTTGCAAAAGGAAACCATTGTCGGGAAAGTAAGTCACATCGACTGCCTTCGTCAAAGTTGCAACCACAATCATCTGCTTCTTCTCGCAAATTAAGTTCTACATTCCCAGCTATACAGTGAATGCCCCAGTCTTTTACGAATTGGACAGCTTCGTCAGGGAAAGCACAGTAACCTACAATGTCTCCCGTGCAAATAATGTTACTTGCAGGGATTCTGAGTGCTACCGCCTTTTCTTTCAAAGCAATCAAAGCATGAAGATTAGAATATGGTCCACCAAAAAGGAGGATAGGCCCGCTTATGTTTTCTAAATGTAGCGTCATTTATGTATTAATTTAATCCTTTTGAACGAATCAACTTTCCTAAAGCATATAAAACGAAAACCAGAATAATACCAATGCCATTTACCCAAAGTAGATCGCCATATTTCCCTTCAATGCTATTTCCAAAATTAATGCCTAGCGCGTAGGAAACACCGATGAATATTCCACCAAGAACTGCGAGTAGGAAAGACCACTTTCCTGCTTTGTCATTCCAAAATAAAAAGACAGGTGTTAGCCCCAGAACCATCGTTCCGCTAACGGTAGTAGCCGATAAAATTTCTGCACCCATGAAAATAGGGATGGAACCTAACAAGGTAATGGCAACAATGGCCCAACGCCCAGCGGAAACCGTTTTTGCTTTAGTCAGTCGTAAATCCATAATCGCTAATTTCGCAAAAGAATTGAAGGAAGAATCAAGCGTTGAAGCAGCAGAGGTAATCATGATAAAATTGATCATCAACATCATACCAACACCCATGAGTTTGGCAACCTCTACCGGTGCTTGACCACTTAGTCCTTCAAATTGACCATAGATACCCACAACACTAAAAAGCATAATACAAAGACCGCCAATAATACCGGCCCAAATAAAACTCTTCAAGGTTAGTTTTGGATCAGAAATAAAACCACGGTCAGTCATTACTGGATCATGAAAAGGATAACTGAAGACCTGTATTAAAGCGACTAACAATAAATTTAGTCCGCCTGCTAAAGTCCAATTTCCGGAGGTAACTATACGATGAATGGTCACTCCTTCCTTCGGGAGAATCATTCCAAGAATAACAAATAAGAGTAGACCAAATAAAATCATCTGAATCAAATCTGTCAACAAAGAACTACGCAAGCCTCCTTTTATCGTATACAACATCGTCAATATTGTAAAGACGATAATGGACAAATAATAATTGGAAGAACCGGTTGCTCCAAAGTAAGAACCAATAACCATTGTATTAGACCAGACCTCATTCAGCAATCGAAAACTGATTAAAATAGAGAACAAGACAATCGCTTCTCTCCCGAATTTCTTTTCCAGAAAATGATGAATAGAAGAAAAACCACCTTTGGTTCGCATCTGATAAATAATGACTCCAGCTACAATGAACGACAAGTAATACGTAGCGTAGGCAACACCACCAACCATTCCAAAACTGAGTCCCAAATTGGCCGCATTCGTAATGGATTTTGCAAACAACCAACTGATGATCAAACTAGAAGTGAGTAACCAAAAACCAGGAGATTGATCCGCTTTTGAACCTCGGAAAAAATCACTGTTTGTTTTTGCAAAAGGAGCAATAAAAAGCAGTGCCAGTGAAGAAATAATCACCAGTGCCCATTGCCAGATATGTATTTCGTTTATACTCATGTATTTTTGAAAGAAAGTTTTTTCGACATTCAGAAAGCTTTCTAGAATGTCAAGATGCGGTCGGATTTGCTAAATTTTCATAATTTAGTAAATCTAAAGTACTTAGTTATCAATGAATTAAATTTACTAAATCTCCGAGACCTGCCCGCGAGCATTCAGGGG
>CAZDTI010000750.1:0-3026 GCA_964508085.1 uncultured Saprospiraceae bacterium | reverse complement strand
CCTTAGCTGATGTCAATGCCGATTGTGTCAAACTTGGCAAATCTTTAGGAGTAGGAATTATTTGTAAACAAGAGAATAGTGAAGGAGTTATGATGGATCACATTCAAGCGGCTATGAAAAACTGTAGCGCTATTGTTATTAATCCGGCGGGATATTCTCATACCTCTGTTGCTTTGCGAGATGCTTTGGTCGCAAGCGGTTTGCCCGTTTATGAGGTACATATTTCCAATATTCATAAAAGAGAATCCTTTCGACATCATTCTTATATCAGTGGAATAGCGGAAGGAGTGATTTGTGGCCTGGGAACAAAAGGTTACGAATTGGCGGTGTTGGCAGCAGCGGAAGCGATGATAAAAGTAGAGGAATAGTTGATTCGGTTAGATAAGGAAAAATCTGTGCGTTAATTCGACGGATTCATAGCAAACCTGTTCTATATGGTTCAAAAGAATAAGGAGTTATTTTGAAGAATCATCTTTTTCTTTCGTGCTTTCATACGGACAATGCCGGCACCCATTCCCACAACAATACCCACGTCCGCGCAAATAATGCGCTGTTAGGACAAAACGACCATCTTCCATATAGAAATCCAGCCCTTCTTTTAACGGAGCATTTGTAGGCTCTTTATTAGCGTCTGTATCTTTGCTTTTAGCCACTTTGTTCAAGAAATGAGATGAAAAACTTTTGTCTTAAGCTGTACGCATAGACAATGCAGGAAAACGATTTTGCAATAAAGCGAATCCACCAAACATTATACCTACATAAAATAAGTCACCTGCCAACGTATTCCAGAAGTAAGGTATTCCAGCCGTATAACAAGCAACTAAGCCAGCCATTGTTTTAGGATAAAGCAGGCCTGTCATCCAGGAGCCAAAGTTCGTAGTCAAAAAGAAAATGACAGAAGCCATCAGACTTGAACCGAGGAGATTCATTGGCTTCACTTTTTTCAAGGTTTTGAAACCTAATAAAATGATCAAAGCAAAAGCGCCATAGGTCCAATACCAACCATTGGTAAATAAGGTAAAGCCTTCATAGTACTGTGGAAAGACTATTGGATAGTAAACGTTGTTAATGATAAGGTCCGAAACCCACATGGCAACGAAAGGAATAATCAAGGCCAGCCACTTTCTGGAAAAGTAAGCTGCGCCAAACAAACCGATACCCGCAATAGGGGTGAAATTCATTGGATGTGGAATCAGACGGCTCAAAGCGGCTAATACGATAATGATTGCAATGATACCCGTACGAAGTTCTATTTTATTATTTGTCATCTTTATTTTTGTGTTAAGACTGCAAAATTAAGAAAAAATATACAAAAAAGCTGCTTAGGTCTTAAGTCATTGACCAACTGTCTCTTACCTTTGTTTTGAATCTTATTAAGACTTTAATATGCTAATGGAAATTGTACTCGCAAGACTTAAAGACGTTCAGACGATCCATGAATTGTTCATTCGTTGTACGGATGCCATGATGGAAGCGGGTATCAAACAGTGGCACTATGATTATCCTGCGGAAGTTCATATCCAAAAGGATGTGGAAGCGGGAGAAACTTTTGTCATAAAAGACGGGGAGGACTGTTTAGGAACCATTACATTAAACGAGGAGCAAAGTGAGCAATATCACTCCATTAAATGGAAGTACAGTGGAGAGAAGGTCTTAGTGATTCATCGTTTAGCGGTTCACCCTAAAGCGCAGGGAAGGGGATTGGCGAAGGCACTCTGTCATTTTGCAACCACATTTGCTAAGACACAACAATACAATTGTATACGGCTGGATGCTTATGCTGGAAATCCTGGATCTAATGCTTTGTACGAAAAATTAGGGTATGAAAAAGCAGATGGACTTTGCTACTTTCATGGAAATGAGCTTCCGTTTTATTGTTGGGAATTGGGGGTGAAACAGGGAAAATAAAAATTCCCGAATTAACTTTCGCCAATCCGGGGATTCTTTAATGTTCTTTATAGAGTAATTACGCTGTTAGATCAACTACAGGGGCAATTGGTGCATGTTCAGTTACGGACTTAATACCATTCTCCATTCCTTCAGCAGAAGCATACATTTGGCTATCGCCAACAATTTGTCCATTACCGCTTTTTAGACTAAAAAAGTTCTTACCATTCGCAGCTACCTTTCGGTCATATCGTTCCGCCATAGTAGAATTCTCTGCAACAGAAAGGACCCCATTATTTGCAGCTGCTTTTGAAGCATAAGCTTGGCTTGACATAATGATTTGTCCATTTCCAGCTACTAGTCGGAAGTAAAACTTTTCATTTTTCTCGCTTTGAAATATTTCAAATTTCATGTTTTTAAATTTAAATAGGTTATGAAATGTTATTAACTAAATTACGTGGAATAACCACTTTTGTTATCAAGGCATTGAATATATAAGTTGTAAGTATAATCAAAATTCACGGATCTAAAAACAAAAACGTCCAAACCCTGTAAAGATGGCAGCTGTGAGGGTAGAATTGATTTCCTTTGCCCTGACTACGGTTTAATCTTCCGCACCTTCTTATCAATCAAAGCCGTCCAAATACTCAACTTACTATTCTCATATCTGGTCCATATCGGACGGACCTTACCACCATAAGCACTAATGTTGTTGTAATCTCCGAAAAAGACAAACTGTCCGGGCGTAATAAAAGGACTTTCAGAAATGACCTCATTTTTAAAGGTTCGACCACCATCCGTGGAGCTGGCCAATACAACATCCGTCTTAAAATCATCATAGGGCGCTCGATCATAATAAACCACATATATTGCCCCTGTAACTGGATCGACATCCATCCATGGAAAGAATTGATGTTTTTTAGTGAGGTCATTGTTGACCTTTACGGGAGTGCTCCATGTGTTTCCATTGTCTTTGGAAGAACACACAAAAATATCAGTATTGTCGCTACCATTGCTGGCGTCTGCCCAATTAATGTAAATGGTTCCTTTGTGTGGGCTGTCGCTTAGATCCACCCGAGTTACGGGCATGCCATTGGCTCTCCCAACTCCTGGAATTTCCATGTCCCAGCCACCGGGTT
>CAZDTI010000749.1:0-3032 GCA_964508085.1 uncultured Saprospiraceae bacterium | reverse complement strand
AAAAATAGATATCCTAATGGAATAAATATTTGCAATATGTTTAACAACCAGTTTTTTACGAAAACATTGTTAGGTAAGAAGTTTTCAAATAACTGCCATTCATCTTTAGTCATGAAAAGGAGTAATGCCAGAGCATAAAGCAAGTAAAATAAAAACTCTATTTTTTTGAAATAAAAATAGAAAACCAACATAATTATGCTCATTATAGAAATGATTCCTATATAAACATAAACTGGTAATAATGATTTTGTTTCCTTAGCAGAGTAATGGTTTTTAATAGCGTTTTCTGAAAAGCTAAAATTCCAATTATTAAGGTTTTCCAAAAACATAACGCGTTTTACTTTTAGGTATAAATAGCGATTACTTAAAAGGGAATTAGTTGCAAATGGAACTTCGGAAAAATACTTTTTAGATTTAATTTTCTCACTTGTAGTTGGTGAGTCAAATTGTCCGATCGCTTTTTTTACTATTGTATTATTCTTTTCGTAGAATAGTTCACCATAACCAAAGGTGTTAAAACTTAAATACCAAGTTTTGTTATTAGTTAAAACATCTAACTCTTTTTCGAAATCTAATCTTATCCAATAAACATCCTCGGGATGGGTCTTTTCTTTAAAACCAATAGGGTCTTTAAACGCTAGGTTACCGTTATAAATATCATCATAGCTTAAATTGCTATTTTGAGTTTTAAAGACCTCAAATGGAATGGAGTTAATAGACGCTGAGGTTGCATCCTTATTTTGAGCAGCAATAGAAACGCTGAAAAATAGTAATAAAAGAAAATATGTGATAGCGTTGGTCAATCTCATATTAGGCTAATATTTGGAAGTTTCTTTCTTTTGATGGGTAGCCCATTGTTTTCCTTTTGGTTGACAATTATAAGGGATATGACATGTAAGTCTTCCCATTTAGTGTATCGTAAAATAAGTAATGACGGATTTTCTATTGAGTTGTTGCTTATGCTGTCATCCCGAGCGAAACGTAGTGGAGTCGAGGGATAAAGCAGACAACAATTGTTATATTTTGAGCGAAACACAGTGGAGTCGAAAAATCTGAACAATCCAGGAGGTAGATTTCTCGATTTCGCTGCCCATTCGACAGGCTCAGGGTAAACTCTCGAAATACAAAATGATATTAACCCTGCAAGCCTTCGACTTCCTACGGTCGCTCAGGATGACAGAAAACCAGACGAAACCTAATTTCCAGTGCACTTAGTAAAGCTAAGCTTTTTTATTATTTCCACCTAACTCAATAGCTAACTTTTAAACAGCTATAACCTACAAACTCCTGATTCAATATCCAAGTAATATCTTTTACCACTTCTTAGTTACGCTCTTTGTCAGCAACCTCACTAGCTGGCCTTCCTCGCTTGGATTCCCCTCCTTTTACTTTACAATCTATCAATTGAAAACCGCCATCTATCAATTCTCATAAAAAACAAGCCGTGTTTACAGGTAAATTTGCCTCAGAAACAAAAACAATTCAATCATGACAAATACTGAATTTATTAAAAAGACAATGTTGACGATAGCTCTGATTTTTTCATTTTCAGCTATATTTTGCCAACAGGACAAGCACACAGATTCTGCTTTAACAAAGGGCGAAAAAGAAACGAATGAATGGAGACATTCAATTGGAAGTTCATTATTTCTTCTGGGAAATCTAGATACTGAAGAACCCCCGTTGTATCTTCAATTTAACTACGGCTATAATTTAACCTCAAAAGATGTAATTATAGCAGAGGCAATTACTTGGGCTTATTACCATCCCCTTGGGATACAATCCTGGGAGTCTTCTGAAGATTTGTATCCCGGAAAAATCAGATCATTTGGTATTGGTTTAGGGTATCAACGTTTTCACTGGAAAGGTCTATACTCAACAGTTCAAGCAACACCATTTTATCAAAATTTTTATGATATAAACGATAAAAAAATCCAATCTGGATTTCAGCTATGGTGCCAATTCAGAGTAGGCTATAGATTCGAATTTTTCAAGAAACGATGGTATCTCGAACCCTCCACTGTTATTCATTATTGGCCTATTAATACCAACTTTCCAGAATCTTTTAAAGCAATCGAAAATGAATGGTCAAACTATTATTTGTTTGAACCCGGCCTCCATTTTGGTTTTAAGTTTTAATAGTTAATAGATCGGCCTCCCGCCTCACTAATACCTAAAAAACGCAAAACCAATACGTGCACACTTTACTTTTGGGATGATCCATGTTTTTTTCAAATTCTAAACGCTGAGATATAATCTATTATTTCTTTTCTTAATTCACGATCTTTAATAATAGAGATTGAACTTCTTTTCGAACTATCTTCTAAATAAGGATTTAAGCCATTCATAATAAGATATTTCAATCGCATCTTAAATTTTTCAGTATCCTCATTTTTTATTCTGGCTCTTTGAATGCTTCTGACAACATGAAGAAAGGGAGAATCGAATGCAATTCTATCATTTAATTCAAGTCCTTGTTTCAATAGTTCATCCATTAAATCGTACCTGTCAAAATCCAGTGCGTATTTGAATGAGTTGTATTTTTTCTCAGGATTTCTTTTTATTAAATATTGAGTTAGTTCTTCCTTCTTATGAAAAATTGATAGCTCTAAAATTCGGGAAGTGTAGGGCTCCTTTGGAATAACTCCATTCTCTAAATTCTCTCTTAATTCAACATGTAACCCTGCTTGATAAATTGCCATGGGATATTGTAGATTTGCTTTCCTCTGCCAAGGTTTCAATTTTCCATATTTAGGGTGAGGCAATTGCATTGTCAACGTTCTACGATTTAATTTCTCAACAAGTTTGTTATATTCTAATTCGGGGTCATCTCCTCTGTGCTTAAATATTTTTTTGTAATCTATATCTTCTCCATGGTCTATAATTGTATCCATGTAAAAGACAGTTTGTATCCCATGTTCGTAGTCTAAACATGATTTAAAATCCAAAATAAAATAGGCAAAATTATCTTTTTCAATTGATTCAATCTTTATCCTCGAAATTCCGAGTAACTTTTTCAAATCCTTAATGTT
>CAZDTI010000748.1:0-3066 GCA_964508085.1 uncultured Saprospiraceae bacterium | reverse complement strand
CAGCGGGTAGATTTCCCTTTAGGGATTTAAGGGCTGCGCTAGGAAATGACACAGAAGTAGAACAACCCCCCTTGAAGATGAATTCCTTGAACGTATCAAATTTATTTCCTTCTTGCAAAACACCGCCCATCTAAAATCCCAAACTTGGCGTTTTAGATGGGCGAATATGAAACTCAACAAGTAACTTTTGAGCGAATAGAACCAATGAGAAAACTAATTAAAACTGGAACATGTCATCTAACAAAGCATCAACTCCATTAATTCAAGAATTTCCTACCTTTCACTTAACAATAGTAATACAAACAGACTAAACAACCATTTTTACTAGCCCTTGACTCCCATACGACATGCGCTTTCCTGTTGCATGTAACGATATTTATCGTGTGTCGAACAAAACTCCTACGTCGCACTCCTCCCCTAACCTCCCTACGTAAAACGTTGCTTCTAAAAACACAAAATGCTCCTCATGCTTTCGCATTTTCTATCCTTTACTTAACCAATAAATAAACCATTCTGGAAAACAACTGGTAACGCAATCTCCTTTGAAGCAATCAGGCAATGGAAAGTCATCCTTCTATAAACACAGAAAAAGCACGCCTCTCGCCAACAATGCTCCTGTAATTCAAACCAATTTTAACAGAGCGTATCCGGCATCTAATTCATCACCTTAAATCCACTCCTCATCATATATTAAAATTATTCCCCCCCTATTCAATGGAAAATGACCTAGAGTTTGGTATTTTAGCATTATTCAGTATAGCATGAAAAATATGCTTTTGAAAAAAAATCTATTCAATCACTAAGCTTGACCATCTTCAATCATCTTGTTGAAAAGCTCAACGGAGATGCGCTTTAGTTGCGATATGCTTTTTGTTTAATTTATTCAATTAAAACATTCAAAAACATGAAACTACTTTATCAAACATTCATCATCATCCTATTTTGCTGCTACGGCAGTTACTTAAATGCACAGGATGCAACAATTACATTTACTAATATTGAAGACAACACTTGTGGCGGAGATGGCTTTTTTGGTGGAAATCCTGACATAGCAATTCGAATCAATGGCTCCATCGTCCTACAGGATAATAATGTGAACGGGAGTAATCATGGAGCAACCGATGAAGAAGGGTGCACCGGTAGTTCCTCTTTTGTATTATCTGGAGCAGCAGGAAATAATGCTTTTAGTATAACCATCGAAATTTGGGATGATGATAATGGTTTTGGTTGTAGAGTTATACCCCTGTCCTTGATGGAGATTATGCAAGCCTTAACACCACCATTGATGCCTCCCAGCTTTCTACAGGAAATACCCTTGTAGTAGGATGTGTTACATTAACTTATGATATTACTTATATCGCTTGCACTGGTTGCAGTATAGCACTCTGTAATGTCGAACCCACTATCTATGCGGATGAAGCAGCACAACAAGCTGTTGCTTGTTCTGTAGGCTGCTCACCAGACGAAATCCGGACCTCTCCAGGGGCCAACGAAATGTTTTGTTCTACATTTACAACACCCGCTTCTTTAGCATTTAGCTATATTAGTTTTAATGGTTGCCGAGATGATGAACCTAATTCTTGTGCAACCTTCCTTGGTTTAGAAGCATTTGAAAACTGTACGCCACTTACTCCTGATCCGCTTGTTACGACGCCAGATGGTTTCGATGCTTTTGAGGTCGTGCCTAACACTAAGTACGAACTCTGCTTTGTATATGATGCTAGTGGCTGTACTTCTATCGGTGAACCTTGTATGCAAGTCTATTATGTTGACCCTACTTCCTTTCTTCCAGTAGAATTACTTTCGTTCAGTGGTTCCGAGGAAAGTAAGCATAATCAATTAACATGGTCTACCGCTTCAGAGCTAAATAATAGTCACTTTGAAGTAGAGCGTTCTCCGGATGGTCAAAAATTCGAGCACCTTGGCAAGGTCAACGGGCATGGAACGAGTACCCTTCAGCACAAGTATGTATTCCTAGATGAAAATCCAATTGCAACAGCATACTATCGCCTTAAGCAAGTGGACGTTGATGGACAGTATGAGTATAGCGATGTGATCGCTTTAAAACGTACCCAAAATAAAGCGTTAACAATAGGAAATATTTTCCCTTCTCCTACAAAAGGGCAAGCTAGATTCAATATAAGTGTAAGTGAAGCTACTCAAGCAACGATCAGCATTATTGATGTTACTGGTAGGCCACTTTCTGCTCAAAAAATCCAATTAGAAGTAGGCGAGCAACAACAAACCATTGATCTAACTAAAATGCCTAATGGTATTTATACGGTTATGATCACTGCTGAGAATTTCAGTGAAATAAAACGTGTGATTAAACGCTAAGGGTTAAATCGCCTTACAATATTGACGAGACTCCATAGCTTAACAAAAACAAACAGGAGTCAGCCCGAAAAGTAAGATGTACACGTTAACTGCCCTGTCATACCGAGCGATTGAAAGTAGCTGAGGAATAAACAGGTAACTCATTAGCCTTACAGGTATTTCGTGCGCAGCCGAGAAATCTACCTCCATCAACGAGATAGATTCTCGGCTACACTCGAAAATTCCGAAACAAGATAAGTTAGACCTTTATTCCTCGATTTCGCTTCACTCGGAATGACAGGTCTATAGGTTCTGATTAAAGTGTTTTTTAATAAACATTGAATAAAAACACCCGACACATAAACCTCTAAATCGCACAGCCAACCTGAACAATATTCCCTACTTTATGTCCTTTCTCAATGTATCTGTGCCCTTCAGAAATTTCTTCCAACGAATAACGCTTATCAATAATTGATTTTAATTTTCCTTCTGCGAAAAGCTCTTTTGCTTCTTGTAAAAACTTTTGAATGGCTGAAACAGGTAGTGTCCCAGTCGCCGAAAATTTGGCTTTCTTACTTCCAAATATTGAAGTCCAAATCATTTGAAATAGCAATACAGGATCAAGGATAGGAGACATGTAAATCCCTTTTTCCGTTAAGGAATGCTTACATTTTTTAAATGAACTTTTACCAACAGTATCATAAATAACATCGTAGGTTATTTCATTTTTAGTGAAATCAACTTTTGTAT
>CAZDTI010000747.1:0-3081 GCA_964508085.1 uncultured Saprospiraceae bacterium | reverse complement strand
TAGTATCTTTAAAAAAATAGAACTGAATAAGATGTTATTAATTAAAATTGGAATAACTCTATACCAATTTTTTTTGCTAGCAGTTTGGAGAATTAGCGAATCTACTATGGGAGCCAAGCCAAAAAAAAGATATTAAAGTAATAGGAGTATAAAGTTTAAGAAAAGGAGCAAACTAGTCTACATACTGCCTTGTTCGCTCCAACGCTATAATCGGTTAGAAAAGGAAATAGAGTGACTAACATTGTATACATGCCAAGATACAATTGAGTTCTTTTCGATATTATTTTACGCATTCAGTTTGAATTTCTACAAAGTGTTTTTCTGGGCAATCACAATGCAGATACACTTAAGTTCTATACCATTAAATAAACCCAAATGAAAATAAGACTCCTCCTTTTACTTTTATTCTTATCAAGTACTAGCCTGAAAGCCCAAACCAACCTTGATTCCCTGCATACCATTTGGCAAGACGAGACCCAGACAGACTCCACAAGAACCTATGCTTTCAAAGCCTATATCGGAAGCGGATTCTTATTAAACAAACCAGATACTGCTTTTGTTTTAGCCGAAAACTTGATTGCCTTTGCTGAAGAAAAGCAATTCATCATGGCAAAAGGAGAAGCATATAGTATTTAAGCGACAAGCTTTTTTTTTCAAGGAAATTATAAGCAAGCTCTAGACTATTATCAACTTAGCTTAGTGATCAAAGAAGAAATTGGTAACCAACAGGGAATTGCAAGTTCACTTAACAATATTGGAAATGTTTACTATCACCAAGGCAATTATTCACAGGCTCTAGATTATTATCAACGCAGTTTGAAGAACTATGAAATAATGGAAGATACCATTGGAATTGCAAGATCATTGGGCAATATTGGTCTAATTCATATAGACCAAGGTAATCATTTAGAAGCACTGGATTATTCTCAACGCAGCTTGAACATCAGAGAGGAAATTGGTGACAAGTATGGGGTTGCAGTAGCTTTACTCAATATTGGAAAAATTTACTTTCAACAAAATAATTACGAAAAGACGCTGGAGAGTTTTGAACGTGGGCTGAAAATCAATGAAGAGATCATAAATAAAACCGGGATGGCATCAGCATTACGTTTCATCGGAGCAACTTATGAGCGTCGAGGCGAATATCTACAAGCTCTGGACTATTATCAAAGAAGCCTGAAAATCAGAGAAGAGATGGGAGATAAAAATGGAATGGCAGTTTCACAATACGCTATAGGGGGAATTTACTTAGCGCAAGACAGATATAATGAAGCTATAGCCATATGTCAAAAATCACTTAAGCTAAGTGAAGTAAATGAAGCAATAGACCGAGAGAAAGAGTCTTGTTCTTGTTTATTTGAAGCCTATAAAGGCTTAGGGAATAGCACAAAAGCTCTTGAATATCATGAGCAATTCACCGTTTTGAAAGACAGTGTTTTTAATGAGAAGAGTACCAAAAAACTCACTCAGTTATCAATGCAATATGACTTTGATAAGCAAAAAGCTGCAACCAAGATGGAACAGGAGAAGAAGGATGTTATTGCCGCACAAGAACTGAAACGTAAAAACCTAGAGCGTAATGGTTTTATGGGTGGTTTTGCGGTGGTACTGCTGTTCGCAGGAGTGTTCTTTCGTCAACGTAATCGCATTGGAAAAGAGAAGGAACGGAGTGATGAACTATTGATGAACATCCTACCTAAACAAGTAGCCGAAGAGCTTAAGGAAAAAGGCCATTCAGACGCCCAACTTATTGATCATGTAACAGTATTGTTTACCGATTTTAAAGGCTTCACAGCATTGAGCGAAATACTTTCGCCAAAGGAGTTGGTAGCCGATTTGCATAACTGTTTTTCTGAATTTGATCGTATTTGTGAGAAGTATGGAATAGAAAAAATAAAGACCATTGGCGATGCCTACATGGCCGCAGGTGGTCTGCCTTCTCCTAATACTACTCATGCAAAGGATGTGGTAAAGGCAACCTTAGAAATGGCGGAAGTCGTTGAGAAAAGCAAAGTCGAAAAGGCAGCAGCAAATCAACCTTTCTTCGAGGTACGTATTGGGGTCCATACAGGTCCTGTGGTGGCAGGGATAGTGGGCGTCAAGAAGTTTCAATATGACATTTGGGGCGATACCGTCAACACCGCTAGTCGAATGGAAAGCTCGGGTGGTGTTGGAAAAGTGAATATTAGTGAGGCGACTTATACCGTACTAAAAAACGATGCTGATTTTATCTTTGAAAACAGAGGGAAAATTGCAGCTAAAGGAAAGGGAGAAATGGAAATGTATTTCGTTGAAAAAAGTTGAGAGCGAAATACATAAAAGATACTACAAAGTGTATACTTTTATATCGGCTAAACGTTTGTACCTAGCAGGTACAAACGGTTAAGTAAACGCAAAGTGAAATAGTAGCATAATTGTACTTATAAAAAGAATCGATCTAAAATGAGGTATGAAGAATATACGATACAAGATATAATAGATAGAAGAGGATACCGGAATAATATTAAGGGGGATAAATTTTCTTTATATATATCAAACTATCCTTCAAATGCGAAGTATTTAAAAACCAGGCTTGGAGATTCAACATTAGTTTTAGCTGAATTGTGTTGCAGTATCGGCATTACTTTAGAATATCTTGCCCCTGATTTTAAAAAAGTAATAGGTGTAGATATGGACAAGGATGTCCTTGAGATTTGTAAAACCAATTTAATGGAAGCAGATGTTTTGAATAAGACAGAACTTATACAAGGCGATGTTTTTGACGACAATATCCTAAAAAAAATTAAAGCAGATATCGTCATTTACGATATTCCTTATTGGTATGCTCATACTCAAGAAAATGAAGGTGACTTAATAGCAAAAAATCCTCCTTTAAAAGATTTGATTCTAAAAATCAAGGAGCATATAAGCTCTAATATTATTATTTTTTCACCTCCTGAATGGAGTTATGAATATTTCAAGAAGGAGTTGGGTGTTATAGAATTTGAGGAAGTTTTTATAAATCAAAAACATAATAGAAATCAAATTTAAGCACCTAGTTAAAATTAATACGGTATTTCGTACCGACATTGTATAGGATAA
>CAZDTI010000746.1:0-3088 GCA_964508085.1 uncultured Saprospiraceae bacterium | reverse complement strand
ACAAGCTGGGCTTAATCATTGGAGTGGCGGGAATACACTTTTTACAAACTGGAGCCATAATGCTCAAATGCTTACAAGTGACTCCTTGACATTCGAACAATGTACATTTAAAGCATTTGAAACGAATGCTCCATATATGACTTATAATTTCAATGATGGAAGATGCATTTGTAAAGACTCCACTGCTACCTTGGCTATAAGTACTGAATTGAGTACTGCATTTACTAACGAATGCAATAATTTCATAAACACCAATGCCAATGATCTAGATACTGAAATTCAAGCAACTGTCTTTCCTAATCCAACTAAATCAGAATTATTTTTAGAAATTAGTAATGCCTCATTTGATGAGAATGATCATGTTAATCTTTTTTCTTTACTTGGAAAGCAGATTTATTCCTCAAAAATATATTCAGAACAAACCAGAATCAACTTATCAAATTATCCAAACGGCATTTACATTTTAGCGACTACTATAAATGGAGCGTCAAAAACATTTAAAATTTTAAAAGAATAAAAAGCGACATACAATGGAGAAGGTGTTCCGAAAACAATATGTTGACGGATACACCTCTCCTACCCCAAAAACTTCTTTAACTAAGTTCCGTTTAAACCAAGGTGAAGAGTAAAATCATACTTAAGCTAACATCTTTCCCCATAGCACTAACCGAAAAAATTAAAAAGGTTGCCTGGCTCTAGCCTTAATTAATATTTTAGTTGATTATTAGTTTTAATAATAATAATTGACAAACTCCCTACTAAATTTAGAATGGAGTATTCTATTACATTCTTCATTTATTAATTCCGCATCCCCTAACCTTCCTTTGAAATAATCGTGATTTTTCTCACTGCATGAAATTTAATTTCCAGTGCACTTAGACAGCATCTCAACTATTTGAGATGCTGTCTTTTTTTATCTAAAACATTTTTGATCGTTTTCTCACCTCAGGCAACTTTTATGAAAAAGATGTTTACTGATAGTGTTCGAACAAATTAAAGCTGCGTGGATACACGCTTACCAAAAAACACTTGGTACACTATGGTTTTCACAACTCTAAAATTTTTAATGATGAAAAAAATAATACTCCTACTAACGATTTTATTTTATGGGCTACTTCCTACTAATGCCCAAACCCTATACTCTAATAACTTTGATGGCCCTGATCCTTTTGCGGATATGACCATTTATGATCTTGATGGGAATACGCCATTTTTCCCTGCTGAATTTACTTACGAATGGGAGGTACGCTACAACTACGTCACGCTTAATAACAATGCGATATGTGGAAGTTCGTTTGTTGAAGAACTTGCTTCGGCAGATGATTGGCTAATAACACCTGCTCTTGAGATTCCGAGTGAAGACTACATTCTGAAATATGATGTTAAAGCAGCATTAATTGATATATGGTATGAAATTTCACAATATGAAGTTTTGGTCTCCACCACCGGAACCGCTGTTCAAGATTTCATTCCCATTTTTATGGAAGAACATTTAAGTGGTGAAGATTTTATTACAAAAGCGATATCATTAGATGATTTTGCAGGGGAAACGATTCACATTGCCTTCAGAAATACTTGTATAGCATCTTTTGCATTAATGCTGGATAATATCAGTGTTGAACTGTTTGAGGACAATCAAATACAAGCGGTAACCTTTGACAAAGAACATCTTTTTACAATCAACGAGTCTATTGAGCCTACATTTGAATTTCGGAATATGGGTGGTAATCCTATCCAGTCTATCGAAGCTATTGCAGTTATTGATGGGGAGACTTACACCGAAACGTTTACCGGCCTTGATGTTGGTCCTTTGGAGACAGAAGATATAAGCTTTTCTGCAATAGTACTCGATGAAGCTAAACAGTATGATTTCACTTGTACTTTCTCCAATCCAAATGGCCAACAGGATACAGACTCCTCCGATAATACCGCTGTCGGTTCTTATTATGCTGTTGCGGAAAGTGCAGAAGACCGTGTTGTAATTGGAGAAGTCTCCCAAGGAACTGATTGGTGTGATACCTGCCCGGAAGGTTATGCTTTTATAAATAATCTTGGAAATCAATTGCCTGATAATTTCATCCCTATTGCCGTGCATGGCGGAGATACATTAATGTTATTCGACTACGTCGCACAAATACCCAATTTCAATAATTACCCAATTACACATTTAAATAGAACAGCGACTAATATTCCATTCAATTTAATTGATGATGTAATTGATGCGGTCAGAAATACAGCTAATCCATTCCATATCATTGCAGAAGAAGAAAAGGACTTAAGTTCAAATACAGTAACCATTTCTGCTACTGCCACTTCTACTCTTGGAATGGATACGGATGACTTTAGATTTTCGCTACTCATTTTAGAAGATAATTTGAGCGGAACCTCTTCAGATTGGGCACAAGACAATCGTTTTGCCGGAGGTAATAATGGACCTATGTTTGGTTTTGAAAATTTACCTGATCCTGTCCCTGCAGATCAAATGGTTTACAATCACGTAATCCGAGATTTTGTTGGGGAGGTCACCAGTGGTATACCCAATACTATCAACGCTATTAACGCTGGAGAAGAATTTACTTTTAATTACGAATATGAGGTTCCTGATTTTATCAACATAGAAAACACAAGAATCATTGTTGTTATTATTGATAAGGTAACCGGAGAAATTATGAACGCTGGTCAAGCTCCTGTAGATGATAATCCGGTTTCCACAGTGGATAATGTATCGAACAGTTTTGCAAAAATATTTCCAAACCCGGTTGATGGCTTGCTTTTCTTAGAATTAGATTTAGAAAACAATCAAGAGGTTCAGGTTGAGATATCGGATCTTTCAGGAAGATTGATTCATTCGCAAATGTACAATCATTACGGTGGCCAACAAAGGCATGAAATGAATGTATCCTCTTTAAATAGCGGGATGTATTTATTAAAAATTTCAACCGATGAAAACAGTTTTTCTGAAAAGCTAATTGTTACTCATTAATCTATTTATTTGGGTAGATGGGTTGATAGGTGGATGGGTAGATGGGCTTCCCTCTACCGTAAAGAGCTGCGAACCATCCCGACTGCCATGTCTTGCGACATAATG
>CAZDTI010000745.1:0-3089 GCA_964508085.1 uncultured Saprospiraceae bacterium | reverse complement strand
GATTGACTCAACATATACGCTTGAAAATCTTCAGGGACGACTTGATGACCATCTTCAAATTTCAACATCCATTTTGGCAGAGCCGACAAATAGGATTCCACCCTTTTTCCCTCTGTTGCTAACAAACCAAATACATGGCAAGTCAGCGGGGAATTAAAACGGTGCAGATAAGTATCTACTACAATCTCCTTGATGTAAGTTGTTTGTTGGAAGTGAAAAATCGCCTGTTCTCCATAACCCGTTCTAGCGGATTCCCAACCAACCATATGCATTTCTTTGCGCTTGCCATTGACCGCCATTTTGGGATTACCATAGTGACTATTGGAGACATGAGAAATCTGAGCATTTTCTAATAAATTGACTCGCTCCGCCAATTGCTTTTCCACCACTGTTCCAAAGAAATTAATCCGCGATATTCCCCCTTCATAATAAATTTTGATAAAGCATTCTGTCGCCATCACCGCTGGAAAGGTGAAGCGATGTTCCTCATCAGGCTCAAGCGCCACTCTGGTCAATACTTCCACTTCCTCATTCAATAATTCATCTATCGCAACCACAGAAACCGCTCTGACTTGATTTCCCGTAAACCACTTTGTACTAATCTGAACAGAGGATATCTCTGCTCGCTGCTGGAAACCTATTTTCACCCAATTATGCGCATCATACTGATAGTAGATTTTCTTATTTTCTTGGTCCACCCGGGTCGCCTTATGCCGGCAGGTTTCGAGCCCCCAATACTTTGCACCGGCATGGGTAAATTGTTCTCTGCAATCTTTAGGATCATCGGACAAAACGACTTCATGGGGATTGGTGAAATCGGAGTTGGAGTAGGCGATGATGTAGGCTTGGATGAAATTCATGATTTGTATTCTTTTGATTGTTCTTTTAAAGAGGGTGGATGGGTGGATGGGTAGATGGGTGGATGGGTTTTCCCTTAATACGCACTATTTCGCGTTAGTGGGAAGCCCATCTACCTATCCGCCTATCCTCCCATCTACCTACCCTCCATACTTCCTCCCCGTCGGCAACCCCTTATTCGTTTCTAAAATAATCTGCCCAGCAATACTTACCGCGATTTCTGCAGCAGTCTTACTATACATATTTAAACCAATGGGCGTAAAAACAGATTCTAAATCCTTTTCCGTAATTCCTTCTGTGGCCAGTTCTTTTCTCAGGGTCGTTATTTTATGATCACTCCCCATCATGCCGATGTAGGCAAAAGTTTGGTTGTACAATTGTTTGATAATTATTTTATCACTTCGATAGGAGAAACTGACAATTACGACTACATCGGAGGATTGTGCTTTCATCTCTTTTTTCAGATTACTGTAATCCAGAATTTTAATTTCGTGTGCATATTGTTTTTTAGAAAGCGTCATTAAGTTTGGACGGTCGTCATACTGAACAATTCGGTAGCCCAAGATAGACATCTGCCGAGCCAAAGCCATTCCGACATGGCCTGCGCCAAAAATGTGAATTGTTTTTGGAGAGCTGATTTTTACAATACAGTCAAAGTCCTTTTCTGTTTTTATCGAAATTTTCTCCGCTGCTTTTTCCGTGCTTATTTTTAACGCTTCTCGATTATTAATAACTAAAAAAACACTTGCACTTCTTTCCATTATGGCCATAATGACCACTATATCTTTTTTCCGCAAAGGAATGCAAGCAACCACCTGCGAACCAGAACAAATTAAGCCCGATTGATTTTTCTTACGCAACTTATCATGAAACTGTTCTTTAACAATCGCCTGACCATCTCCTTTCTGAATTTTACTTTTTGCCAACTCAATCATTTTCACCTCCATGATCCCCCCTCCTATCGTCCCTTCAAAAACCCCTTCTTCATTCACCGCCATAACAAAGCCCTTCCGTCCCGGAGAACTCCCCTTGCTTTCAAGCACGTATAGCAAAGTGACGGCTAGGTCCTTTTCTAGATTTTTAATTATGAAGTTCCAGGTTTGGTGGTTGGTCATGGTTGATGTCTTGGTTGAAGGAGGGAATGGGTGGATGGGTGGATGGGCGGATGGGTAGATGGGCTTCCCACTAACTTGTCCGCCTTTTAGGGCTGATGCGAAATGGTACGTAATAAGGGAAACCCATCTACCCATCCACCTATCTACCCATCCACCCTCAAAAAAACTAAATCCTCTTCCGCCCCTCCAAAATCTTCAAAAAAGAACGGCTTCGAATCTCCTCCAGCGTCAGTCCCGTCGCTAAAACTTCCTCTTCGCTAATGGCTCCACTATTCAAGCCTCGCAAGAAATAATTCAATAAACCTTGTCCGGTTGCCGCATCGTCGAAGACATCTCCAATCAAAGTTGCCCTTGCCGCTTTTTCTACAAAAGTCTTTAGTCGGTCAACCGCTTCGTCGTAGCTTTCAATGAAAAAAGCAAACACTGCGGTGTAGCGCATTGGCAATTGAGCGGGGTTTAAATCCCAGCCTTGGTAGAAGCCATTCCACAAAGAATGACGGATGTGGTCATAGCCTTTTTTCCAGGCGCGATGAACCACTGCTCTGTTTTCGGTCAGTTGTTCGTAGGTTAAGTTATCTCCTCGATGAGGGCCAATCGGCATTGTATTCGTGGCGCCGTCTGACAACCAAATTCCGGTATGCCCCAAAGCCACTTTGGTCATATGATGCGCAAAGTCACAAACCGGATGATTCATTTCCTGATACTTCGCAGTGATGCTACAAGCTGCGGTGTAATCATAAGTTCCAAAGTGCATGGCAATACATCTGCCTTCGCTGGCTTTTAGAAAACGAGACAAAGGATTCGTTCCATCAATGTCCATAATGGACTGCGTAGTTTCTACCATCATTTCCATCTTAAGCGAATTCTTAGGCAGTTGTAAATTCGATTCCATGATTTCAAAAAACCGGACGAGGGCGGTCACCTGTTCCGGGATCGTCACCTTAGGTAACATCACTACAAAATTAGCGGGCAGCTTTCCACCGCTTTCATCAACCAAGGTGCTCACAAAAATATCAAGCGTCCGCAATCCTCTTTCCTTCATCTCCTCCGTGAACGGTTTGATCCGAATCCCAATAAAAGGAGGCAAAGAATTCTGTTGCATTCCTTTTGCCGTTT
>CAZDTI010000744.1:0-3120 GCA_964508085.1 uncultured Saprospiraceae bacterium | reverse complement strand
GGTAGATGAGGGTTTCACAACCTCAACTGCAACTTCAATCTCAAAGCGCTCAGTTCGCGAGCCACTCGCGATAAAAGGACGCATAAAAAGGGAATTGAAGTTGAAGTTGAGGTTGCGTTTGAAGTTGAAAATCCTTTATCTACCTTTTAAAAAAAACAAAACATTTGCTAAGCGAAAAAAAACTTATCGAAGATTGCCAGAAGGGTGTTAAAACCAGTCAATATGAACTGGTTAGACGCTATTCTCCGATGCTGATGGCGGCCTGTAAGCGATATGTTAAGGATGAAGCGAGTGCTAAAGATGTTTTACAGGAAAGTTTGATTCGAATTTTTAAGAGTATTAAGAAATATCAGCCAACAGGTCCTTTTGAAAATTGGATGAGGAGGATTACTGTTCGTTGTGCTTTTACGGCTTTGGATAAAACGAAAATAAAAAAAGAAATTGAATTGACAGATCATCACCTTGATTCTGCCATTGAACCTGAGGTTTTTAATTATTTAGGTTTAGAGGAAATTACAAAGATGATTGAAACGCTACCCATTGGTTATCGAACCGTGTTTAATTTGAACGTGATTGAAGGGTATTCGCATAAAGAAATTGGAGCCTTGTTACAAATAAAAGAGAGCGCTTCCCGCTCACAATTGACACGAGCTAAGAAATTATTGCAAGAAAAATTAAGCGCTATTAATTACCAGAAAAAGACTTCCGCATGAAATGGAATTTGTTTAAACATAAATTGAAAAATGAAGCACGCCAAGAAAGGGATGCCGTGGATGTCGATGCCCTTTGGTCTGCTATTGAGCCAGATGTCGATGCAATCAATGAAAAGGATAAGAAGAAACGTAGAGGTTTTTTCTTTTGGTTGATCTTTGGAGGTGCAGTGGCTTTTACAGCGGGTTGGTTTGCTTTGTCTGATTCAGAAGTTATTCCCGGTGAGGCTACTGTTGGAATAGAAAGTGCATCTGGAAAAATAAATGATTCCTCTGAAGAAACAGTTATAAATAACAATTTGATTGCAAAGTCCAAGGAAGCAGGAAAGGAAGCCGATTTGCTAAGTGTTAATTCTAATGAAATTCAAAAAAAGGAAACTATAGTTGCTGTAAATACAATTAAAGCTAAAAACGAAAAAGTAATTGAGAATAAAGTTAGCAATAATAAATTCGTAAAAAAGAATCAATGGGTTGGTTTAGACAACAATGCTAATAACGATAACAAACTTACAACAACTATTTTACAAATTGATTCCAACGCGAATTCAACAGTAGACGCACAAAGCAATTCAAACCCAAATTCAGTAGTTGTTCCATCGCAATATGCTGAAACTTCGGTTGGAAAATTAAAAACAACAACAGAAAATGAGAGTGCTAAAAATGCTATTCTGACAACAGAAATAACACCACAGTTGAATTTGAATAGCTTGTTAGTAACTATGCAAAACGGAGATGTTTCAATTAAGAGAGATTCCATTTCCGAGGTTTTTGATTTTTACTCAAAACGAGATTACTTAGCAAATAAAGGCAAGACAAAGTTTAGTTTTACTGCTGGAATTACAGGAGGACTAAGTTATGCCAATCGAAATCTAAGTCAAAAAGAAGGCCCGGAATCAGTACTGTTTCAAAATAGAGATAAATACGAATCGACTCTCGAAACGAGCCACTACGGTGTCTTCATTGGAGCAAGACATGAAAAGTCGAATATTGGTCTAACCATCGGATTGCAATCTACTAATATAGCAGAAAGATACACTTATAAAAAAATCGGAACCGAGTCTGAAATGATAAATGGTATTCAAGTCCGTCGTGTGAACCTTGAAGGAGATACCATAGATATCATGGGAGAGGTCCTTCAAACCACCACTAGTACTATTGACAAGAATATCCATAATAGGTATAGATTACTGGATATTCCAGTGATTCTTTCTTATCAGTTTCCACTCCAGAAATGGGCTGTCGGTATAGAAGCTGGTATTTTGGCCAATCTTTCTTTGAAAACAAAAGGCCTTGTCCCAAATGAATTGTTAGAAACCCCAAATGCAATATCTAGAGACCTGGATATTGACAACAGTGAAACTGATTTATTCAAGACTAAAGTAGGACTGGGTTATCATTTCGGACTCTCTTTCGGTGGTAAGCTAACAAAACATTTGGACTGGAGACTGGCACCGATGCTTCGTATTTATCCAAGTGATTTTGCAAGTGAAACAAATACCCTTTCACAACGCTATGTTTTGTATGGGGTGAATGGGGGAGTAGCCTATCGCTTTTGATAACCTTTAACCCCTCGTCCTCCTAAAACTAATTTAAGATGTTGTATCTTTGTGTCATTATTCATAAAAAACACAAAACAATGTTAGGTAAATCATTTTTAGGAATGCTTCAGAAAGTTGTAGAAAAAGTTCAGGAGCGTAATCGAGTAGACCCAAATGTAAAAACAGCGGATACTTCCGTTTTTGAAAGCGTAAAAAAATCTCTTGAAACAGCGACAGAAAAAGACAATCTAGAAGAAATTTGTGATGAAGTCTGTGTAGAAGTTGATAATGTGCAGGTCGTAAATCAAGCGGATCCAAACATAGAAACGGCAGACAGTTCTGTCTTTGAAGAAATGAAAAAGGAGCTGGAAGCACTTAAAGCCCAGGTGGCTAATCAAAATGCAAATGCAGAACCTAAGTTTGAGAGTCCAATTGCAACACCAGCAGCTTCTGCTGTTCCCAGCGCTTCTGAGAATGTAGACGTAATGGCGATGACTAACAGCGGAGGTGGTAGTTTGGCTATCCGTATGGAACCGAATATGGGCGCTCCTACAATGGATGTTCGTTTGCCAGATAGTTCCGTAGTACGGGTGGTAGAATATTCTAACAATAAAATTAACTTAGATGGCCGAGAGGCTAGATTTGTACTCGTTGACCTAAATGGAACACGAGGATGGATTTTGGAAACTTACTTGAACTTTAACTAAATCTTAGAAAGCGTTTTAATTCAAAACATGAATCATCCCATATGTAAAGTGTACACGTTCGAAAATTTACGATAAGAGAGTACCTATCGTATTTTTCATCACGCAGAGGTCGCAGAGAGCCTTTAGATTTGTATAAATGAATTATTATTCGAATCATCAATTTTT
>CAZDTI010000743.1:0-3130 GCA_964508085.1 uncultured Saprospiraceae bacterium | reverse complement strand
AGGGTTTTCCCTTAGTTTGCGACCAGTCGCGTCAGCCCTAAAAGGCGGACAAGTTTAGAGGGAAACCTCTTATCTGTCCTTATCCACCATTATCTACCCACGCCTGAAAGGAACGGGCTGGTTTGGCGAATAGCCATAAAAACACTACTACTATTACTGGGTAATACGGGCTATCAAATTTAGACTTTTATTTTAAGACTATACAAAAGTATTTGAAATAAAAAGTTATTCGTTCTTTGAAAATTTGAAGCCCATTTCATTATCAATAGAATAGCCAATCAACAGCTATTAATCTAAACGCTTACTTGTCCACTTCATCCTTATTTCGTCCACTTCACCTATTTTGTCGTTGAATTATTCTGTATTGCATTGCAACTTTGACCTATCAATTTAAAAGAAAGGTACAATGCGATACAAATCTCTTATTCTTATTCTTCTACTCTTTGCGAGTTCTGGCTACAGCCAAATCACTGATTCGATGGAGCCAAAATCAAGAGTATTCTCCTCGGTAGATGATCTGATCAGCTTTGCGACAGACAATAGTTTAGATTTAGAGAATAACAAAATTAGATTCTCCCAAGCTCAGAAATCAAGATTGGCCGCTCTTATCAGCACCATCGATATTACAGGCAATCTCCTCTCTGCGCAGTTTCAAAACAATACCAAATTAGGGGTCAACCTTTTTCCCAGCGAAATATTTGGTGGTACACCGGGTACTTTTCAAGAAGTGCAAACTGGCGTTCAATACAATACAGCGCTCAATAATTTTATAGACATCAAACTTTTCAATCCCAATGGATACAACAATGTAAAACTGGCAGATATCAATATAGCGCTGACCAAATCAAACAACCTCCTTAGCTTGAAGCAGTACCAAGATAACCTGGTGGCGAATTACTACAACATCATCAATATCCAAAAGCAGATTCAAAACACGGAGCAAAACATCGCAACATCGGATTCCTTACTGGCCATCGTCAACAACAAATATGAGGAAGGACTCATCAAGCAACAAGATGTAAACGATACAAAAATCAATCACTTACAAATCGAAGAGACTTATCGACAACTAAATTTTCTGCAAGAGCAATACTACTTGAGCCTAAAAACATTGACTGATATTCCTGAGAAAGTAAACATTGAAATCGTGGAAAAGGAAGAGGACAGTAAGCTTTCCGAAATGCCAAATATTCGATTAAATAAATTAGGGATAGAAAACGCAGCACTGCGGGAAAAGTATGCTAAGCAATCATTGATGGCTGCAAAACAATCCTTCTTGCCCACGGTTTCTTTTCAATTTTCCAATTCTTGGAATTTATTTAACACGGAATTTAAACCACTATCAGGCAATTGGATAAACAGTAATTATTTCGGACTAAAGCTAAATATTCCCATTCCGAATTCACAGCAAATTGCCAACAAGTACAATGCGCAGTTTGATTTTGAAATCGCCGCGAATAATACCCTCAAAGAAAAAAACGAGACCATACTGGAAGTGAAAAAAAAGGAATCAGAATACCTTCAGGCGCAATCACAAATCCGATCCAACAAAGAAATTCTACATCTACAAAAAGATACTTACGCTAAGAATCTTAATCTGTACGAAGAAGGAATCGTAAGTATAGATCTCACTATTCAAAGTCTTAACGCGGTAATCGCTGCGGAGTATAATCTGATTACTTCCATATCGAATCTTGAACTTGTAAATGCAAAAATTAATGTCAATAATAAGGCTCTTGGTGATTTGTAGTGGGGGAATAATGGGTGGATGGGTAGATGGGTAGATGGGTAGATAGGTGGATGGGCTTCCCACTAACTTGTCCGCCTTTTAGAACTAACGTAAAGAATTACGAACCATAACATTCAGAAAAATGAAATATCAGAATTCAACATCCCTTTTTCTCTTTAATATTTTAATCGTGACTTTTTTATCCTGTGGAAAAGAGACGCAGGAAACGACACCCGTTAGAAAAGAAGTCAGCGAAACGGTATTCGCTTCAGGGCTTTTAGCAGCGGAGGAAGAATACACATTGATCGCACAGTCTAATGGGTATATCACTAAACTTGACTTTGAAGAAGGCGACATCGTAAAAAAGGGAAGCACCTTAGTGGAAATCAAAGACGATGATAGTAAGATAAATCTCAGAGGGGCTAATGAACAACTCGCCATAGCTGAACAAAATGCAGCAAGCACAGCGCCACTCCTCTTGCAGGCAAAGACCAATATTGATATTGCAATGGATAAAATGGAGCAAGATAAATTGCAGGCAGAGCGCTATGAGCGGCTTTGGAAAAAGAACAGCATTGCCAAAGTAGAATACGAAAATGCGGTGCTCCAATATGAGACCAGTAAGAAGAATATTGAAACAGCAAAAGACAGTTATCAAAAAATCCAAAATGATGCGAACCAAGTCATAGTGGCTAATCAGACTACAAAACGCCTCTATTCATCAGCCACTACGAAATCAAAAATCATTGCCCTGCAAGGGGGTAAGGTGTACAAAAGCCACAAGTCATTAGGGGAGTATGTGCGACAAGGAGAGGTTATAGCGGAGATTGCCAATCCAGACAAAATCTATGCTTTGGTAAATCTTGATGAAAGTAATATTGTCAAAGTAGCAGAAGGACAAAAAGCAGCCATCCAGCTAAATGTCAACAAGGAGAAAAATTATGAAGGAGTTGTAAAAGAAATACTACCATCTTTTGATGATGCTACACAATCGTTTTTGTGTAAACTCTACTTTACGGATCCTTTAGATTTTAAGATTCTCAATACGCAATTGCAAGCGAATATCCACATCGGCGATTCTAAAAGTGTCTTACTGATTCCAAGAAATTACATCGACTACGGTGGCTATGTGCAGGTAAAAGGACAGGAAGAAAAAACTAAAGTCGAGACTAAATTTGTCAGCAGTGATTGGGTGCAAGTGATAGACGGCATTGACGAAACGGTCACCTTAGTCACTGATAATATCAAACCTTCTAAATAAAAAATCATGAGACTACCTGTCAACCTGGATATCGCCACTACTCATATTACTAAGGGCATAAAACAAACATTAGTTGCTTCACTTGGAGTGGCCTTAGGCGTAGCCATTTTTTTGTTTATGAATTCGCTAGATGCTGGATT
>CAZDTI010000742.1:0-3133 GCA_964508085.1 uncultured Saprospiraceae bacterium | reverse complement strand
TATACACCCCAGCAGGAAGCGCTGTAATATCGAAAGTATGAGAATTTCCGATGTTGTTAATCGTTTGTGTGATTTGTCCAGCAGCGTTCAGTATATCGATGTGATACAAATCTAAGTTTCCATTAATCGTAAATTGATTGACGACTGGATTAGGAAAAATGTCGATATAATTTTCAGCGACTTGGATATCTGGAACTGAGGTTGTCAAACAACCATCATCCAACATCTATTCTTGTTGTGCCACCAGAAACTCAAAAGACAATTCTGCCAAACCCTTTCCCCCCAAAGTCGCCCCCAAGGGCCATGACCTTGACCTTCTAGAGTATTGAGTTCGACATATGCATCTGTGGAATCATACAAATGAACCAATTCTTCTGCCTCCGTATAAAGCACCGTAGGATCATCTGTTCCATGGGCGATAAATAAGTCGGGATCATTGCTATCGAAATGATTTTGACCATAAAGGAGTTCATGCGTTTCCAGTGCTACATTGCTTCCCCAAAAATCAACGATACTTTGTATCTCATAAGTTTGATCCAGGTTGGTCGTTGCCAAAGTTGGGTCATCTGCTAAGCTGATCTCATCTCTGAAAACTTCTTGATCGGAGATGCCTAAAGTCACCGCTGTAATTGCTCCTGCCGATCCACCACCGACCGTAATAAAATCGGTGTTGATGTTGTAATTATCTGCATTTGCAACGATCTTCCTAACAATACTATTACTGTTGAGGAATGGAATGGCCTCGCATGGAGTGATTACGGATTTATTTTTTAACTTTGAGCGGTTTGTAAATTATTTATGCTACCATGCCTATTAACATGTTAAAATGAAAAATACTGTTATTGCCCTGTTATTATTGACCATCTCCACTTCCGCTTTTTGTCAATTAACTAGGGAAACGAAAGTAGAAAAAGAAATGCGGATGCAATGGTGGACGGAAGCACGCTTTGGCATGTTTATACATTGGGGAATATACGCAGTACCTGCTCGGCACGAATGGGTTATGAGCACAGAAAAAATACAAAAGGAGAACTACGAAAGGTATGCAGGGTACTTTAATCCTGATTTATACAATCCAGCGGAATGGGCAAAACTGGCAAAAAATGCGGGGATGAAGTATGTTGTTTTTACTGCCAAGCACCACGATGGTTTTTGTATGTTCGATAGTAAGTACACCGATTATAAGGTTACCAACTCCCCCATTAAACGTGACCTGATGAAAGAGTTGGTGTCTGCATTCCGGGCAGAAGGAATAAAAATAGGGCTTTACTATTCCTTAATAGATTGGCATCATCCGCACTTTACCGTAAAAGATCCTATCCACCCAGCTAGAAATAACAAGGATGAATTAGAAAAGGACAAAGACCGTGACCTTAAAATTTTTCAGGACTATCTTAAAAATCAAATAACAGAACTGTTAACCAACTATGGACAGATTGATGTCCTCTTTGCCGACTTTTCCTACCCTCAAAAAGAGAACGGAAAAGGTCGCGATTATTGGGATTCGGAAAACCTGTACAAATTGATCCGTAAACACCAACCTCAAATTATCCTAAACGATCGTCTGGACTTGGAAAAAGAAGGGGGCTGGGATTTCAAGTCTCCCGAGCAGTTCATGCCTGAAGAATGGGTCACCCATGAGGGAGAAAAAGTACCTTGGGAAACTTGCCAGACCTTTTCAGGTTCCTGGGGATATTTTCGAGACCAATACACCTGGAAGAGTCCACACCAAACTATTGTTATGCTCATAGAAACCGTAAGCAAAGGGGGCAACTTGTTGTTAAATGTTGGACCAACTGGCCGGGGAGTCATACAAGAAGAAGCCGTGGACCGTTTAGAGGCTACCGGAAAATGGATGAAATATCATGGTCGCTCCATCTATGGATGTACCGCTGCTCCCGAAAGTATTGAAAAACCCGATAATTGTTTATTAACCTATAATCCCGAAACAAACCGGCTCTATGTTCATGTTTTGGAATGGCCTTTCAAAACCATTTATATCCCTGGACTGAATGGAAAAATAGAACACATCCAGTTGCTCAACGATGCATCGGAACTTAAAACAACAAATAAAAAAGGGGCCTGGCTCGATGAAACTAAGGAAGGGGATACAGGGGTGAAAATAAAAATACCGGTACGGAAGCCTAATGTAGAAGTGCCGGTCATTGAGATTTTTCTTAAATAAATTAGACTTTCTGAATGAAATTTAACCTAAATAAGAAAGTGGCCATCATTACGGGAGGAGGAAGCGGGATCGGAAAAGCGATGTCCATTACATTCGCGGAAATGGGCGCAATTGTACATATTTTAGAAAAGGATAGTAAGGCCGGAAAAGAAACGGTCACTGAAGTTAAAGCAACTCAGGGTCGGTCTGTTTTTCACCAATGCGATGTCAGCAACCCGCATCAAGTAGCAACAGTTATCTCTTCCATTGCAGCAACTGAAAATAGGATCGATATTTTAATTAATAATGCTGGAATTGGCTTTGTCGGAAATATTGAAAATACAACAACGGAAGATTTAGACAGATTATACAATGTTAATATTAAAGGCATTTATAATTGTATTAAATCGGCCATCCCCTATTTTAAAGAAAAAAATAAAGGGGTAATTGTTAATATGGCCTCCATAGCCTCTTCTGTTGGGCTACTTGATAGGTTTGCTTATTCCATGACGAAGGGTGCTGTTTTGACCATGACCTATTCCATTGCTAAGGATTATTTAGCGCACAACATTCGATGCAATTGTATATCTCCAGCTAGAGTTCATACGACTTTTGTAGATGGATTCATCGCTAAAAATTATCCTGGAAAAGAGCAGGAAATGTTTGAAAATCTTTCGAAAACCCAACCCATAGGTAGAATGGGTAAACCTCAAGAAGTAGCTGATTTAGCGCTTTATTTATGCTCTGATGAGGCCGCTTTTATTACGGGAACAGATTTTCCAATTGATGGGGGGTTTATAACGTTGAATGGGTAGATGGGTAGATGGGTTTCCTTCTTTCGCAGTTCTTTACGTTAGAAGGAAGCCCATCTACCCATCCACCTATCACCCATCTACCCTAAAAATCACTATATCTAACCTACAACCCGAATTAAAAAAAAATTATGAAATTAATAAGATTTGGAGCAGT
>CAZDTI010000741.1:0-3163 GCA_964508085.1 uncultured Saprospiraceae bacterium | reverse complement strand
TTCTTTAAAAAATGGAGAAAATTAAATCAGAACTGGACTTTTGATCCCAATAAAGGAATTTTAAAATCAATTATTTCTTCAGGTCAAATCAACAATCTTTCCAATAAGGAACTAAAATATATTCTAGCATCTCTTGAAGATATTATTACAGACGCCTTTGAAGATACAATGAAAATAGAAAAAAGAAGAGATAACTTAATACATGAAATATTTGTAGATGCACATATTATTAATAATAATGAAATTCAGAATTTTGAACCAAAGCGATTTTATGATAATCCAAACTTCAGATTGCTCGTCATATATTTTGACGAAGTTCGAAATGATGGATTAAAAGAAGAGTACGAACTAAAAAAAACCATGAATCGTATTCTTGAACTAATTGAAATGGAAATAAAAAAATAACGAAAGCACGACACCGTGTATAATTTATTGCTAGTTAGAGCCTAGCCTTCGACAAGCTCAGGCCACCGCTTAGGAAAATTGCATCGCCAATTCGCTACCCGTGTGTCCGCTAGAATTTTCTATTTTTGATTAAATACTATCATGAAAAATAATTTCAAAATCTCAAGGATTCAAGAAAATGATATTGAGAGATTCATAGAACTTATAGAACTACTGAATGAGGTTTTCGAGGAATCTAATAAAGTAGCTTCAGAAAGACAATTGAAGAAACTATTAAATAAACCTGATTTTTATGCAATTGCAGCAATTCATGAAAATAAAATTATTGGAGGACTGACTGCGTATAAACTAGAAAAGTATTATACTGACAAGAGTGAACTATATATTTATGACATAGCGGTTAAAGTACAGCTTCAAAACCAAGGAGTAGGAAAAGAATTAATTGACTATCTAAAAAATTATTCATTGAATAATGGAATTGAAACAATTTTCGTTGAAGCACACTCGGAAGATGAACAAGCAATTAAGTTTTACGAATCGACATTTGGAAAAGGAGAAAAGGTTGACCACTTTAATTTTGAAATAAAAACTACACACAACAATGATTATAAGTAAGTGCTTGTTCTCGCCTACTTCTGAAAATTGCTTCGCTCAGTTGGCTATGCTCGTGTCCGCTGGAATTTCCTATCTGTGATTTGTTTGTTAACTTAGTCGCTAAACCACGCAACCAACCAAACTCAAAACCGTTGTATTACATTTGAGAAAATGAGAATATTATTGATTTTATTGATTGGATTTTTAGGTCTGGCAGCTTTTTCACAAAATTCATATTCTGACAAGAGTTACGAATTATTGTCTAAGCGAAAAGACAGCCTTTTATTTTCATTCTTTTCGACAAAAACTCAGCGGAATATTGTTCTAGAAACGAATGGAAAAGATAAAAACACATATTCAATCAACTCAAGTGAGACCCAGAAAATCATAGAGATTTTTAAAGGATTTGGACTTTTGAAATTTGAGAATCTTATCCCTGCAGATAATCCTGACTTCGACTATCAAATTAATGATTCTACAAAATTGCTTGTTATTATTGGTAGAGAGGACTTTGACTTTTATTTGGCCATTCGTGATTTAAAAACGGCGGAATTAGTTCTTGAAAAATTAATTGAGGCACTCGAATATGATAAAGTTTTCACAGAATTTAAAAAAGAAATAAAAACGTAGTACAGCAAAGTGTATAGCTCATTGCGGCTGAATTCCTAATCGGAATTTCAAGCCTTTTTGCTATCTTTCGGTTACGGCGGAAATCACAGCTGATTTTATTCATGGAATGCCTAGTTTTAAACTAATGTATTCATGAATCCTAAGGATTTCCGCTACGAACTTTACACAAACACGTTGAAACAAATAAGAAAAACAGTAAGACTATTTGTTCAATGGGCACTAAACATAACGTTATGAAAAAAAATATTCTTATTCTTTTTGTGGTTTTATCTACAATAATTTCTCATTCAATGGTCAATGCGCAAGATTTACATGAAACAAATGCGCCAGAATTTGAGTTTACAGATATTAATGGAAATATTATTTCTACTGAGAATACTATTGGTAAAGTAGTTGTATTGAACTTTTGGTTTGTAGGCTGTGCGCCTTGTTTAGAAGAAATACCAGCATTGAATGAAATTTATGAAAAGTACAAAGAGAACTCTGATGTTGTATTTGCCTCTATTACTTATGACGATCAAAAAAAAGTAAAGAGAAGTTTAAAGAAATATAATTTTGAGTATCCTATTGTTACCAATGCTAAGGAAACTTGCAATGTATTTCAAATCAACGGCTATCCGACCAATATTGTTATTGATAGAAAAGGAAAAATCTACTTTAGTTTTACTGGCGGATTTTCAGGAATTGGAAAAGTTGTGTCCAAATCTATTGAAGGAGCTTTAGAAATCAATGATTAATGAAATATTCAATTGAAAATATTGCTAAAGAATATTTAGTTTTTTACAATCACTAAGTTTAGCAAACAGTTAAATAACAATTTACAACAACATGTATAACGTATTGCTCTGAAATTCCTAACTGCTGAACATTGGATTCTTTCCTTTTTGCTAACTTAGTGCAAATCCAAACGAAACCATACACAAACACTGACCAGCATTAAAACCCTTTGATATGAAAAAACAAATTTTGATAGTCTTATTTATCGGATTTGCACTTGGATGTAATTCGAATAAAGAAGAAGTGAAAATAGATAAAAATATAGAATCGGAAAGAATAATTCGGACGATTGATAACTGGAATGAAGGATGGGATAAAAAAAATGTTGAATTAGCGATTTCGGACTATTCTGAAGATATTGATTGGACCAATGCCTTTGGCGATAGAATGAGATCAAAGTCAGAATTAAGAGCATTACTTAAAGAAATTTTTGCAATGGACTTCGTTATGGAAGGTACTGACAATTATCAAAATGATGATGTACAATTTCTAACTGATGACATTGCACTATTGCGCTCAACCAATATAAGAATAGGTCAGAAATGGAGTGATGGTACTTTCATGAAAGATCGATACATACACCACTTAAGGGTTTATAAAAAATTAAATAATAATTGGAAAATAACTGACCATATGATTAGTCAAGCACAGGAAAAAAATAAACACTACTCGCCAACAAAGAACTGAGTTAAAAAACAAGTGATTTTAAGCTAATCTTGAAACAAAGTTCGCATCATAGGGCAATCCACTTTTTGCT
>CAZDTI010000740.1:0-3181 GCA_964508085.1 uncultured Saprospiraceae bacterium | reverse complement strand
ATTGTGAAAAAACAAAAGCCGCCGGCGGATACCAGCGGCCTTTAACTAAAACCTATTTAAAGACCTAATTCTTAGGTCACACTACAAACCACAGGGGTCAGCTCCTGTGGTTTTTCTGTGTATACGCGGTAAGTAGTTAGTCATACTGAGAAAGTAGTACAATATCTTAGTACCCTATTCAAAGATGAATGACCCCATTTGGACGGGATTTCTATAAAAAGTAACATTCACCGGAAAAATACCCCGATTCACCGTTTTCTCCTTTCGCAAAGCCTCTTTCCGACCTACATTTGGATCATAATCAAATCATACACAAAAAATATAAGGCTAACCTTTAAAATAATTCACTCTTTAAACAAGCTCATCATGAAACTCCAAATGTCATTCTTCCTTTTTTGCTTACTTAATAGCGCAACCTTATTGGCTCAGAATACACTGAATGGCCAAATTTCAGACGACAGCGACAAAGGCATATACTTCGCTACTGTAGCTCTGTATCATGCCACTGACAGCACCGTTATCCAAGCTGGCTCAACAGATGAAAATGGCCGCTTTACCCTTTCTGATATCCCCGATGGAAACTACTATTTGAATGCAAACATGCTGGGTTATGCTTCTGGTCAGATCTCTGCTTTAGAATTTCCGAAAGAAAATAACACGAGCATTTCTGTACAACTAATGGAAGATGCAGCAGTGCTCTCCACTGTGGAGGTAACCGCTAAGGTTCCTCTATTAGAACAGCGCTCTGACCGTTTGGTAGTCAATGTAGAAAACAATCTGACCAGCATGAATGGCAATGTGATGGATGTGATGAAGTTAGTTCCAGGTATGATTGTTATTGGCGATAAGCTCAAAATGGCTGGACAATCAAACATCACCATCTTAATCAATGGAAAAACGACACAATATATGGACGTGCAATCCTTGTTGCGTGATATGCCCGGTGACAACATTAAAAAGGTCGAAGTTATTCACCAACCGGGTGCAGAGTTTGAAGCTGCTGGTACGGGGGCGGTTATCAATATCATCCTAAAGAAAAACAGCTTATATGGTACTAATGGTACGCTTTCTTTGGGTGCAGGAAAAGGTGAATTTTACAGATACAGAGGTGGCTTGAACCTTAGCCATTACCAAGGTGACTTTAACGTAAATGGAACCATTGGTTACAGCCGAAATACAGATTATGATCAGCTAATTATCCAGCGTAGAATCAATGGAGATGTATATGATCAGCACAATATTGATCCTTCGAAAGCTGGTACCTTTAGAAGTGGTTTGTCTATGGATTATAATTTTACAGAAAATCAAAGCATCGGTTTCAGCTCTCGTTTTTTTACAAGTCAAAAAGAGAAGAATGCGGAAAACAATACCATCGTAAACTTCTTAGACCAAGAAAAACAAGACCTCGACTTAACCACTACAAATAATACGGACAGCGACTGGAACCTCATTATTTTCAACCCTTATTATTCCTATGAAATAGATACGCTTGGACAGAAATTAGATCTCGATTTTAACTATGCTAAGTTCAATAGAAATAGCCTCAGTGTACTCCAAACTGTGGAGGAAAATGTAGGTAATTTCTTTGGCGGTACTAAATACGATCAACCAGGAAGCACTCGAATTTTTTCTTCTAAACTAGATTACAATTATCCTTTGAACAAAGCCGTCAGTTTACAAACTGGACTGAAATATAGTGACGCTAAATTGGATAATGATTTAAAAGCCTTTCAGGAAACGTCTGAAAATACTTGGGAAAACAATGCAGGCCAGAGCAATCATTTTATTTTCGATGAATCAATAATGGCAGCTTATGGAAAGATGAGTTTTAATAGCGGTGACTGGTCTGGAACAGCTGGTTTACGTTATGAAGTGAGTAAGTCAGAAGGGACTTCTGAAACCCTTGATTCTACCTTGACCAGAGACATTAAAAAACTATTCCCTTCTGGTTCATTGCAGCGTAAAATTACAAAAGAATTAGCGGCAAGTGTTGCCTATAGCTACAGAATAGATCGTCCACGTTACTCTAGTTTGAATCCTTTTGTGTACTACTGGGATCCTTATACTTTCGAAGCAGGAAATCCATTATTACGTCCTGCGCTCACACACAGTATGAAGTTTAATTTGAGCTACGAATCTCAGCCATTTTTCAACATTGAGTACAAAAGAACGAAAGATGCGATGGTTGATTTCACTAATCAAGATGATGCCTCCGGAAGTGCTAGTGCGACGGTGGTCAACGTAGAAAAGTTGGATAATTTCAGTACCAGTTTGTTTTTCCCTCTTAGCTTCATCCCTGGTTTGGATGGATATGGTGGAGCGATAGCCAGCCATACTAAGTATTTTTCTGAGGAAGGCTTACCAACCGTTTTTGATCGTTCCAATTGGAGCATAACTGCAGTTCTACAAATGGAGTTCACGCTTCCTGGTGACATTAATACCGAGATCGGTGGCTGGTACAATAGCGGAGAGATGGAAGGAATTATGAATGGAAAATGGTTGTATGGTGTGAGTTTTGGTTTGAGCAAAAAGATTTTGAAAGACAAAGGTAAGATCAGTATTGGTATGGAAGATGTCTTTAGAAGATACTGGAACGCAGATATTCAATATGCGAATATGGATGCAGATGTTACTTCAAAATGGGCAGCACCTGTTGTAAATATGCAATTTCGTTATACCTTTGGGAATCAGCACATGAAGAAAGGGAAGCGAAACAGAAATAGTGGGTCGGAAGAGATTCGAAGAGCGCAGTAATTTGAAGAATGGTGGATGAGGTGGATGAGGTTTCCCACTAACGTAATTTGCTGTTTATAAAGGGAGACTCCATACACCCCGTCCACCAAATTCACCTTATTAAACTTATCCATCTTAAAACAAGACACATGCAATTTAAACTTATCAAATCGGACTGGATCGTTTTCTTATTGTACACCCTTGCTACTGCTATTTTGTACTATGTAGGGAGCGAACCCGATGATAAACCTCTTGCTGTCCTTGTTGACTTCAGTCGTTACATTATCTTAAATGCGATATCCACCTATCTAATGGTTTTTCATATTTTCCCTCGCTTTATGCCAGAGAAACGGTATTTCCTCTTCTTTCTAACATTGGTTTTATTTTTATATTTAATAGGAACAATTTGGATTCAATCTGAATGTTATTTCTTCAACTGTAAAGAAAA
>CAZDTI010000739.1:0-3182 GCA_964508085.1 uncultured Saprospiraceae bacterium | reverse complement strand
GAAAAACGAAATATAGTTTGGCTAAAGAGAGACTTAAGAACTCAAGATCATTTGCCCTTTTTAGAAGCGGAAAATGCAGCGGAGGATTATATTGCAATTTATATTTTTGAACCTTCTGCTATCAATTATCCGGATTGCTCTTTGAGGCATTTACAGTTTGTTTACCATTCGATTCTTGAGATGAATAAGCAGTTGGAGGAATCGGGAAGAAAGGTGATGGTTTTTCATGCGGAGGCGAGGGACGTTTTTAGTTTCCTTTGTCAATCCTTACAAGTAAACTGTGTTTTTTCCTATGAAGAAAGTGGTGTTCGAACGACTTGGAATAGGGATAAAGAGGTGTCGAAATATTTGAAAAAAGAAGCTGTTATTTGGCAAGAAATTCAACGCGATGGTATTGTTAGAGGTATAAAAAACAGAGTTTCATGGGATGATCAATGGTATGCGCACGTTGGTACACCGATTGTTCAAAATCACTTTTCAAAAACAGCAGAGCTCCAGTTAGACAATCCTTATGAATTAGAGACCGCGTTAGAGAAGCAGCTTAAGAATTACCCTAATTCCTTCCAAAAAGCTGGGGAAATATTTGCTTGGAAATATTTGAATTCCTTTTGCGAAGATAGAGGTGAAAACTACAATAGGCACATTTCTAAACCAACAGAAAGTAGAAAATCCTGTGGCCGAATATCTCCTTATTTGGCCTGGGGAAATCTTACGATTAAGCAAACTGTTCAGTTCGTTCGAAACCATCCAAATTATCAAAGAAATAAAAGAAGTTTTTTGGGCATGTTGACTCGGTTGAAGTGGCGCAGTCATTTTATTCAGAAGTTTGAGGTAGAGTGTGATTATGAAAAATATTGTGTGAATCGAGGTTATGAATTATTAGAACACAGCAATGATGAAAACTTAATACGGGCGTGGAAGGAAGGGAAAACAGGCTTTCCGATGGTGGATGCATGTATGCGATGTGTAACCGCAACTGGGTGGGTGAATTTTAGAATGCGTGCTATGATGGTGTCCTTGTTTTGTCTCCATTTCGATTGTGATTGGCGGCTAGGAATGTATCATTTAGCACAACAGTTTTTAGATTATGAACCAGGGATTCATTATCCTCAATTTCAGATGCAAGCAGGAACTACAGGGATTAACACTGTGAGAATGTACAACCCAATTAAACAATCACAAGATCATGACCCTAAAGGTGTTTTTATAAAGAAGTGGGTGCCAGAGTTAAAAGATATTCCTGTCGAATTCATTCATGAACCTTGGAAAATGACAGCCTTAGATCGGGCTTTCAACGGTATAGAATCTACTTATCCACCACCAGCGGTTGACTTTGTGGCAAGTGGACGAAAGGCGAGAGATAAAATTTGGGGACATCGAGATCATCCAAAAGTAAAGGAAGAAAGTAAAAGAATATTAGACTTGCATGTGAGAAAAAACCGAGATTCAATATTTATAAACGAAATCCTTGATTCAGAATGAGAAAAAGTGAACTGCCAACAAAGATGTGCTTGGTCTGTAACAAATCATTTACATGGCGTAAGAAATGGCAAAAGAACTGGAGTGAGGTGAAATACTGTAGCCAAAGGTGCAGACGAAATAAGAACAATGAGAAAAACAATTAGCCTGATATTCCCGCACCAGCTTTTCGCGGAAAGTACTTTATTAGAAAACGGAGATGATGTCTACTTGATAGAAGAATACCTATTCTTTAAACAGTACTCTTTTCACAAACAGAAAATAGCATTCCACAGAGCCTCTATGAAATGTTATCAGCATCTTTTAGAAGAAAAAGGAATTAAGGTTTATTACATTGATTCCGAAAATGAATTAGCTGATATCCAGACATTTGATAAGGAAATAAAAAGTAAAAAAATAACAGATATTAACATTATTGACCCAGTTGATAATTGGTTGGAAAAGCGGATTATTGAAGTTACGAAGAATTGTGATCTTCATGTTTCTCCCAGTCCAATGTTCCTGAATACAAAGGAAGATTTGTCTACTTTTTTTAGAGAAGACAAGAAATCTTTTTTCCAAACTACTTTTTATAAGCAGCAGAGAAAAAGACTTAACATCTTACTAGAAGAAGATCAAAAACCGGTAGGAGGGAAGTGGACCTATGATTCTGAGAACCGAAAAAAATATCCTAAAGGAAAAATTCCTCCTAATATTTATTTCCCTAAATCCTCCTCTTTTTGGAAAGAAGCAGTGGCTTACACTGAAAAATATTTTAAGGGCAATCCTGGTGAGGTTTCCGAAGATCCAATTTATCCGATAAGCCATCAAGAAGCGAAAGACTGGTTGGTTCAATTCTTAGATTATCGCTTTTTTGATTTTGGAATTTATGAAGATGCAATTGTAAAACAACAATCTTTTTTAAATCACAGTATTCTTTCTCCACTGCTAAATGTGGGATTGATTTTGCCCAATTACGTGCTTGAAGAAAGTCTAGCATTCGCAGCACAAGAAAAGATTCCGATCAACTCTACAGAGGGGTTTGTAAGACAAATAATTGGTTGGAGAGAATTTATAAGAGGGATGTACGAATGTAAAGGTAGCTACTCTCGAACGAAAAACTTCTGGAATTTCAACCGAAAAATACCAACTAGCTTTTATGATGGAACTACTGGTATCGAACCCATTGACGAAACGATTAAGCTAGTTCTAAAAACAGGCTATTGTCACCACATTGAACGATTAATGATATTGGGTAATTTCATGTTGCTCTGCGAATTTGATCCTAATGAGGTATACCGTTGGTTTATGGAATTATTTATAGATGCCTATGATTGGGTCATGGTGCCAAATGTTTATGGGATGAGCCAATTCTCAGATGGCGGCACCTTCGCAACCAAACCATATGTCGGCGGTTCTAACTACATCAAGAAAATGAGTAACTATTCAAAAGGTGACTGGCAAAAAATCTGGGATGGGCTATTCTGGCAATTCATTGATAAGCACCAGGAATTTTTCAAATCAAACCCCAGAACTTCCATGCTGTTCTATTCCTATAATAGAATGGATAAGGAAAAACGAGATGCTCATAAGGAAAATGCAGAAGCGTTTATTGAAAGAATAATGTCTGCATAAAAAGTGTTACCTTTTTCCTATACAGACCTTCAAAGAAAAATTAAGTTGGGACTAAAAAGGACAATCTAAGAGACAAGTCTGAAAGAATC
>CAZDTI010000738.1:0-3183 GCA_964508085.1 uncultured Saprospiraceae bacterium | reverse complement strand
TCCAAACTGATATTTGTTTTTGTCTAAGCCAAGTCGAACCCTTTGGACGCTGTTTAAATGCCCTATTTGACTGAAGGCTGTAAATAATTCTAAGCTTGAAGCCAGTTTCCAACCCTTTTTTAGAGCAGGTGTAAAACGTATGACGGAAAACCAACTGTACAATAAGTCATTTCCAATGTTGATAGATGCAAGTGCGAAGACCATAAAAGAATTTGTGGTTTTCAGATAATGAACGCCAATATCTACGCCAGAACTATTCGAAGAAATTCGTCCGAGTATCGTTGCTCCAAAGTTAGATTCGGTGGTGTAACTCAAATACGCTCCAGTAAATAAATCGGTTTCATTTCTATCATATTCTGAGGTGGCTCTTACTCTTGAAAATAAGGAGATCTTCTTTTTTTCATCAAAGAACTTCAGGTATTGGGCGTCAGTAAAAACACGTTCTGAACCCAACATCACTTCAAAGCTTTGTGCGAAAGAGATATGTCCCATGAAAATCAAGAGGATAAAAATGTACCCTTTTTTCTGTCTAATTGGTGAGTTAAAGAAATTTACTTTTCGACCATTTCCTTTTCCCGAAGAAAATCTTCTAATAAATGGGAGATTTAACAGATCTACATATCGTAAATTGTCGATCTTATTGTTTAAATTTTTTTTACAAATCTTGTTTAATAAATTCAGCATAGCTTTGTATAGTATTTTCATTACGTTTAAAGAAAGTCCATTTTCCTAATCGTTGAGAAGTTACAAGGTCGGCTTTTGAAAGTTGCGCCATGTATTGAGAAATAGTTGATTGAGATAATCCTGCTTTGTTCTTGATTAAAATAAGGCACACTCCTAGCTCAAATCCTTCGGAAACTTTAGGTGGCGGGAAGTTATCCTCGGGACATTTAAGCCATTTCAAGATATTAAGTCGTGTTGGATTCGACAAGGCTTTATTTATTTCAATTGGTATCATCAGGTGCAAATATAATAAACAAATCGATAATTACCGTTTTATCGATTTATTTTTTCTCGAAAAAATTTCATTCTATGGTCAATACTATTTCCAAGCCCTAATTAAGAAGCCTTACAAACAGCTTCTATCATTACTTTCCTGTGGATTCTGACTATCACGATATACTATTTGAGTGGAATGCATCACAACGATTAGCTCTGCACTGTAGCGAAGTACATTAGGCCCTCGACCACTCACGGAGCTATTGATGCTGAACTGGTGTGTACCCCGTTTTTTTTCCCTCAACACCCTCCCGCAAATTCTGGTCTCTTAGATAATAATTTCTTGCATTTTAGTTTTCCATTCTCTCTTATCACTTTCACAAATTCAATATTTATGCTTTTATTATCGCCATTGACAAAAAATAAAAATTCGGGTAATCCATCTCCATCTATGTCTCCATACCATTTTAATTCAGGTATCTGATTAAGGTAATTTTGTTTTGGATTATATAGTAATACTTTTTCGATGTTCTCTCTATCTTCAGAGTTTACATAGAACAATTTATAATTAGCAAATGAATCTTCTCCATAAATTCCATCTTCTATCTTTTGACAACTTGACTTTAATTGGTGACCATTCCGAAATCCATATTTATCCGTATAAAGTATCAAGTCGATTAAATTATTTCCTGTCAACCATTTCTCTTCGTAATAGGTTTTAACTCCAGTTATTCCATCGTCTAAGTTTAAATTTAGACCTATTGAAAAGAGCAGTTTATCGTTACTGTCTTCCACGAATGAAATTCCTGCTAAATCTAGATATTTTTGGTTTAAATATGGTTTTGGTTTTATTTTTTTCAATCTATCTCCTTCTGCTGTAGGATAGACTCCATACCAATTTAATTTAGGGTTAAAGTTTAAATTTTGGTACATGTCTAACACAATATCAATAGTGTCATGAGAATTCATGAAAACATTATTCGCTGACAAATATCCATTGAATACATATCCAATTTCATTTTTATACTCAATCTTAATCCAATTGCCTTTCATTTCATTTATCTCTTCATATTTATCCGTTTTGGAAAGTATTTTCACTAATTGATTCCTAGGAACGATTCCTATTGCATCTGATTTTGTTGAAGGTCCATTTCGTATATTTAATTTAGATGCTGTTATAAGCTTATAGGTCTCGTATTCTTGAGATTTCAGAACAAAAGGTAAGGAGATAATTGTTAACACCAATGTCATTATTTCTTTTATGTGCATGTATTGTTTTTTATCAAATGGGGTACAACGACCTATACTAACAACTCCCCCACCCTTATTACATATATCTCCCTAATTCCACCTATATCCACAACTCCTATTATGCATACATCTCTTCCCCTCTCAACAAAGTACTGCTTTCCTTCAAAAATCCAAAACCCGCTCCCTCCCATTTTTGCTCAATAGCCATAAAGTGAGCTAGTGTCTGCTGCAAACTAACGGTTTCGTGGAAACACAGTATGGACGCGTAACCCATATTATCGTTTTACAAAATATTGTGCGTTCGCTTTCTTTTTATCAAAAGAAAGATAAAGCTATTTTTTTCAATGTACTATAAAATAAGAAAAAAGCAATTTGAGCATTTACTCAAATCGCTTTTTATATTTTTTTTAGCTTACTTGTTTTCTGTAGCTCTACTTGGGAGAATGAAGTCCCATTTTATTTCCTTCTGAATCAAGGAAGATTGCAAAAAATCCACTTTCATCTGTGTGCGGAGTTTTAGGGACTAAAATTTTTCCTTCGTTCGGTTCTACTTTATCCAAAATCGTCTGGAGATTTTCTCCACCATTGAGATAAATAGTAACCCCATCAGCAGAAGGTTTGTATCCTTCTCCCTTCATAATACTTCCAATGACTACTTGATTTTCATAAGGGAATAGCCCCATTTGCATTCCCTCAAATTCCATTGACTCTATATTAATACTCATTATAGATTGATAAAAAATTAATGCCCTTTCAAAGTCTGTTGCTGGTATTTCAAAGATAGAAACGTAGTTATTCATGAATTCTTGATTTTGATTTTCTTTTAGATTAGTCTTCTCAGTTCCTGCAATAGATTTATTCTGTTTGTTACAAGCAGAACATAGGACTACAAGGAGAAGAATGGAATTTAGTATTATCTTTTTCATTTTATTGGTTTAAATGACAATACAAAATTACAGTTCTTGTAAAAATCAAAATTGTAAAAAAGCGACA
>CAZDTI010000737.1:0-3185 GCA_964508085.1 uncultured Saprospiraceae bacterium | reverse complement strand
TATTCAAATTAAAAAGCAGTAAAGGCTTCAATATTAATTTTATTGAAGAAATAGAAAGTGATGCGATTATGGTTCCGCCTATGCTTTTTATACCTTTTATTGAAAATGCATTTAAACATAGTGGCATAGAAAAAAGAGGGAGTAGTTTTGTGAATATTTCGCTCACTACGAAAGGAAGTATCATTGAATTCTTAGTCGAAAATAGCCTTCCTTCTGAACGGCTAGTAAATGACGAACATGGAGGAATAGGGCTGCAAAATGTAAAAAAGAGGCTAAACATATTATATCCTCAAACCCACCAATTGGATATTAAAATAGCCGATACTTTTAGGATTTATTTAAAACTGAATCTCAAATGATTAATTGTGTAATAATAGACGATGAAGAATTAGCAAGAAAGTTACTGGAAACTTATGTAAAAAAAGTAGCTTTCTTGAAATGGCAGGGTTCGTTTGAAAACCCTTTAGATGGACTGTCGTTTCTGAAGTCAAATTCAGTAGACCTTCTGTTTCTGGATATACAAATGCCTGAATTAAAAGGCACCGAATTCGCCGAACTGATTGCCAAATCTAAAACGAAAGTCATTTTTACAACTGCTTATTCTGAGTATGCGCTCAAAGGATTTGAATTGAATGTTATGGATTATTTACTGAAACCCATCACCTTTAAGCGGTTTTTAAGTGCGGTAGAAAAATTTCCAAAGAAAGAATTTCCAGACCCTATATCGATCAAGCCTATTATAATCAAATCGGGTTATGACTTTCATAAAGTATCACCACAAAAAATCTTATATATAGAAAGTGATGGCGAATACGTACACTATCATTTGGAAAATGGGAAGAAATTCACAGCCAACCAATCCTTAAGCAAACTATTATCCGCATTGCCTGATTCGTTTTTACGAGTACACAGATCGTATATCGTTAATGGACAGAAAGTGTCGGGTATGAAAGGTCGGAAATTACAACTAAGAGACATCAATATTCCTATAAGTGATAGCTATTTCGAGGATGTCAAATCTTCATTGTTTTCCTAAATTCGTCTAAACCAGTCTGTAATAATTATGATAATCTATATTGTTAAACCAGTTTGTATTTATATTGTTTTTTTTAATAAAACAAAATAATACTATCTACACCATGGTTGCCTACCTCTCCCAATAGACTAATATAAACCCACCTATCCAAACAAAATACTAACGGTTGATTAGGAATTGTAGTAGTTTGCTTTTACTGTTAACACCTGTTGTTTTCCAGCAAACCGTTTAAATATTTGAACTTTTTCAGAAAGTATTTATCTTTTTTAGAAAGTATCTTTGTGCTATGATTGAACCTAAGACTATATTTTTCAAAGGCATGCCCTTGTTTCAAAAAGCCGCTTTTAGTTCTCCTTATACCTTAGAAGGAGAACTAAAAGATGTTGCCTGCTTCTTTTATGTCACGCAAGGCACAATGATGAGTTATGATAAACGAGGTATGCATCACACAAACCCTCAAAATGCGATCCTCAAAAACTGTGGCCGTTACGTGCAGAAATTTTTATCAGATGAAAAGGATGAAATTTGTGAAGCCATAGCGATCTATTTATATCCAGACTTGTTGAAAGAAATCTATAAAGAAGAAGTGCCTTCTTTTTTGCAAATAGAAAAAGTTTCAGCTCCTAAAAAGTTTATTGGCAATAAATTAATAGAGCAATACATGAATAATCTATCGATTTATTTTGAGGAACCAGATTCCCTGGATGAAGAATTAGGGATTTTAAAACTAAAAGAACTAATGCTCATTTTATTAAAATCTGAAAATCATCTGAATATTAGAAACTTACTGTCGGAGATTTTTACTCCTGTCAATGTAGAGCTCAAACAAGTCATCGAAAATAATTTATACAATAATCTGAATTTAGAGCAAATGGCTTACATCTGTCATATGAGCCTCTCTACTTTTAAAAGAGAATTCAAAAAAACATTTAATGAGACCCCCGCGCGCTATATAAAACAACGCCGATTAACTGCAGCCAAAAATCGCTTGCTTATCACAGAGGATAGTATTACAGAAATTGCCTTTTCTTTAGGCTTTGTGGATGTGAGTACTTTTTCTGCTAATTTTAATAAAAAATATGGTTGCTCTCCTTCCATTTATCGCTTGAACCAAAAAGGCAATATATTGAACTAAACCAGAAAGAAACACTTTTGACATTTCCTGATCTTTGTAATATCAGTTTAATCATTAGAGTCTATAACTAGAGATTTTGTATGGAGCCGAACTGATCTTTTTAGTGCAACTTTCGTCACGTACTCGCCTTAATAGCAAAGGCTATTAGGTTCCCTGCGTTCCTCGATTGTCCTAAAAATTCTATTTGGTTCCTTTACAAAATATCCAGACATAAATTCTAATCAAAAATTAAAAATATTATGAAAAAGATGCTCAATCTAAGTTTATTTTTTTTACTACTAAATTCAGGAATTATGGCACAAAAAGGTTTTAACGTACAAAAGGAAATGATTATCGATGTTCCTGCTTCGGAACTATGGGAGATGGTGGGGCCTGGTTTTGTCGAAGTTTATAAATGGTCTTCCAATGTGGATCACGCAGAAGGCCAGGGAACTTCTAAATTTGAAGGGGCAGCTTGTAATGAAAGGTTCTGTGATGTCAATGTAAAAGGCTTTAGCAAGATTAGCGAAAAATTGACCTATTACAATCAGGACAAGATGAATCTGGCTTATGTTGTAAATTCTGGAATGCCTCGTTTTGTTACGCATGCTGAAAATGATTGGACCGTTGTTCCGATTGATGCCAATCGTTCAAAATTAGTAATGAAAGCAAAATTTGAAATGAAAGGATTAATGGGGACATTGATGAAAGGGATGATGAAGAAAAAAATGAACAAAACCCTTGATGTGATTCTAGTAGATGCAAAAGTGTATGCAGAAACTGGAAAAATCTCCGATGCTAAAGCAACTCGTGTTGCTCAATTAGCTAAGAAAAATAAGAAAAAAGCAGCGTAATAATTTTTTCCTGTTCAAAGAGATTTTCTGTTTAATAAACATGAACCATCCCATAAGTAAGGTGTACACGTACTGGTTTTGCGGTAGAAGGCTACGTCCTAAGGGGCGGGAGGCCGATCTATAGTCTTTGAGCATTCGGAAGAATCTTCCGACCCGCTTGCGGATGGGTTGGCCAGTTTAT
>CAZDTI010000736.1:0-3206 GCA_964508085.1 uncultured Saprospiraceae bacterium | reverse complement strand
CATTGACGCTAAATCTATCCTCATCCGATTCAATGATGCAACAGAAGCTTGGGCGCAAACAGTCGTTCGATTTCGATTGCCTGATATTGAAACTGATATGTTGAAGTTGCATTCGGAATATGTGAATCGAGAGTATTTGGCGAAGAAAGGTTTAGCACCTTATACTATTGAGTGTTTGAAAAACTCAGCGCAGTTGATGGATTCGGAGCAGCATTACTCAGGAGGTAGAGCACAATTGTCTCAGTATTTTCAAGATCAGTTGGAGGATGGATTGTTTATACTTGATATTAGAGAGTCTTTTGTGAAGGACACTTTGACTGGAGAAAATAAGCGAATCTATGCCAATCAAATTCGTAAGAATGCAGATGGAATCCAAGTGAGAAAAGAATCGGACTTGAAGCGTTTTGGAATTTCGATAGCTAGTGCTACCATCGAAAATGTAGATTACGAATCACAAGTGGATGAGAAGTTGAAAAAGAAGATTGAGGCAAGTACTCGGGAGTCCGTTTCTAAGCAAAACCTTGTCACAGCTCAGCAGGAGGCCATGACGGCTGAAGCAGAGGGTAGAAGGCGATTAGTAGAAATAGAATATGAGGAGAAACAGCGTCAAACGCAGCAGTTGGTCCAAGCGGAAACGTCTGTCCGATTAGCTGAAAAGGATAAGGAAAAGCAGAAGATTGCTTTGGATGCAGCCAGATTGGAAGCCCAAACGATTAAAGCATTATCTGATGCGGAGGCATACTCCAAAGAGCGGATGATGGCAGCGGATGGTGCTTTGGAGAAGAAATTGGCTACCTATAAGGAGGTACAGAATATGTGGGCGCATGCTTTCCAGAACTACAAAGGGGATTTGGTTCCTAAGTTCCAAACTGGTGTAACTGGTGGAAAAACGAATGCAGGCCTTGACTTTATGGAGATTATGGGAGCCAAAGCTGCGATGGACTTGAACTTGGACATGAAGGTGAAGAATTAATATATTAATTAACTCAAGTAGTGAGTAACCACTCCAACAGTTCTCGTTTTCCGAGGGCTGTTGGTTTGTAGGGAACTCTTTTCAAACCTGAAAGGCTCAGGAAACGAGCCGTTCAGGATGTTTGCTAGGCTATTTTATAAAGGCGCTTTCGCCAAATAGAGGTAATTCTAATAGAAGAAGGAAGTATTTTCAAAATACTTCCTTCTTTTTTTATTTAACGAAAGTGTTAAAAAATAAATACATATAAATAATTATAATTTATAATGGATTGATTGTAAGGCATTAGTCAAAATAAAAGCTTAAATTCCACAATAAAATTTAAATATGATTTTTTCATATAATATAATAATTACCAAATTGGGGGTATAGAAGTTTTTGGGATTTGATGTACTTTTGTTCTTGTAAGTTATAAACGAATAACGAACAGCAGAAAACAAAAAAACGAACAAATTATGATCTCAACCCAGAAACCGATACTGATGAACAAATTTCATCTCTTGCGAGAAGTTCCATGAACATATCACTCATAAACTTCTCTCCATTCCGAACCTATTATTACTTATCTATCTCAGCTTAATAAACTTCTCAACATTTGGGAAGAAAGCAACTCCCTCAAAAATTATTAAGCTTTCCCCCTAGTATTGTATTTCACGAACTTGTGCCGACTTTACGTCGGTAAGTGAAACAAAAAACAAATTATGTAATCCTTGATTATGGTAACCATGTAGCTTATACTGGCAACCGGATACCATACTCTTATAATCCTATGAATGATCAAACTTTTACTTTTCCTATCTATTTACGGTTAAGCTAGTTTTCATTCAATTCTTATTAGTGAACAAACAACAAAGAGTGGACTGACGAGTCCTTCTTATGAATGGTAGACTTATGCTTATAATTGAAATTTTACTACCACTCTAACTTGACAAACAATTAAAATGTATCTGGCAGAATAGCTGTGCACCGATCCCGATAGCTATCGGGAGTGAACCAGATACCCTAGTTACGGAAGTTCGTTTTTTTTCTGAGATAGATTTAGTATGCCAATGCTCCTTAGTTCTTCGGAACTAAGGGCTTGGTCTTTAATCGAAAACAACATTATTGAACAAAAAACATTGACCTTTGAAGACACTAATACACGCTTTTCTTTTACATAAATTTCTGATAATCAATCATATAACAACTACGGATGTCCCTTTGAATTAGTCATTGGATACGCGACAAGACAAAGGACTCTTTCAGGTAGTACACCTTAGCAGAGCAACTGATCTTTCCGCTCTTATAGCTCCTTTCGCGCTTTATCGCCTTTCCTCGCAAACCGATTATGTGTTTCGTTGAGGGAACTCAAATAGACTAAATTCAATCTAATTATACATCAACCCAACACACTAACACAAACACTATTTTTTTTCAATTTGTTAACCTTATTATTTTTTAACTAAACTTTATTTTCTCATGAAACTAATTAGTTTTACAAAACTGTGCCGTTTGTCGCTATTAGCAGTACTCGTATTAATGAGTCAGCTTTCTAGTGCTCAATATGGTGCATACGACTCAAGTCTTTCTCCTGATGATTTCGACGAATATGTTGAAATGGACGGATCTAACTTTACTTGGGAACTTAACCCTAACACTGGACGATGGGAACAAGGTGCTGCTCCTATTGTTATTGAGTGTGAAGATCAGCAAGAATTCCACGAATTCACTGATGATGGAGGAATCCAATGGAACTACAATGAAGATGTTCGTACTCGTGTATGGACTTTTTGTCCTTCTGATCCTTCTTGTGAATTATTGGAAATAGAATTTACTAGCTGGGATGTTGGAACTCCTTTAGGAGACTTGGAAGAAGAAGCACTTTATGGTGTTAATGCTGAGTCTATTTTAGGAAACGATTTCTTCACTGTTGCTGATGCTGCTTTCCAAAGAGCAAATAGTAATCGTGATTTGATCGATGAAGATGGTACTAATGCTAACCGTGAAGCTTTCACTCAGTTTTTCCCATTAGGTGAAACTGGTGCTACTGATGCTCCTAACGGTGGTATCGTATCTACTACTTGTGATAACGGTAGTGGTTGTATCTCTATCCTTTTCAATCCTGACAATCATGATAATGATAACGAGATTGGAGCTGGATGGTCTTTCAAAGTTCAGTGTAACAAGCGTCCTGTAGAAGTAACTGCGCCTAACGATGGTTCTATTCCTTCTATTCACTTATTGCAAGGATTAGGTG
>CAZDTI010000735.1:0-3218 GCA_964508085.1 uncultured Saprospiraceae bacterium | reverse complement strand
ACACCTCCAGCTCATTTGGATGCCGAAGGAAATGGTGGGGTTATAAATATTATTCTAAAAGAAAACAAAGAATTAGGAACCAATGGCTCTTATTCTGCTAATATTGGCTATGGTAGAAAACTAAAATACGGAGCTTCTGTGAGCTTAAATCATCGTACCGAAAAATATAACGTATATGGCAACTACTCACTTAGTCACCGATTCACACAACAAACTTTTCTCTTTGACCGAACAGTAAATCAAACGGGAGATGTTATAAATACAGATTCAGAAAATGATCGGGACGGAGAAAGCCTTAGGAACTCTGTTCAACTCGGACTGGATTACAACCTTGGCAAAAAAACGATTCTTGGTCTTCTAGCTTCCGGCTATTTAACAAACTCGGAAAAAACTTCCAACAATAATTCTACGTACTCTAATTCAAACATTCCTTTTTCGATTGTTGAGAATATTAATGAGGAAAACAGTGATAAAGTTTATGGGATGTTCAATGCAAATATTCAGCATCAATTTAAGGCGGGGGAAAGCATCAGCTTTGACGTAGATTACTTACATTTCAACAACGACAATCCTTCCAACTATTTAAACAACTTCTTTGACGGAGCGCAAAATTTGTTATCGAAATCTGAAGTAACCTTAAGCAGTAAAACGCCTATAAACAACTTATCTACAAAGGTGGACTACAGTAAGAGCTTGAATGATAAACTAAGTTTCCAAGTTGGTCTAAAAGGAGCTGGAAGTCAATTCGATAACACAGTGATTGCTAATGAAATTATAGCAGGAGATGAAATAAAACTGGAACAATTCAGTCAGGATTACGAACTTCAGGAACGTATTGGAGCGACCTATGGATCTATTGATTACAGCCTCAATCCCAAAACGAAAATGAGTATCGGTTTGCGTTACGAGTATACTGATTATTTACTTTCTACCCCTGACAATCCTGAGTTTTTGGATCAGGAATATGGCAATTTCTTTCCTAGTTTCTTCTTCTCCAGAACCATTAATGAACTGGAGCGATTCCAACTGTCCTATAGCCGAAGAATCTCTAGACCAGCTTTCAACGAGCTTGCTCCTTTCGTAACCTTCATTGATCCAAGTACTTTTTTCATCGGTAATCCTAAATTGCAACCTGGCTTTTCAAACAACTTAAAAACGAGCTATAAATTTAAAACCGTTTTATTAACCTTACAATACAGCTACAGCACGGATTTGATCGCCACTTATCAACCTGTTCTTGATCCAGAAACCAATACTCAGTTTTATACCACACTAAATTTAGATGAAGAACATGCCGGCGGAATAACCATTCTTGTTCCTTTTAATCCGACCGATTGGTGGAACATTCAGAGTCAAGTTGCTGGAAGTTTGGAGCGTATTATTATTAAGGATAAGAAGTCCGATATTAATTTAGATAGTAAAAGATTAGTCTTTGATTTAGTCAACACATTTAAGCTTCCGAATCAATTCACACTGGAAGTTGCGGGGCAATATAAAACGGCTGCCTATTATGGTTTGCTGGAAGTGCAACCGCGAGGTTATCTCAATATTGGTCTACAAAAACGATTCAGGAATGGTACACTTCGCTTGAATTGCAGCGACCTTCTGGAAACGAATATTTGGAAATCTAAGACCAATGTTCCAGAATTAGATTTGGAAAACAAACTGACAGTTGGTATTGAAACGCGGGTAATTCGCCTGAGTTATTCTGCTAATTTTGGCAAGAAGACGGTGAAAGGAAAGCGTCGTAGATCAACTAGTTCTCAAGAAGAGCAGCGTAGAATCCGTTGATACTTTGTACAACCAAACTTAGTTCATAAATACAAATATTTTGAATTTTGTTTTCAATTCAGTTTAGAAATAAAATCTAACATATTTTTTGTAGTCGTCACTTGCAAAAAGACTTCTTTTGTTTCTTCTTCTTCACCTCCGGAGGTAACTAAGCCTACCAGCTGGCCATTTTCATCAACTACGGGCGCTCCACTCAGACCTCCTAAACTCTTTGGCCCTTCTATTTGGATTAGACTGTGATAATTGCCTTCTGTTTCTTCAAATTCATACTTATAAATCCGCTGCGATCCAGTTGTATCACTATAAGCCCAGCCAATTGCATAAAGTAAATCTCCTTTCTGAAGTGGTTTTTCTCTAAATTTTAGCGGACTGTTTTTTGCTTTATTTTCCTTAATTGAAAAGACTAACCAATCGTCATAAGATTCCCAATTAGAAAACATATAATCCCAAGTCAGTGAATCTGTTCTGTTAGCATTAAGCAATTTATCAATAGTAACATAAGCAGTGCTGTCATTCTTTGGATGCATTTTCCACTCTTTCAATTCTCCCTCAAAGTCAACAAAGTCCATTTTATCCGTTTTAGCTATTAATAGAATGTGTTTTGCCGTGATCGCATAGGTTTCTTTTTTGTACTTTACCAAAAAACCATTAGATGCATTTGTATTGTTGTAAGCAGCATTATTATAAGAAACGTTATTGATTAAAGCGATATGACTTGTTTGCAAATTGACCACTGAAGAACAACGAATAAATAATGTCACCACAAATATTAAGGCAAGGATAGAATTTAGTTTCATGCTATTGATATTGACTAGTTGTTAAAAAGCAGCAAGTTAAATTAAAGGTCTAATTCTAGCATTCTTGCAAAACTGTTTAACAGGTCAATAACAAGTACAAACATCCATCAATTTAAGTTTGGTTCTAATACTATTTCCATCTCTACTGCTACCATTTTACTCACCCCTCCCCGCTTCTTCACTTTTCCAATATTAAACACCTCCCTTGATATTTCACAAGTTCCGCGAATCCGATAAGGAGACTCCGACAATACTTCAAACACAAAAGGAACAGGCGCTTTTATCTCTTTCATATCTAAAATTGCCTCTCCTACATAGGTATTATCTTCCTTCTTTTTAGCACCTTTTATTTTAATCCGAGCATAGGGATATACTTCCACATCTAAAAACTTATCTGATTTAACATGCTTCACTAGCAAACTACTCTTTTCAGAAATACTCGCCAGATCTATTTCAAGATCAGCTTCTATTTTTTCCAGATCGTTATTTGGAATATTGAGTTTAGTAAATTTCCACTCTGTAAAATTCCCCTTTGCTTTATACATTTTTGTGGAGGCTTGCCAATTGATACTTCCAGCTTCATTTGAGGACTCAGCTTCACTCGAAACTGTTTCTTCCCCTGATAAAACC
>CAZDTI010000734.1:0-3226 GCA_964508085.1 uncultured Saprospiraceae bacterium | reverse complement strand
ATAAGCTGCAAAAAATTTACATTCCTTAATAGCCAATTCGTAAAATTCAGTTTCGTTATACTCGGTTTGCAATAGATTATAGTGGCGCCTGTATCCTTCTGGTAAGTTTGGAATCTCGTTAGAATAAGGGCTATAATCCGAATCTTTACTGGAAAAGTATCGCTTCTGTTCACAGCGAGCGGCCATGAAACAAGCACGAGCCGCCAGCTCTCTATCCACTGCTAGTTCTATCGCTTTTTCAAAATAAAACAATGCTCTGGAGCAGTCGTGAAACTCTCTGTTGCCATATGCATAATACGCTTTTTGAAAAACTTCATCTCTGGCATAATCCCAATTTGCGCCACTCCTAAAATAATCTTGTGCCTGCCAAGCGCTGCCGTAATAAGTCATATTATAATAAGCCAATCCGATTTGGTAAAAATACTCACTACTATTGTGGTAATCTGCCTTTGCCTGATATTCCAATTCAAATATCTTTTCTAATAGCGTCACTTTGTTGTAATAAGAAGACGAATCTACAGGAATACAACTCACACAATCCGACAAAGAATCACGAAAAGGATATAGCAAGGTATTGTTCCAAACGTCTCGAGGTAGCGCTTTAAACGCCTCAAGGGCCGCTTCTGCCTTGCCTTGTCCTAACAATATATTTCCGAGCATATCTAATAAATCATTCGTAATCACCCCTCCATCTTTAGTGGCAATAATTGCTCTTTCAAATCGAGTTGGTTTTTCCTTTCGGCAAATTTTTAACAGATCATCTACAATCGTTTTTTGTGGATTTGCCTTTAAGTCTGTAATGGTATAATTCATTCGAAACGATTTTCCAGGGCGACCTTCTAAGGCATATTCATGGGCTAATTTATCGTTGAGGTAATCCGGAAAATCTTTAAACGCTGAGTAATATTTATTTTCTCTAATAATGTCAGCTACTTCTGCTTCTACTTCATCATTGATGTTTTCATACTGTGCAATCTTTAGCGCCAGCATCCAAACGTCAAATTGCTTTTTGACCACTGGGTCTTTGACGGTCGGCTCCAATCGTTCGAAACTTTTTCCAGCGGCATAGTAATCTCCAGCTAAAAACTCCAGGTAAGCCTCTGCCATCCGCCACAATTCGGGCCGTAGCACCTTTTTTTCATGTCCACACTTATTAGCGAAAGCCCGTAAAGTGATCACATACTCACCTACTCCTTTCCGAGGCAATTGGTGCAGTTTTTTATTCAAGCGTTTCTTATCATTAAAATCTAAACCTAGTAAGTCTTTTTCGAGCTTCTTAACTTCATTCACCAACAGCAATTCCAGGTTTTGATTTTGCGGATTTAAATCATAAATTTTTATCATTTCCTCTACCGCCTTGCTCTCCTGTGCATGAGCACGAAGCGCATACAGGTTAGCGCGTTCTTCATCCGTTTTACACATTCTATAACACGCTTCCCATTCCTCATCTGTTTCGATGCGGAAACTTTGGTAAGCCGATTCTCTTTTTCCATCACAGTGCATAAAGACAAGCGAGAAAAGATACGCCGCTTCTACCCGCTCACCAAGACTGTACATCGCACCTGCCCGATGCCCCATAATCCAATAATTCAGTATGCTTTCCACTGGCCGAATCTGTGGCATCAGCTCGTCATAGAGTACCAAGACTTGACGAAAATTCCCTGAGTAATGAGCTAACCTAATCAGTTGATAAGCATAGCGCAATCGGATGTAATTGGATTTAACTTTATTGAGCTTTGGTCGAATTTCGGCTATCAAGTTATTCATCGCTTCTGGATTTCGCGAAGGGCTTTCCCAACTGTCTTCGGGCACAGTCACGTGTGGTTCGCAACGCTTGGCAAAAACGAGATAATCCATCGTCTCTGTGCATTTGTGCTTCTTGAGGTGTATGGCAAATGAGTTGCGACGTACCATCGGCTCCAGACTCATGTTCTTACTTTGTGTAGCCGTTCTCAGGACTTTCATATCATCCAATGACAATCCGTAAATCACTTTCCCGACATCCTTTGCAGAAACAGACTGACAAAAGATATCCACCCACTCCGACACATTATCCTGAGCCTGCGCTTCTGCTGCACCTACATAGTTGTCATAAAATTCTTGAAAGTCGGTAAGGAAGGGAGCGTTCGGAGAAGTCGGCTGAAGTAATTCTGGCATTAGAAAACTGTAACCTTCAAAGTCGTCCATAATGGGGCCACAAGCTGTAGTAATTTTACAGGGAAGACCGAAAAAGAATAAGCTAAAAACTAAGACTACGTTAGTCCGAAAATATTTGAAAAACCTGCTGTAATGTTTCATCTGTATAATGCTTAAGGGTACTGCTGTCTAATTGATATAAAGAAATTGTATTTCCATTGTTACAAAAAATACCATCTAGAAATTTTGCGGCGTTCAATAATTTCTCTTCAGAAACCCATTCCAATCGAATGACATCCGCGCCATAAAGATAATAACCTTTCAGATATGTACTCTCCATCACTTCATATTGATTTTCAGCCAGTGATATGAAACGGTTCGAATCCTGCAAATCCGTTTTATCTAAATTATTAATCAGCTTAATCATCTTCCCGTTTCGGAACAAAACGCCCCAACGAAAAATGGGCAAAGCCATGTCCAAAGGCAATACATATTCACTATTCTCATTCAGGTAGCTTTCAGCTACTGACAAATCCAAAATGGAATTCTTCGTTTCTATCTTATCCAAATCATCCATATTGTAGAACATCAGCATTCCGCGATCAACAGGTGGGACGCCTGTTTGCTCTGAGAACTTTATTTGGTGGAGTCGGATGGTCGCGCTGATTTTACAATCGTTTTTCTTGTTCTTATCTAATATTTCTCGAAAGTACTTCAAAAGGAGAAAGTAGTTTTTTTTTGTACTTGCCGTCCAATCACAATCGAATTGGATTTCTTTTATTTTATTTTTAGAAACTGTTGGCCAGATGGTATTGATTTTTTGCGAGATGCGTTGGGCCAAATTTTGGATACTTTTGGTATTTTGTTTTTTCAGTGTGCGGTTTGTTATAAAAATAGTTGGTATGATTTGGATGCTGTCTGTTATTGGTTTTGGGCATTGTAAAGAGGCTAATGGGACCGGTTCGTTTTTACCGCTGAGATCTATGTCGAAGAATTTGGCGTATATTTTTTTGGTATTTAGAAGAGAGAGCGTTTCGTTTTCGGAAGAACTGAGATCTAAGTTTGTTTTCCAATGATAAAATGCCGGAGT
>CAZDTI010000733.1:0-3230 GCA_964508085.1 uncultured Saprospiraceae bacterium | reverse complement strand
AAAAAAGCCTTAGAAGTTTGTTTTGTAGACGAATCTGATGAAGATAATCCGCTTGAGATTGATGGAACCAAAGAAGTGGATATTACTTTTGATTATCCAAAGAAAGGAGAAGACCGGGATGAAGATGGGGACTTAATCAATTTATATTATACTATAAAAGCAAGAAATACTTCTGTTAAAAAATTACATGTAGCATTGTTGCATTTAAATGCCAGCTTCGGAATAAGTACGTTTTTCGATTGTGGTGAAATTCCAGCTAAGTCTGATTGGATTACTTTAGATAATGAACATGGCCTCCATATTGAACAAGACAAATGGAATGAGGTAACTGATGTTTTCAAGATTATTGTAAGTACAGAAGCTTTTGATGACCATAAATTCCAACAAGATGCTTTCGAACGAGGTTTAATTGCAAAGAGTCCGAAAAAAATGGTAACAAGAGGTGCAGGTGGACGAAAAAAATCAGAATCAGACTGGTGTACTCATACCATTAGAGTAAACTCCATTAGAAAAACTCAGTCAGTAGGTAACAAGGACATAGCGTTTAAAAGTGAAAAAATAAAAATTAAAGCCCATCCCACATTTAAAGCAGATGTTGCTTTTGCACCGGTAAAGTCTGGAACCCGATCTGTTCACCCTGTGGCTGAATTGGCAAACGTTTTTGATGATGAGGAATTTGCTTTGCTAAATCTCGCCAATGGAAAAACCCGTTCCCTTCAAGACAAAACGATTATTGAATTGAGCGGCATTAGCAATGAAAAAGCCCTAAAGAAAAATCCACTTGAAATTCAAGTCAACCAAAAACTTTCCTCCGATGAACAATTAATAGCAGTGACTTTTGACGGAGAATTTATACTTCCTTTTGGGGACGTTACAAAAGAAGATGACGGTTCTTCAACGATTCGCATAAACAAGCTTCCAACCTCTAAAGATAAAGGCCGTACGCGAAGTGTCTCAAAAGCAATCTGGTTCTGTCTATTAAAAGTAACAGGTTTTCGGGACAAGGCATTCCGATTACGTTTGGCGCAATTAAACAGAAAAGGAAAGTTGGTTCGAAACAGAGCAGGAATTAATTCTAAAGTAGCCAAAGCTAAAAAGATACTTATAGTTGTACACGGTATCATCGGAGATACAGGCTGTATGGCAGAGAACCTGCAATTCTTGATTGACCCTAAGGATGAGCAAAAGTATGACGTAATGCTCTCTTACGATTATGAAAATTTGAATGAACCTATTGAGAAAATCGCAGAAGAGTTCAACAATCGAATAGAAGAATTAGAGCTTAAACCCGGAGAAAAACAAATAGATATTGTTGCACATTCCATGGGAGGTTTGGTTAGTCGACACCTGATCGAAAACCTTAGAGAAGGAGATGGATTAATAAGCAGGCTAGTGATGTTGGGAACACCAAATGGAGGATCACCTTTTGGTTCGATTCCGGAATACATTAGTATTTTCAGAACATTGACCACTACAGCCATTAATTTTGGAAAACCCTTTCTTAAGCCAGTTTTAATTTATCTCAAAGCATTAGAAAAGTGTAATAGCTTACTAAAAGAGGGACGTTTTGTTTTAGTGACTTTGGACCAGATGAATGCTGATTCTGAATTTGTAAAATCATTGTTTAAAAATAAAAAACCAAAAACTAAATATTTCGTTATTGCTGGTGACATTACAAAATATACTCCTTCTACAGATGCTCGATTGGCTAAATTTGCAGAAAAGGTATTATTGAAAATAGGGGATGGGATGAATAGGGATATGCCAAATGATATTGCGGTTTCTGTGGATCAAATTTTGGATGTTCCTCCCAAATTCAAGGCAAAGATGCATACGGTAGTTGGTCATCATATGAATTATTTTCATGAAGATGTGGAGGCAATGAAAGTGCTTAAACAACTTTTGACTTTTAAATCATAACTTTTCTGCTGTAGTGTATTGGAACTTACTATTCGTGGATGTCCTCACACAGAGAGCGCAGAGACCGCAGAGCGAGATGCAAAAAAAGAATGTGAATTGTATTACTAACCTAATTTTAAAGTATCTGCGAAACAAATGTTAGCTCTGCGCCCTCTGCGTGAGGAATTCTCTAAAGCAGCACGTTAATTCCACACTCTATTTGACAAATTCAAGAATGCCTCTCTGTGAGGAAAAACACAACAAGATAACACCACTTCCTCGAAAAAATGCTATCATTGCAGTACTTTTGACCATGGCTAAAATCAACATACTTTGGACTTCAAAACCATCCTCTCCGACTTAAAAAAGAAAGAATACAAACCCGTCTATTTCCTGCACGGAGCGGAATCCTATTACATAGATCAGATTTCAGAATTTATTGAGAACAAAGTGCTTAGTGAAGCGGAGCGTTCCTTTAATCAGACCATTTTATATGGTAAAGAAGCGGAGGCAAAAACGGTGATTGATACTTGTTCTCGCTACCCAATGATGTCTAAGTATCAGGTAGTTGTAGTAAAAGAAGCCCAAGAAATGCGTAGTCTTAAGGACTTGGAATTGTATGTAGCCAAGCCTGTTCCTACTACCATTTTATTGATTTGTTATAAGCATAAAAAATTCGACGGACGAACGAAATTTGCAAAGGCCATCAAAGACAATGCAGTGCTTTTTGAATCAAAGAAGTTGTATGACAACCAAGTTCCTGATTGGATTAAAAACTACCTGAAAGCACAAAAGTTGACCATCGAACCTGCAGCCAATGAATTGATTGCAGAGTATCTGGGATCTAATTTATCGAAAGTTGCCAATGAATTGGATAAGCTAATTATCAATTTGCCGAAAGGGGCTAACGTAACCCCCAAGCACGTACAGGATAACATTGGAATCAGTAAGGATTACAATGTTTTTGAATTGCAAAATGCTTTAGGAACTCGTAATGTAGCTAAGGCCAATCGGATTATTAAATATTTCATTGCGAATGAAAAGAAAAACCCTTTGGTAGTGGTGATTGCGACACTATACAATTATTTCAGTAAAGTATACCAAGCACATTTTTTACAAGGGATGTCTGATAATGAAATGGCTGCTGCTTTGGGTACGCGTCCGTTCTTTGTGAAAGATTATAAAGCGGCTCGAAAGATGTATTCTTTAGGGAAAACGGAGGCTGTAATAGCCTTGTTGTCTGAGTACGATTTGAAATCGAAAGGGGTGGATAATCCGAGTACGCCCGCGTCGGAGTTGTTGCGGGAGATGGTTTGGCGGATATTGCATTG
>CAZDTI010000732.1:0-3245 GCA_964508085.1 uncultured Saprospiraceae bacterium | reverse complement strand
TTCTAAGACTTTCAGGAAGTTTAAAAGAGTCCTACTTCAAAATTTTGTCGCGCTGTAACTGTTCTTCTCCCTACAACACCTTCAACACCAACTTCCCCTTCTTATCCCCACTAAACAATCGCGTAAACGTCGGATAAAAATTCTCGATCCCTTCATAAATATCCTCTCGGCTTTTCAATTTCCCCTGAGCCATCCAACCGCCCATTTCCCGAGCCGCCGTTCCATAATCCTTCGCATAATCCATTACCACCATTCCTTGCATCGTCGCTCGGTTCACTAACAAAGAAAGATAATTGGAAGGACCCTTAATAGGAGTTGTATTGTTATATTGAGATATAGCACCACAGATAACGATCCGTGCATGCATCCGCAAACGACCCAATGCTGCATCCAGAATTTCCCCACCAACATTATCAAAATAAACATCAATTCCTTTTGGACATTTTTCCTTGATGGCTACTTTTATATTTTCCGATTTATAATCAATCGCTGCATCAAAACCGAGCTCTTCAACAAGATACTTACATTTTTCTGGTCCTCCGGCGATACCCACTACAGTACAGCCTTTTATCTTGGCTATTTGTCCAACCACAGAGCCCACGGCACCAGCTGCTCCCGACACTAAAACACGATCCCCTTCTTTAATTTTCCCAACTTCCAAAATACCAAAATAAGCCGTCATACCCGGCATCCCTAAGGTACCAATATAAGACGGAAGCGGCGCTAAGTTAGGATCCACTTTATAGTATTGTTTTCCATCACTCACTGTATACTGCTGTACACCTCCCCAACCGGTTACGTAATCACCTACTTTATATTTCGGGTGATTGTTTGCTTTTATAATTTCTCCCACAGTACCTGCGCGCATAACGTCATTAAGGGCTACTGGAGGAATGTATGACTTCGTTTCATTGAGCCAGCCACGCATTGCGGGATCCAGAGAAACATAGTGTTGTTTTATTAGTATTTCGCCATCCTTCAATTCAGGTATTGGATTGTTCTCCAATTTCCAGGTATCTGCATCTGGCATTCCGAAAGGACGTTTGGTTAAAATCAGTTGCTTGTTCATATTCTTTAGGTGTTTATTTTATTTATGATGAAGAACTTAGCATGGTTCCTCATAATTTAATATTGAATTTTGAAGAGTAGGTCGATGGGGTAGTTATGGTGGATCTGGTATGAGGCCCGCCCGTTCCGGTAAGGAATGGCTTCCTACTAACGCAATAATTATGCATATTAAGGGAAACCTCATCCACCCCATCTGCCTCATCACCTCATCTACCCCTTATAAAAAGTAAAATTCCTCCAATATTATTAAAATACATTTGATTTTCTTAGTTTTAGAACAGATTTCCTCTGAGGTTGTTTTAAGTTATCTCCTAAAGTGGAAGTTAAGTGCTTGCCCCTAACAAAATTCCTTTTGAGTTTTATGCTCAAAATTAATGACTTAGGCCTATACATAGGAAATAATTTTAAACAAGCTCTCTAACGGCTAACCAACAAACTAAAGCTATGAGTCGAAAAATTCTAATCGTACTCGTCATTTTGACAAATTATTTGTCCCTGACTTTCGCACAGAACTTATCCATTTCTTTTGAAAACCCCTCGGGCGTGGATGCGCTTGTCGTCTGTGATTCTGCTTCTTTTCAAGTTACTTTGACGAACTCCTCCAGCGTTGAGGTCAGCAATATTTTATTGAGCATTCAATTTCCCGCTGGTGTTTCTTACAACGTAGGAACAGTGACCAATGCAACAGACTCCGACCTTTCCGACCTAAACGCTCCTGTCTTTGCAGTCCCAAATCTTGCACCTTCGCAAACACAAAACATTACGTTCTTCGCTTCCGCGGATTGTAGCCTTGTGGATGCCATTAATGCCATGCAACTTTTTTCTAACAACATACTTGTAAGTTATGATGGTGGTAGTAATAATGTACTAACCACTCCTTACAACATTGAAACGCCTTTACTCATTTTAGCCAATACTGGCGCTACAATACAGTCCGGAGCACAAGGAGATGTCCTATTTCGTAGCTTCACTATTACCAATACCCGACTTGGCGCACTCCGCTCCTTTACTTTCATAGACGACCATCAAGGAGGCATTGAAATCACAAGTCCTTTGGGAACCGATATATCGACTCAGACTAACTTGTTCGAACTCTTACTTGATGGTGATGATTTTATGACAATAGGAGATGGCGATGATTTATTCGAACTAGACGAAACCATTACTATTGTCGAAGAAATCGTTATTACGAGCTGCGGCCAACCACTTTCCAGTACGACTTCTAATATTAGTGCCGAATGGGGTTGTAATACCGCTGTTTGTCAAACAACAATTACTGTAGAAGCTTATATCGGCATTGAAGTGGCTTTCCTAGAACCAGAACTTACCTTTACTCCTTTTGCCGATAGTATTCCAGAATGCTATTGCACTGGAGAACCCATCCAACATGGGCTACTCATCAACAATAATAGTCCACATACTGCCACTAGTATTGAAATAACTTTAGTTGAGGCCAGCGTTTTTGCAGGCATTGATCCCGCTAGTTTTACGATAGACTCCAGTGGTTTTATTACGCCCATCTCAGATGTTACTACCGATACTTCTCAAGTTTTTGACACAGAATGTAATGTAGATACTCCTGTCTTCAGGGATGCTGAATTTACCATTCCCATATCCATAGACCCTGGAGAAAGTATTACCCTTTATTGGGATGTTTACACTTGCGCATTAGAATGTAGCCGTTTTAGGAGCAGCACCTGGACTTTTGATTATACTTATTTTAGCAGCTGTCCTCCTGTTCCTGAAATTTCAGGAGATGGCATCTACATCAGCGAAGGGCCATCATTCATAAGTGAGGTAATACCTCCTGGAAGCGATCCTCTTTCAGATGGCAGCATCACGACCTATCAATATCAACTGTTTTCCGATCAATTGCTAGAAGATGCAGAAGAACTAACCATCACTTTTGAATTGCCTTGTGGTATAAATTGGTTGCCAGACAATGAGATCATTTTGGATGGCCAATCTCCTAGTAGCACCGACATCAATATTACAGACACCATCACCTATATTACCGCGACCTACAGTCCACCATTTTCTAGCGATTCCATTTCTTTGTTTTTTGATGTGGAATTAATCTGTGATAATCTTTGTGAGGAAGTATTTTGCAAAGACACCATTATTAGTAGTTGTACCGACTATTGCTTTGATGATGTTCCTGTCGGGTTATCTCTCAA
>CAZDTI010000731.1:0-3247 GCA_964508085.1 uncultured Saprospiraceae bacterium | reverse complement strand
ATTTCTTTTTAGTATCCTGGATTTCCCCAACGTTCTACAGCTTGCGCCAATTCAAGTTCAACTAAAGGAATAGGAAATATTCTGTTCTTTGACTCGTATGTTACGGGATCAAAATCCGTTGGTTTCGTTGCATTGTAATCATCAAAAGCAGCTTGAGCTGTTTCTGTTCTCACCAAATCAAAGAAACGATGGCCTTCGCCAGCTAATTCTTTTCGTCTTTCTGCATAAATCGCATCTAGTAGACTTCCTTCAGCAGCAGTATAATCATGGCTATTGTTTCCATAGGCTCTAGCTCTAACCTGATTTAAGTAACTCTCTGCATTTGACCCACCACTTTGAGCCTCAGCTTCAGCAGCCATTAACAATACATCCGCAAAACGGATAGCTCTATAATTTTGAGGGTGTGTCAATTGAGCAACACTCTCTCCTAAATCTGCCTTACGAGGCATATATTTGTGGTTATACATTCCTGTATCCTCATTTGGTGGTGTATAAACTGAATTATCCTCTAATGCTGCTAAATCTCTTAGATCGAAAATAGTTAGATCTCTTCTCATATCATCATCATCAAAAGCATCATATAATTGTGGTGTCACTAAATTGAAACCCCAACCAGAGGCATATATTGGATCATTGAATGGCGATCTTGGTCCATTAAATTGGATAAAATAATTACCCTCACTACAAGCTATACATCCCCAGCCTGCACCTTCAACATTTGTGTATTGTACTTCATAAACGGATTCTGGACCATTTTCACCAGCAGTTGTGAAAAGATTCGCGTAATCCTCGCCAGTTACTAAACTATATTGTCCACTATTAACGACTTCATTTAAAACTGTAGCGGCTTCCGTAAACTTATTATTATACAAATAAACTTTACCTAATAATGCTTGCGCCGCGCCTTTTGTAGCCTTATAAGGTAGATCTTGAGTTATAGGCAAGTCAGGAATTGCCTCTTTTAAGTCTTCTTCAATAAGTTCATAAGTTGCTGCAACGCTTTCTGTTCTATCCATACTGAATTGCTCTCCTGGAATTACTGGAACATCAACAATTCTGTTTACACCATTGCGTTCTTCTACTTTCAAAGGAACGTTACCAAAAAACTTAGCTAATTCAAACGTATAATATGCTCTTAAAAAATAAGCTTGAGCTATAATTTCGTCCTTACCGTCAAACTCTATTTTATTTTTGTTCTGAAGCACAAAATTGGTGCGATTCATTCCTGCATTCATTAAAGTCCAAATATCCCTTATCTGATTATTATCAGCAGGTGTGTGATCCATTAAGTTCACATTCTGAAGCGTGGGCTGATCTATCGAAGAAGCATCGCCTCCTGCAATAAAATCATCCGATGCCACAACACTAGTTAACACATTCCAAAAGGTAGCTTGCAATAAATCGTAAGCACCAATCAAAGCATCGTCATATTCCTCTGGTGTATTAAAGAAATTGTCCGAAGTTATCGGTATGGGCTCTACTTCTACAAAATCATCACAAGATGATGTTGCAAAAAGGAATAGCACCCAAACGTATTTTAATTTTAAAATCTTTTTCATAATTTTTAAAAGTTTAAGTTAACACCTACTAAATAAGACTTGGCAACAGGATAGAATCCTTTATCTATCGTTCCTGCTAGAGGACTTCCTGTACTTGCACTTGGATCATAGCCAGAATAATCCGTAATAGTAAATAAATTATTACCTGAAAGGTATATTCTCAGCTTGTCAACTCCTAGAGAGGACACTGTTTTTTCTCCAAAAGTTAATCCAATTTGTACATTTTGTAAACGTAGAAAAGAAGCATCTTCTACATAAAAGTCAGAAAACGTATTTGTACTGACTGACCCATTTGCAAAGCTAGGTGTGGAATTACTTGTCCCTGTTCCCTGCCATCTATCTAATGCAAACGTTCCTATATTTGCTGTTGGAATTTTACGCTCATAATCCCTTACCATATCATTACCAATTGAAGCAAAGGCATTAGCACTAAAATCTATATTCTTATATCTGAAACCTATATTGAAACCCATTGTAACATCTGGGATAGGTTCTCCAATAACTGTTCTATCGTCTTCATCTATATACCCATTGCCATTGCGATCTACAAATTTTAAATCTCCAACTTCAGCACCCGTATGAAAAACGCCGTCATTATCTGCAGCATTTGCATTTAATGCATCTATCTCTGCTTGCGTCTGATATACACCATTAGTTTCATACCCAAAATAATGACCCAACGAAAAACCTGGAACCATACGAGATATATTTATTTGATTTATCCCCACGCCAAACTCACCAGTTGTTGGTGGAATATTTCCGTTAACAGAAGTGACTTCGTTCTCCAAAGTCGTTAAATTAAAACCTATATTAAAGTCGATATCTTCTGAAAAACTATTGTTGTAAGCAATACTGAACTCAATACCCTTATTCACTACAGTTCCAGCATTGATTGTAGGAAAGACAGTTGGGCTCAAACTCGTATTAATTAAACCAGACGCTTGAGGGTCAAACAATAAATCATTGGTCTGCTTTCTAAATGCATCTACTGTAAGACTAACTTTATTGTCAAAAAATCTAGCATCGAAGCCAACATTGAGTGTTTCTTGCTCTTCCCATTTTAAGTTGGGGTTTCCTGGAACTCCAGGTGCGACACCCAAAAGAATGTCCGTCTGCGTAATAGCATTTCCTGGCGCAACTGAACCTTCGTTGTCCAAAAGTGTAATAAACCGGAAATCCGGAATCCTATCATTTCCTATGATACCATAACTTGCTCTAAGTTTCAAAAAATTAATTGTATTGCTACTACTTAAAAAATCTTCATCTGAAACATTCCACCCTATAGAACCAGAAGGGAAGTATCCAAATTTATTATTAGGTCCGAATCTAGACGATCCATCTCGGCGCAACACGGCAGAAAAGAGGTATTTACCTTTATAGTTGTATTGTACTCTAGTAAAGAAAGACTGAAGCCTTACATCGAACATATCAGCTCCATTTTCTAATTGATCTTCTCTAAAGCGAGGTACAAGTCTTCCAGTGATCGGATCTATTTTATTTGCAACTGACCCATCGGCAAAAGCATCATTAACAGAGTTACTGTCATTCGCCAAAACAAATCCTGTTTGACCATAAAATCGTCCTCTTGTTCTAAATGCAGAACCACCCAGAAGCACTGTTAGGTTATGATCTTCATTGAACGTATCTTCGTAAGTGATATAACCATCAAACGTATAATCCGTAAAAAA
>CAZDTI010000730.1:0-3255 GCA_964508085.1 uncultured Saprospiraceae bacterium | reverse complement strand
TTATAAAATTAGAAAGAATCGAACAAAGACTATTAAGATCATTCGTGAATAGAAAAAACCTGTAGTAAACACCTGAACCATTAAGTTAAGCACTTTCTATTGCTTCAAATAACAATAAAAATACAAGCCAACTAAAATTCAAGAAAAACGATTCGACCAACTCCATAACTTTCCAACCAGTAGTATCTACTAGCCAAAAGGTAAGCATTTGAAAGAGGTGTTTTACAAAGTTGATTTATAATTAAGCATTGTAGAATAAGTAATTCGGTATTTTTAGAGAGGCAGTTTTGATTTCCGAAGCCTTTTACAATTCAAATGCCATCCCCCTTTTCGATTGCAGGTAAATCGGCGAGCCCAACTTGAACTCACCCCAGCTCAAGGAGTACTTAATAGCGACCTCGAATAATATCGAGCATTGTATACTTAATGCCTCTATCAAATTCAATATTAATTTAAAACAAAAAGGAAATTGGAATTATAACTAATTTCATTACATTTGCAATATCGTATACGATATATTAAACCACTTGTTAACTTAAACCCCATAATGATGAAACTAATCTCGTTTATTGCTCTTTTCTTTGCGACTACTTTGACTTTTGCTCAAGAAAACGAACTGATTAACAAACTTGATAGTGTTACAAATCTAATTGACTATAACGTGAATGTAGCGGCAGGTACGTCAGTCCTTATAACAAAAGGCAACGAAACATTTTATACCGCGAGTAATGGTTTATCAAGTATTGAATTAAATGCTCAGAACACCATCAACACTACCTATGACCTTGCTTCCATCGCTAAGATGTTTACTGGGTATTGTATTGCAACTTTGGAGTCGCAAGGAAAAATATCAATGAATGACGATATCCGAAAATACCTTAAGGACTTTCCAATATATGATCACGAAATAACAATAAATCATCTTGTCTATCATACTAGTGGTGTAAAGAACTGGACGTACTTAATTCATCAAATGGGTTGGTCAAATGAAGATAAAATTTCGACTGATCAGTTATTGAGAGCCATTTACGCTCAGAAAACATTGGCCTTTGTTCCAGGAGAAAAATACAAATATTCTAATTCTGGATATGTTCTTCTAACCAAAGTCATAGAAAATGCAACAGGACAATCTTTTGTTCAGTGGACCAACGAAAATATATTTGTCCCATTGGAAATGACCAACACCTTTTTCAATGACAATCAGAATAAAGTCATTAAGGGTATGGCATCTGCATATAGGTTTGATTCCAATGGAAATGCAATTAGAGAAGCCTATAATACAAGTGCTTTAGGCTCAAGTTCTCTAATTTCAAATGCCGTAGATATGGCTAAATGGATGAAATTCTTACTGCATCCTCCGGAGGATAAAAAAGCTATTTTAGCTATTATGTTTTCTACTTCAGCATTGAATGACGGCAGTAAAAACAATTATGCTTATGGAATTGAAATTGATAGTTACAATGGGATTAAATTAATTGGTCATGATGGTAGTTGGTCTTCTTTCACTTCCAACATGGTAATAGTACCTGACCATAAAATTGGGATCTTTTTCGCTAATAATTACAGGGTGGGCACTAGAGCCATATTAGAATTTTACCTAGATGTATTCTTCCCACAAGAAAGTCAGGAGACTACAGCACACACTTCTTCATCGCCTGAAGAAGAGGAGGTTATTGTCTCTAAGAAAATACTAGAAAAATACCTTGGAACCTATAGACTAGGTGATGCTTGGTATCTAGACATTACATTAAAAGGTGATGATTTATATACCAGAGCTAATGGCGAAAATGCATTTTATATGAAACCAATAAATGATTCAACATTCCTTGTTCGCAATTATGGCAATAGAACGATTACCTTTAATGCTACCCCAAAAGGTGAAATACATCAATTAACGTATAGTAATATTGAAGCAAAGAGAAAAACAAGTTCTTTTTATTTTAATGAAAAGGAGTTCAAAAAGTATGAAGGGGTATATTACAGTACAGAATTGGATCGTTTATTCCAGATTAGAGTAGATGAAAATAAAATGTATTATACTAACATTAAAAATGGCACCTATAAACTAATATATGAGAATGGTAAGCTCTTCTTTTCTGATGGATATTTATCAAAAATCACATTTGACTATAATGATCAAAATTTAGTTACTGGGTTTCATAAGGTAAATTCCAAAGGGAAAAAATTATTCCATTTTAAAAAAGCTAGCTAGACCAAAATATTTTGATAGAAAAAATAAATTTTAGAGATCAAGTAAAAGAGTTAATATTAAAAAAGATGCGTTCAGGTGATTTGGAAGCCCAAAATCCTCTTTCCTTAGCATCTTTGGCAAGAGACCTCGATGTTAGTGTAACTCCCATAAGAGAGGCACTATCACAACTTCAATCTTCTGGTATAGTTGAATCTATTCCGAATAGAGGTTTCTTTATACCTAAACTCTCAAAGGGAGAAGCCATAAATTTATATGAACTGGTAGCCTCTCTTGAATCGTTGGCTGTACGAAATTCAATTTTTGAGCACGATAATATTAAAACGCTAAAAAAACTCAACAAAACATTTGAGAAAACCAATGATATAATTCAGAGGATAAATGCAGATATGGATTTTCACGACACACTCATTTCGAATTATAAAAATGCGCTTGCTCTAAAAATATTATCAGAATTAAAAACAAGAATTTTCTTTTATGAATTAGACTTTATGAGCAAGGAAAAATATTATACAAATTCTAGTAATGACCATAAGCAAATCTTAAAACACATTGAAGATAAAAATATAGACAAAGCTTGTGAAGTATTAAAAAAAAATTGGCTAAGTGCAATAGATCATTTAACCTTATAATTTGATACCAAGGGGCTAGACTCCCCTGAAGGGCCCTTACCCTCTTTGGCTAACCACAACGCTCATCAGTATCCCCCTTTGTAGATAAACCCGTTCATTCCTCACGGAAAACACCTTTCCACTTGCGCTCGCCATCACTTACTTTGAGCGATAGGAAAACCTGCATCTTCCTAGAGTTCTTTGGAAGAAAACATCAGGATGCGTACCGGTCAAATCATAAACTCCGGTGGTGTCATCAGTATATCTGATAGCGATCAAGAAGTACCTTTCGATGAACTCCCAAAGAATCGGCACGTCAGATATACTCACGTTGGCATTCGTTTAATTAAGGCCTTGTGTTTTCAATTTCAATTTCTCAGCCTATTTTTTAAAAGCAGATCCAAGAACTAGACCAGCACCAGCTCCTAATGACAT
>CAZDTI010000729.1:0-3258 GCA_964508085.1 uncultured Saprospiraceae bacterium | reverse complement strand
AATTGTTACATAAGTCTCATTTAATTCATTAATAACATTGTCATTATACCTTAAGCTATCCAAAAAATAATTTTTACATAATTCTCCAGTTGATGACCATTCAACCCATAAAGTATCCGTATCCAAAGAGGACAATTCGAGAAAGTAGTTTTGACTTGAACTTATTAATTCAAATCCAATTTGCATTTGTTCTTCATTTACCCACCAAGCTAATGGTATGGTATCAGTCTCATTAAATAGTTTAATAGAATCTTGACTATAAACATTGTTAAAAAGGTTATTCCCGAATTCGTCTTGAATATTAATACTAAACCAATTTGGGGGAGGTAAATCACAATCTATTTCTGTTTCATTATTGCAACTAAAGCTTATTATGGCTAATACAAAAAGGATCAATTTAGATTTCATAATTTTTTTGTTTAAAAACTTATATCTAGTTGAACAAAGCTCCTACGTCGCAACTTCCTCCCAGCCCAACATTAGAAATACATACAAACAATACCTTCTTCTTTTTATTTGAAATTACTGGTTTAAACTAAACTCCATAGCGGGAAATACGTGGTGGGGCTTGGGAACGCTAAAAAAATGTATTTAATCAGTACTATGGCTTCTGCTGACTTCTCTATCCTTCTCAACATAGAGATCTCCTATGGTAATCACGTTCCTTTCCAATGAATTGTGCCGGATTTACCTCTGTTGTTTTACGTGAGACTTTTGGGTGTTTCAGTTCAGTGCCTGATTACCCACAGTAGCGGCCTTGCTATCCGATTTCTGTTTAGCCTGCCCTGAGCTTTGTCGAAGGGTCACAACCCATCTTTGCTACGAGCTTCCTTCAGACCTGCCCGTTCGCACAGCAGGCGGGTTCCACCTCGCGGTGGACACCCTTGCCCTTCGCTAACAGTGCCTTGTCTCCATAGACCTGTTCGGGATTCTAACCCTAAAAGTAACGTACGTGCATGGCACACACAAAGATCCGAAAGTCGATCTCCGATACAACTTTCAGCCTTTAATATTGTGCGTAGGATTTATTTTTTATATTTAATTATCCTCGTTAATGCAAATCCTTTAGTTAAACTACTATCCATTGTTCTTCTTATCCAGTTTCCATGTTCATCATAGTCATAGTGAAAATTTATAATAAAAATAGTGCGGCTCGTCTCAGAAGTCCATGAGGTAAGATCTCCGTACGAGTTGTAACTGAACGTTGCAGATTTATCTATTCTTAGTTCTGTATCTCCGTCGGATTTATAGTAAACCTTACTCTCTATGAGGTTTTTCTTCTCATCATATTTAACTACCTGTTTATTAAGAATATTTCCGTCTTTATCAACTGACCTCTGTTCTTGAATAGTTCCATCCTCATTATAATTATATTCTATCCATTTCGAATAACCTCTATCTTTGCCCCCGATCTCTTCTCCAAACATAATTTGGTTTTGTCTGTCGTCATATATTTTTTTCTGAGTGTATCCTTTTTCTCCATTTTTTAACATGAATATCTTTTTCTCTTCTTTGCCTAAGTATTCATATTTAACTACATCTATCAATTTGTTCTTCAAATCATAGGTTTCTACTTTTATAAGCTTGTTGTTTTCAAAGTATTCTATTTTCATTTGTTCCATTCGATCTTTTTTCCCAATTTGACGTCTTTCTTTTTTCTCGAGTTTACCTTCACAATATGTTATCTTTTCGCTACTGCTCAGCATTCCATTGTTCATCAATTTGAAACACTGGCCTTCCACTATGTTTCCGTTATCATCAAAGATTGCTTCTAATATCAAGTCTTCTTCTTTAAGAATACCAGAATTATCTTCATTTTCATGCTTATATACTTTTAAAGTTTCTACATTTTTCTCTCCATTTAACTGAATGGCTTGTTGAACGCTTATTGTTGAAGAAATCGTTTTTATTTGAGCATTAGTTTGTAAGCAAAAAGAAATTAAACTTAGAGTTAACATTTTTTTTATTGAATGCAAGTTATTCATATTTGTCTTTTTATTGGTTTAGAAATGATATTTACCACAGCTAAATTATTATATATTTCTTCTATAGCGAAGTAATCAAAGTCTCACTTTAAAAAAGCGCTAAATATATTATATTGGAACCAGCTGTTACATACCGTCCGTTCCACCTCCCTCACCGCAGCGGACTTGCAGCTTTGAGATCACTCTGACGAGTACTCTTTTTAAGGGTTCGATTGTCCTTTGGGCTTAGCACCTCACCATTGCTAGTGACGCACCCCAAAGTAAAAAACCTATGGTAGTACATAGGGTTAAATCCAAATTGAATAACTTACGTAATAATATTGTTATTATTCGGCTTAACAGTATTAAAAGCGACTTTCTCGTCGCACCAGAGAGCTCTTATTCCATGCAGGCTTTTTTTATTTTATTTCTTCTCTCGAAATTATTGCTTTACAGTTTTTGATTTCTTTCGTTGGATATGCTTCTTTACTTTCTAGTAAATAATAAATTTCCTTATTTCTATTTAATCTCCTGAAGTATTTGTGAAACATAGTTCCCATAAAACCACAATTTCGCATATCAAATATTATTGATTCATTTGAAGGTAAACTCTTGAAAAACTGTTTCAATTCTGTTTTATTATTTGAGTTTAAACCTCCATAAATTCTAAATTCTAATGGATTGCTGTTTACTTGTTTTATTAGTAAGCCATAATCAAAGTAATCACTTTTTAATCGTTCAACATAATTTCTTTGATTTCCTTTAAACTCAATATTGTCTAACAAGTCAAAGAATTCATCGAGTATTTCATATTCTACTTTATATTCATCTCTTGATGGGCAATCAAATTCCAATTTTTCTTCTTTTCCATTTTTGAATATTTTAGTTATTTCAATTGATATTCCATCATAATATCTATGGGGTTTCCTTTTATAATCGGCAAAATTTATCGAGCTAATTTTATGGTTCAATGATTGGAATTGGTTTGTTTTTGACGGAAGATAATTAGAGGTATCATCTTCAATTCTGTCAAAATCTAACTCTTGCCATTTAAAAAAAGGTTTGTCAATTATTAATTCTAGTTTTTCAGATTTGAATACAAATTCTGATTGTGAAATAAATGCAGGGAAAAAATAAAATCTTAGTTCTGCTAATTCTTCATTAGCAAGAATTAGATTAATTGTACAAATTTTTAGAATTATTATTAGTAGTAATTTTTTCATTTTTATCAGCTGAAGTGGCGCTGATCACTGAACTGTGTCAGGTTACTAGTTTTTATTAATTTAGTAACCAA
>CAZDTI010000728.1:0-3268 GCA_964508085.1 uncultured Saprospiraceae bacterium | reverse complement strand
AGTTAGTAGAGGTCGTAGGGAAGCGAATTGCGAAGTTATTGTTGGGGTATTTTGCAGGAAAAAAGGACGAGTAGTCTGTTGGCGTTCCGCCTTTTAGTTTTCCTCTATCTCTTTTTTAAATCACAAAGAGGCCAAAGAGCACACACAGAGCTAATGCACCTTTTAACATCTCGCTTTGTGGCCTCTGTGTGAGGAAGTTGCATAAAAAGTGCAATACTCTTGTAAGAAAAATCAAAGTAACAAAAACAAAATACCATGTTTGGATTAATGCGCCCTGAAAAAAAAGAGTCTTGTAAAACCGATGCTAATTATCGTCGTCATCGAATGCATTACTGTGGTACTTGTAAGGCTCTCGGGCTGGAATATGGACAACGGGCGAGAGCTGTGCTAAATTTTGATGCCGTCTTCTTTGCAGAAATGCTCTCTCAATTATCAAAGGAAAACCTTTCGACCTGGCAGCCGGGATATCAAGCGATCAACAGGTGTTTCACCATGCCGGAGCAAGAGCAAGCCACTCCCCTATCCTTACAGTATGCAGCCGCTACAAATGTATTGTTATCAGAACTTAAGACAGACGATAACATCAAAGATATTTCTGGTCTAAAATGGAAAATGATCCGGCATTTCTTTTCTACACCTTTCCATAAAGCACAACAACAACTTGAAAACTGGGGCCTAGAAACTGCTCTCTTATGGGAACAAATAAACGAACAGGAAAAACTGGAAAAAGCACCAAACAAACCTTTTACTTCTTTGACCGAGGCTTTAAAGCATTATGCCGCTCCAAGTGCGAGGATAACGGCCTTGGTTTTCCAGCAAGGAGCAAAGGTTATAGGCCAAGGAGCATTAGCAGAAGCCATGTATCACTTGGGATATCAATTTGGAGAATTGGTGTATATGCTAGACGCTTTTGAAGATTATGAAGAAGATATTTTTCAAAACCAATTCAATCCGCTCCTTTCGTCTCCTAGTATAACAGAAAGTGATCTAAGTATAGACTTGGAACACAACAAAAACAATATACTTTCAGAGACTGCCCGAATTATTTTAGCAAAGCAAGAATCCATCAGTCAATATTTACAAGAGCTTCCCTTACCAGTGGAAATCATTGAAGAATACAGTGTTCGTTTATTCTCCAATGTAACATTAAAACTACAAAAAGAGCGAAAAACGCCTCAATCTGTAAAAGAGTCTTTGTTAATTTCTTGGAATAATTTTACACGGCGAGCAGCACAACAAGCAGCATTGACAATTTCCAACGCCCGCTATGCCAATTACTATTTGGTGTCCGCCATACTTTTCGTTCTTCCCGTAGCTGTTGAATCGGTTAGTGAAGACAATGGGACAGAAGTGTACAAATGGATGGCTGGCTTTACAGGTTTCTTAGGAGGCATTGGTCTCTTTCGCTTTATCGCAGCCAAACGGAAAAAGCGAAAAAAACGGAGAGCTAAACGAAAGAAGCGATCTTTAGCCCGACGACTAAGAATTCTGCAACGAAGAATGAAGCGATTTTATAAGAAAGCAAAAAAAAGGATGTTGAGCAAAAGACCTTGCTGGGCAGATTGCCTTACCATTTGTGTAGAGGTATGTCTAGATGAAGCCTGCAATGCTTTCTGCGAAAATGTCTGTATAGCAATAGAAGACGGAAGAGTTTGGCCATGGGCTGCTCTGGTTCTTTTTGCTTTTTTAGTTACAATATTAGTTTTGGGATTGATTTAAATTACATTCCTTGACTGTTCAATGCACGGTTAGCCATTTCCATCAGCTCGGTATGGTAAGCCGCCCCCTGCTTAGATTCTAGGACACGTCCTTTTTCGTTAAGGAAAAGTAGCGTAGGATAAACACCTACATTATAGACTACCGCCAGATTTACTCCGTTCCCTTTTTCCGCATCTACTTTATAGCTGAGAAAGTTCTTCTTGAAAAAAGCCCCTATGGTTTTATCTGGAAAAACATCTTCATCCATCAATTTACAAGGCGTACACCAAGTGGTATAAAAATCAACAAAGACCAATTTATTTTCTCTTTCTGCCTGTTCTAACACCGCAGTAAGGGTTTTGGAATCAACGAATTGCACCCCTCCTTTTTTGGCGTTTGTCTTGGTTACTTTTCCTGAATTGGATTTTGCTCTTTTGGTACCATTGCAAGAGGAGGCCGTAAAAATTGTACAGAATAAGCAAGTAATGAAGAGTAGGTGTTTCATGATGTTTATGTATAATTTAGTCATTGTCGTGGGTATAACGATTCTGGGCGAAGGTAAGTTGTATTTCGGGAATGGGGAATTTATTTTGAGGGAAAGTATATTTCTTTTGTACTACTTCTTCATTCTGAAGAATCGATTTCTTGGATCTTTCATTCAATTTCAAAAACCTGATGGAGCGAGACAAAGGCATTCCCTTTTAATTCATAAAGATAATTAGACACAATACTTCCTTTGGGGTAAGTCGCGATTTCTGCGCTCACTTTTTGCTTTAAATCCAATAGCGTTTCCTCCGAGATACTCTCCCAAAAAAGCACAGTATTTTGAGCAGGCATTACCAAATATAAGTTTGAAAGTTTTAATTGACTTTTAATCGTATTCCAAATATCCGGGAATAAATAAGCACTTGCCTCGCTATTCCCATCTGTTTGGAGTTGATATACATTTGGGAAAATGGTTTGTGTTACCTTCGACAATGGCCCCATTTGTTGTTGGAAGTTTAGGCAGGCGCGCTGGAGTAATTCTTCTTTAGTCATTCCACTAAGCGCCAACTGTCTATTGTTTATCATTGTAAATAGTTGATCATGGTCAATCGCAAAGCTAGTATAGAAGTCTGGACCAGTATCATATCCGGCGAGCATAAGTTCCTCTGGTATATTTACCTCTTTATCCTCGCCTTCTTTATTAGGTATCATCATTACCGCAGCCTTCGCATTTTCTATTCGCCCTCTTTTTAGCCTAGGGAAAAGTTTATTGATGCTATCTTTAACCAAATCTTCATCCTTTATTTCATTGTTTTTAGCCATCCACTGCAAGGCTTTATAGGATTTCGATTGCTCAAACATCTCTTTGATGCCCTCTTGCATTTCTTGATCTTGGGCTTCTATGGACCTTGGAGGATTAAGCTTTGCAGGATCGATTGGAGCTGATGGTGTAGCTTTTTCTTTTTCTACACTCTTTCCTACTTGCTCCTCCGCTTTTGGTTTAGCGGTCGATTTCTTTTCTACCTTCTTTTTTCCAAATAATCTTTTGAAGAAACTCATGTTTATTATTTTTTGTACAAAAAAT
>CAZDTI010000727.1:0-3270 GCA_964508085.1 uncultured Saprospiraceae bacterium | reverse complement strand
TGTGAAAATGATGTCAATAACCTTAGGGATTTCCTGAAAAAAAAGTACCCAGAAGAAATAGCACGATTTAAAACATTATTGAATGAAGACGCGACTTATGATAATGTCATTGCTCATTTTGGAAAAGAACACCTTTTAAAAGCAACGAAAGGAGACTTTGTTCTAATTCATTTTAGTGGTCATGGAGCACGTGGTTTGTCTGCTCCGGAATTCAAACCTTATTACCCAGATGGGAGGGATGAGAATTTGATTTGCTATGATAGTCGTTTGCCGGGGAAACAAGATTTGGCCGATAAAGAGCTTGCAGTCTTAATTGAGAGAATTGCGGGGAAAGGCGTAGAGGTTATTGTTATTTTAGATTGCTGTCACTCTGGATCAGGAACCAGGAGCATGCTGGACATGACCATTGGAAATGCACGGCAATGGGAAGATCGCCAAGAGGTAAGACCACTCAACACCTATTTAAATGGTTATTTTAAAGAAGAGATTCATCTGCCAGCTAGTAAGCATATATTATTGGCGGCCTGTGAAAAAAGGGAGAAGGCTTATGAGTTGTCTAGTAGCCAGGGAAGTTTTACAACACATCTTTTACAAGTATTAGCAGAAACCGCTGGGAATATAAGTTATGCTGATTTATTTGCCCAGACGAGAATACTGATGCGAAAGATTTCTAACAAACAAACTCCACAATTTGAACCCTCTGGGTTTTTTAATGTCTATGACCATTTTCTAAGGAAGAGTGGGGGACATAGTCCTTCGTTTTTGGTTTATTTCCAAGATGGTAAATGGGAAGTGGAAGCTGGAGCTATTCAAGGTCTGCCCGTATCTTCGGATGATAAAGCTTTGTTCGAACTCTATCATAATGAGCATGCGATTGGCTATGCGGAATCCCTTTCGGTAAACCTGAATACCACTATAATTAAACCCGATTGCCATTTAGATGCGAACCTAAGGTATAAAGCTAAATTACGAAGTATTCCTGTTCCACCCATTATGATTGACTTGAAGATGGATGAAAAAGGAAAAGTAATGTTACAGGAGGCGTTGATGAATTATAAGCCGGTATATTTTGAATTATTAGAAGATGCTTCTTTTGCGCTATACCAATTAAAAGTAGATTATGAAGGAATAATGTTAATACGAAAGGAGGACGAATTAATTATTGGGAAATTTCCAGCTGTTGATGTTTTTACCATTCAAATGGTTTTTGAAAAGTTAGAGCATATCTGTCGTTGGGAAAAAACCTTGACTCTGGGAGACAAACAATCGCTTTTCGAAAAAGAGGTAGAACTTGTGTTGGTAGAATTAGATGATGGCAGAAATGTAATCAGAGAGGTTAAGGAACCAGAAGTGAGGATTGAAATACTAATAGAAAATGGATTAGAAAAAAAGGTTCCTTTTAGAATAGAAGCCAGAAATCATGGTAATGCCCAATGGAATTGTGCTTTGTTTTATTTTACCGGAAAATACGGAATTTATAATATGTATAATGAAGAAATTCCTGGAAAAAGAACAGCGATAATCTTAGAATATAACCCCTCAGGCAAGCCTTACCTTTTTGAACTCAACGGTAAAAAAGAAACAACGGATATTTTTAAACTCGTTGCCAGTAAAGAGAAAATCAATGATTATTTATTGACACAGAAAAATATCAGATTAACAGAAATAAAAGGAGCAGCAAAGGGAATTGGCAAAAGGAAGAATAAACAATGCCAAGTATCCTTGAACAATTGGTTCGCTTTGACTTTGCGTGTTAGATCTTTAGCAAAGGAAGTATGAGCCTTTCACTCCGCTTGAATCACTCGACGCTGAATGGAACAGGGATACCCATATTGTCAACTATATGCTTGTAGAAAGTAGATCAGTATTGCAAGAGATTTATTTCAAAAAGGAAAGGCTAACAAAAATAGCTAAGCACAGGATAAAGGGGTAAATTTCATTCTGTACTTAGCTCGTATAGTCATTTGGTTTCTTGATATAAAGATAAAACGTAATTCGTTTACAGGGAACGGTATTTTTACCCGTTTTTCAAACCAGGTAGAAATACCTGTTTCGAAAGTTATTACTCGGTGGCCACCGGATAATCAACTAGAACGCCATGGACGTAAGCTCTTGAATGAACATTCGGACTGTGTTCAGCGTCAGGACTTAATACGAGCTCTACAGGCCGATCCTTTCTCATTACTGAAGTCTTGCATTTAAATGGAGTTGGAGATGCTTGACTTTTCATCGTATTCCCCATTAGTCTTAACTCTCCCGAAAAACCTCGAACAGATTCAGCAACATTTTTATAATCATGTTCTGGTAGCTTTAAGTAAATATTCGGATAATTAGAAATCGCCACGGCAGTTAAAAAACCATAGGGTCCATTTGTACTAAAATCGATTAATGGAATGGGGGAAAACTTAAAACCGGTGATGTCCTTGCCTATATCTTGAACAGATTGAATCAATGGTTCTTTCCAAAACCAATACTTCTTTAACGATTGATTAAAAGTGACTGGTTCGAAATAGACCATTGTTAGCCCTGAGAATTCCAGTTCCATTTCTATTGGACTTGAACTATTTTCAAGTATACTTTTAAGAATGTTTTGCTCTGAAAGATCTGGCATCGCAAAGAAAGAATCCACATCTATTTTGAAGCCCTCTTCGCTAGCTGTTTCAACAAATATTTTATTTTTACTGGATTTTGTGATTTTCATCGGCACCCTAAAACGATTAGAAGAATTATTTAGTCCTTCCAGAATAGTAGCTAAAGGTGTTGTAACTTCATAGGCGGGTAACACCTTACCAATATTGGTTTCTAATCCTCCATTGGCAAGACTTGGTTCCTGTAAGGCTTTTAACGCTGCATTCAAATATCCTGATTGAGAAGGGGAGGCCATCTGAAGGGAAGTACTGGTATTAATGGCGTTCATATAAATATCCAAAATAGGCATTACAGGTCGTCCACTTGGAGGTACTTCATTTAATAATTCGGCAAGATTTGTTGTGTTCAACATGTCCTCGAATGTAGTAGGAGGAGAAGCCCAGGTAGTAGCAATGACTGTTATTACTTTATCGACAGGCTGTTGTGTAGAGGATGATGGAGGAATACTTCCATAGGCTTTTTCCCATGCTATTAGGAGTTGGGATTGTGCGTTAAATATTTTTATGCTATCAGCCTCCAGCGCGTTCTGGTCTGTAGTAGATAAGCCATAAGAAACAGACCCTAAGGCTTGGATGGAAAGGTTGGTAAAGGTAGATCCTGTGTCTTGTTCTATAGGATAGG
>CAZDTI010000726.1:0-3286 GCA_964508085.1 uncultured Saprospiraceae bacterium | reverse complement strand
GTACCCAGAGTTGCTACTCTGGGTAAATGGGGGTTCGACTCCTCCAGAGTCTTGCGCGGTGGTTTGTGGGGCCTGGGGTACCCAGAGTTGCTACTCTGGGTAAATGGGGGTTCGACTCCTCCAGAGTCTTGCAGGGTGGTTCGTGAGGATGTGTGATCGAATGTGAATGGGACGAATTTATAACAATATATTTTCCTTTGACATGACCTACCTCCTTGTGATCTTCGATCATTCGGGAGATAGGTCATATCCTTAGATATTACTTGATTTTTGGAAAATGTAGTCTTCCTTTGACAAGGTCAGAATTGGTTGTTGTCGATTGCCAAAAAACTAGCCTCCTACTCTTCCGGCTTCTTTCTCCATTCCCACTTTCCGCTTTCTACTTTTCACGTTTTGGTTTCCGAAGCTGTAGCTTGCACTAACCGTGAATCTGCGGCTATCCCAATTTCCATTTCCTGCAGATCTTGATCCTCCGAATTCAGAAACTCCGGACCAACCTGATTTATAGAAGATGTCGTTCATGCTTACTTTTACGTTCAATTTATCGTTGAGGAATTTCCTTTGCAATCCTACGCCCAATGCCCAGTTTTCGTCATATTTGAATACACCGCCCCAAACCCCTGGACCTGAGAAATAACCGGAGATCTCTCCAGTGAATCCTTTTGGTAACTTGAAGGTTTGTTGTTGATAAATATTATAAGTCCAAGCTTGAACATCCACAACATCCCCATTTTCGTATTCTGCTTGATTGTCTTGGTAGCCACCACTTATGTTAAAGTATCCTGACCATATTTTCGTGAATTGCATGGGGAGGCTCAGGTTCAAACTGTAGATGGTTTGTGTAGCTAAATTTGCCCAGGTTATAAAACCCGCTCGTGGATCTATGTCATCAGCAGCAAGGAGGCGAGTAATTTGATCATCAGTTCTGCTATAAGCCAACTTAACATTGTAACGGTAAGCGTAGGTATAACCTAATTCAAAATTATTAACGATTTCAGGACTCAAACCGGGGTTCCCTTTCTCAAATGATAATTCACTCAACCTTACTTCAAAAGGATTCAGTACATTGTAATCCGGACGATTTATTCTTCGACCATAATTGAAAGAGAAGGCATGCATTGGAGCCGCTTGATAAGTCAAACCAGCAGAAGGAAACCATTGTAAGTAATTCAAATTGATAGTAGTATCATTTTGGGTATTGTTGAAAGTTGTTAAATCACCATCGGCGTTGGTTTGTTCTGTTCGGAGTCCAAGGGACATGTTCCATTGTTTGTTTATCGGACGTACAAAGCTTAGATATCCTGCATAAACGGATTCATCGTAAGTAAATAAATTAGAGGTATTATTATTTTGAATTCTTTCTTCTCCCGTCACATCAAAGACAAAGAAATCGTTGTCGGAAACGACCCTACTGAATTTACCACCGATACCAAATTTCCCCCCAAACAATTCTTCTTCATAATCTAATTTTGCCGTATAAATATCTATATCACTTTTGGTTTCGTAATCTTGTTGGTTTTTAGATAGGAATATACTTTTATCAACGTCAGTATAATACTCATTAGGCTGCTTGCGATCTGAGGTCGCGAGAAAGTTTCCATAATCCAAATCGATATTCAGTGTTCTGCCTTTTCGACTATCGTAGCGATAATTGACATTATAAGTTTGATTGGTATTGTCAGTTGAGGCATTACTATTTGCTATTAGGACACTGTCTATTGGAGTCAGACTTTCCATTTGAGATATAATGATGACGTTTTCATTACGGTTCGATCCGTTGGAGGTGTTGCCACTGGCTAAGAAACCGATGGTGCTTTTTGGGGAAATGAAGAAGTCTGTTCCTAATCTATAATTGAGATTTGGATTTTCATTTACAATTCTGTTGGTTTCACTTAGGAAAAGATCATTCTGCTCTGTTTCAAAATTTAGATTTGTATAGGAAGTACCATCTGCTGCTCCGATTGTCCCAAAAATGTTCATTTTTTTATTTCTATAATTCGCCATGAAGGAACCATTGTAAGTCGCATACTCCCCTTGGCTAAATGTGCCACTGACTGTTCCGTTTGTTCCAAGGCTTTTGTCTTTTTTCAATCTAATGTCAATGATTCCGGCATTACCTTCTGCTTCATATTTTGCACCAGGATTAGTGATAATGTCAATACGGTCGATTTGTTCAGCAGTAAGAGTAGATAGGTAAGCACTCAGTTCGGAGCCTCCAATTGGCAATCGTTTACCATCAACATATATCTGAACGCCGCTTCTTCCTAAGACTGAAACATTGTCATTATTATCTACGGTCACCCCTGGAGCTTTTCTAAGCAAAGCCAATGCATTTTCGCCAACGGAATTAATCGTTCCCTGAACATTGAAAACCGTTCTATCTGGTTTTACTTCCACCAAAGCTCTGGTAGCCGTAACTGTGGCTCCTTCCAACTCAACTGCAGCTTGCTCAAAAGCAATTACACCTAAATCTAAGTTTTCTCCTTCTTTCAACTTAATGTCCTCTTTGGAAAGATCCGGATACCCCACATAACTGGCTTTTAAAAAGTAATCACCCGCTGCCAGATTACGAATTTGAAAAATCCCAGCATCGTCGGTAGGTTCTACCTTTAACATCGCACTATCTGCTTTCGCATAGAGGATGACATTGGCATAGGAAATGGCCTGAGATTCAGCATCTTGCAACTGGCCTTTTATCGTAGCTGTTTGGCTAAAAGCAAATAATGAGGTGAGGAGGAGGTTTAATGTAATAAGTATACGCATAACTATTTAATTTTTGGTTCTTTTGATATAACTGGCTTATGAGCGCAAATGTAGTGAAGGGAATTGGATTATTGTATCGTATTCGATGAAAGGAGGAAAACTATAGACGATTAACTAACTCAATTTTAATGTCAATAAAAGCCGCAACTTCAATTCATAAATTTATGGAGACAGGCACAATGTTATATTTCTCTTTTCGTAAATTGATAATCAGGTTGATACAGCTTAAAACATAACAAGTGACACAGCTTTTCGTCTTTATTTATACTTGTCGTACTCAGAATTCCATCGACGCTTAAATCGATAACTCAATAGAAAAAAAGTACTGATTTCAGAAGATATAAAAGATTGTTACACTTACGACGGGATGATGGAATCCCTATAAATCCATTGGGAATTTTGAACAGAAGAAAGGTATTGGATATTTGATTGAATATTAGGTGAGCTAAATGAAGAGAAATACCAACAGTTGAACACCTCTATTTTTTGTTAATATATAATTAACCTCGAATTTACGCAGGGA
>CAZDTI010000725.1:0-3309 GCA_964508085.1 uncultured Saprospiraceae bacterium | reverse complement strand
ATTTTATACCGCCCCAACTGCTATTCGGGCATTGATGGCTCGGGGCGATCATTGGCCAAGCCATTATGACTTGAGTAATCTAAAAGTGCTTGGAACAGTGGGGGAACCAATTAATGAAGAAGCTTGGCAATGGTATCATAAATTCATAGGAAAAGGAAAATGCCCTATCGTAGATACTTGGTGGCAAACAGAAACAGGCGGAATTATGATTTCAGGAATGGGAGCTGTTCATCCACAAAAACCGACTTACGCGGGGTATCCAATGCCTGGAATTCAGCCTTGCTTGGTAGATGCCAACGGCAAATTGGTTAGAGGGAACGATAAGGAAGGCTTGCTATGTGTCAAATTTCCTTGGCCTTCCATGATCCGTACGACATACGGAGATCATGAACGTTGCCGACAAGTTTATTTCTCCGCTTTCGAAAATATGTATTTCACTGGAGATGGAGCACGTCGAGACAAAAAAGGAATGTACCGAATTATCGGACGTGTCGATGATGTTATTAACGTTTCTGGACATAGGATGGGAACTGCTGAAGTCGAAAACGCTATTAACGAACATCCTAATGTGGTGGAATCTGCTGTAGTTGGTTATCCTCATGACATTAAAGGGCAGGGGATTTATGCTTACATTATTGTAAATGAGCCAGTTAAGAACGAAGCTGCGTTCTGTAAAGAAGTACTAAAAGTGGTGACTAAAGAGATTGGACCTATTGCCAAACCTGATAGAATACAACTGGTGCCAGGACTTCCAAAGACGAGGTCGGGTAAGATTATGCGTCGCATACTGCGTAAAATTGCGTCTGGAGATACTAAGAATTTGGGAGATGTAAGTACCTTGTTGAACCCGGACGTGGTGAAGGCCGTGAAAGCTGGTAGAAAGAAATAAAAGATGGCATAGTGCATTAAGGTGATTGTTAAGTTTTAGTTAAAGCTACAGTTATCAAGCTTGCTTGGATCAACATCACCCAACGCTCCTGCCTAAACTAGCGTTTACCCAATAGAATTTATCTTAGGTACGTTTCATATCGAGCGAACTAAATCCTTAAAAAAATATAAGAAATGAAGAATTTATTATTCCTAACGATGACCATTGCATTTTTAGCCATTGGATGTCAAGATGATGATGACAGCACTGTATTACGCTATGATGGTAACAATAGTTCTGCACCACTTTTGGAACCAGATGTTTATCAGGCGGCTGTACGTTTTCCAGCTAACCTTACCAATCCTTACGAAGGTTTGAAGTTAACCCAGGTAGAATTCTATATCTTAGATGAACCTGGTTCTTGTGAAATCATTATTTATGACGAAGGAAACAGCAGTTCCCCTGGCGCAGCTTTGTATAGCAGTGGAGATATTTCGGTGGACAATAGCAGCTGGAATACACACACACTTCCAACACCGTTGACATTGACCGGAAATGACTTGTGGATTTCTATTGAATTTGCTCATGGTGGTACTTCCAGAACGGTTGGTTGTGATACTGGGCCGGCGAGGACGAATGGAGATTGGATTTTCTCTACGATTACAGGTGAATGGCAAACCTTGCGTGATTTTACGGTTGCGAATGCTGGCGCTGCTGCGGAAGTTAGTATTAATTGGAATGTGCGGGGTATTTTGGAGGAATAGAAAGGTGAATAGCTAAGTAGTATTTTATAATCCATAAGCTTAGCGTGACGTCTTTGTTGCGCTAAAGCGCTTATTTCAAGAAAAAATGGCAAAAAACATAGATCAACTAGCGTTGCAACTTCGTGAAGCTGCTCAAAGTGGAAAATCCTGTCCACCTCTCCGAAACACCATAGGCATAACCGATCTTCAAACCGCCTACGCTATCCAAAACAAAAACATCCAACAACGAGTTTCCGAAGGGGCGCACATTGTAGGCGTTAAAATCGGTCTGACTTCAAAAGCAGTTCAAAAACAACTGGGTGTAGATCAACCCGATTTCGGAAGGCTGCTCAACACAATGGAAGTCCTAAACGGAGACACGGTTCCTTTTTCAGAACTCATGCAACCCAAAGCAGAAGCGGAAATCGCTTTTGTACTGTCCAAGGATTTACCAAGTTCTAACATTACAACTACAGATGTTATTTCTGCGATTGATTATGCATTGGTTTCTATTGAAATCGTAGGCAGTCGAATTGAAAATTGGAACATCAAAATAACGGACACCATTGCAGATAATGCTTCTGCAAGTCATTACGTAGTGGGACATAAACCGGTTCGGTTGGAGAATTTGGATTTGCTGAATTGCAAAATGCAGATGTATAAGAATGGTGACTTGGCGTCTGAAGGGGTAGGAGCAGCTTGCTTAGGTTCTCCGATCAATGCCGTGCTTTGGTTGGCAAAGATGATGGCAGATTTGGGGGAGCCACTCCAAGCGGGGCAAGTTATTCTATCAGGAGCACTTGGTCCGATGGTAACCGCCGAATCGGGTGATGAAATCAAGGCAGTCATAGAAGGATTAGGAGAAGTAAGTGTTGCCTTCGGTAATTAGGGAATTGTTTTCCAAGCGTTGAATTTTGTTTTGAGCAGAAACCCTCATCCACTCTTTCTACGATACCTGAATAATATTGGGTAAATCAACTCTGAAATATTCTTCAGGATGTATGCTTACCTCCTTGTCTGTCAGTAGTTTATATCGAGCTTTCAAGTTCTGGAGTCCCGTTCCTGTTGAATCAACCATGCCTTTTTTCTCGCGTTTGGTATTCACCACACTGATTTGATTTTCTTCGATTGAAATGGTGGTTTGTATAGGATTAGATGGACTGCCTTGGTTGTGTTTTACAATGTTTTCCAACAAAGTTTGCAAGGCTCCGGGAGGTACCCAAAGATCATTTGGACTGGTATGTTCCATCTGAATCTTAAATTGATAAGCTGTTCCAAAACGCTCTTCAATCAAGTAGATGTAATTCTTAGCAAATTCCAGCTCTTCTTCCAAAGGAACCACATCCTGATCCTTACTAGATACCAAATACCGATAGAGTTGACTTAATTTGTGCAAATAAGCTTTTGCCGCTTGAGGATCTTTATCGATCAATGCATCAATTGTATTTAGATTGTTAAATAGAAAGTGTGGATCAATCTGCGCTTTGAGGAAACTTAACTCTGCAGTACGTTTTTCTTTTTCCATATTAGCCATTCTTAATTGCAGGTCAAACATTTTTTTCCCCAACATTATGGTGGCGAGCATCCCAACTTCTTCAATGTGATTTACAAAACCATAATTAATATATTTCCAACTCCAGGGGTTTTCTTTACAGTTGAAGAAATAACATTCAGATTGAATCCAAATTGTTCCTATTA
>CAZDTI010000724.1:0-3320 GCA_964508085.1 uncultured Saprospiraceae bacterium | reverse complement strand
AATTGAAAACTAAAGGCAGTTCCTTCGTTCAATCGACTTTGCACATTGATGGTGGCGTTATGTAACTCTAATATTTTCTTTGCGATAGCTAGCCCCAAACCAGCACCACTCTTTTTAACCTCTTCAGATTGTTCCGCCTGGCCATAGCGTTCGAAGATTGCGGATTGCTCTCCTTCGGGTATACCTGGTCCTGTGTCAGCAATACGCACTTCCACGTTTTTCCCAACAGCGTTGAGGGTGATATTCACCTTACCTCCTTTAGGGGTAAACTTTAAGGCATTATCCATTAAATTTTGAATCACACGTTCTACCAGTCCGATGTCTGCAAATACCATTGGGATTTCTGGCGAAGCATTTAAGTGCATGGTTATGCCACGTTCTTTAGCAAGAAGTTGATACTTTTGATAAACATCCTGTGCTATCTCTGCTATGAAGAAAGGTTCTTTCTTAGGTTGTATTTGTTTGGCTTCTAGTTTAGAATATTCAAAAAGCTGAGCGATAAGTTTTGATAAGCGATCTCCACTGCTTAATGTTGTCTCTAAATACTGTTTTCTTTGGTCTTCACTGATGTTATCATTTTTCAGTAACAACGTTTCTACGTATCCCTTCATTATCGCTAAAGGCGTACGCAAATCGTGAGAAATATTGGCGATCAATTCACGTCGAAGTGTCTCTACTGATTTCAATTCATCAATATTAGCGACGATGGTATCAGCCATATCATTAAAATTATGAGAAAGATCAGCCAATTCTCCGGTACCTGATACTGCGACCCTTGCGTTATAGTCTCCTTCTTTGAAACGTCGAACAGTGTCCATCAACTCCCGCAAATTACGTGTAAGTAACCAAATCGCTAGCAATCCAATTAACAATGCTCCCACAAGAGTGAGTAAAAACATATTTGCACCCATTTTAAAAAGATAATTTCCATCTAACATTGCAGTTACAGCGGCTCGATCATCTCCCATCAAGATAATATACATGTACCCCGTCAATTCTTCATTTTCTATTATAGGTGCTGCTGAAAAAACTTTTTGCTGCCCTGGGTGTCTTGGGTCATCTCCAGTAACACAAATAGGGCCGTCTGATTCTATGAATCTTTTAATTGGCAACAAATCTACCTTCTTCAATTTAATGGTTTTATCAGGTGCCACATACATCATAATATTCCCCACTTTATCGAGTAAGTATACTTCCACGCTTGGGTTGATAACCATCATCGAATGCATTATATCCTGAACGACCGCTGTATCTACTACGCCATTTTTAATCGCAGGCGTGGTATGTTTTACTGCATAGTCTGCTATTTCAGCATGCAACACCTGACTTACTTCATCATAGTATTGATGACTGATGGTTCGGGTAATAAGCATATACCCCAATCCTACAATGATCATCAAAGCCATTAAAGTAGCCGATATGCGCCAGTATAATCTATTATTTTTCATTTTTCTCTTTTTGTCTAACATCCGGGAATTGTGGCTCCCAGTTAATATAGCGTTACCTCCTACAGGGTCTCAATCTAGTTTCATTCTATAACTCTTCGTTGAAACGATAGCCTACGCCCCAGGTTGTTAAAATGTAAGTAGGTTGTTGGATGTTAGGTTCTATCTTTGCTCGGAGACGATTTATATGTGAATTAACGGTGTGTTCGTATCCTTCAAAATCATAGCCCCAAACCAGATTTAGAATTTTGGATCGGTCATAACTTTTGCCTGGATTTGAGGCCAATAGACTGAGGAGTTCAAATTCTTTAGGAGAAAGGTCAACTCGTTTTTCACTTAGCGTTACTTTTCGTTTATCAATATCCACTCCAAGATCTCCGAATTGTAGCACGCTGTTTCCTGCCTTTTGTGCATTCGAATTCATCATTTCCATTCTACGGAAAATGGCTTTTACTCTCGCAATGAATTCACGGATACTGAACGGTTTGGTGAGGTAATCATCTGCCCCCATTTCCAAACCAAGCACTTTATCTATTTCTTCAGATTTTGCAGTAAGCATTAGAATCGGCACTCGGGCGTTTTTAGCGCGTACTTCGCGACAAATTTCCATACCATCTTTTCGCGGAAGCATAACATCAAGAATTAGAAGTTCATAATCATTAGCTAGGGCTTTTTGTAGCCCAATATCTCCTTCATAAGCTACGTCACAATCGCATTGTAAATCCTTAAGATGAATCTTGAGGAGTTCGACAATGTCGCGGTCATCTTCTACTATTAAAACTTTTCGCATGGTATTGGTTCTATTTCGTGAATTGTTTTGGCTACTTACTCTTTAGGTCGACTCTGTTTGAGAGGCAACACAAATTTACGGAGAAAGTATCACAATAGTATCACAAGGAAATATGCCTTGTATCACGGGTGAAATAAGATAGGAAAGGAAAAGATATGATTAGAAGAGACTACAGGAGGTATATTACATAAGCCAGATGGTAATCCAATCGTAGATCCAAACTCTGTTTTTGAAGATAAGGACAGCGAGGGCCGCGGTGGCGAAAATGAGGAACAAGCGGAGGTTCTTCATACTTTGGGTATATTTTTCTCTGCGGTTTTTATATCGATGCCTTTTAGATAGAGCCATTAATTTGGATTTTTTTGCAAAGATAGGGTTATTTTCTGAGCGGTGTTGCCAATTTATTCTCTAGCTCTCTTCAATCTTCTCTTTTGAATGAAATAAATAATAATTAAGCCTACAACTAACAACGGATAAAGCAAACAGAACAGGATAAAATTTACTTCATAATAGGAGAGATCGAACAGATTAGCGAGGTTGATTATAAAATCAGTGCAATAGGTGTAGATAAAATTCACCAGTTTCATTAACTCAGTCATGACTTGGATTTTAATTGGTGAATTTCTCTTTGCATCGCTAATATCTTAGCCAATAGAAAAAGAATTAACAATGGAATCAAAAGAACCAAGAATATAATATTCGCTAGCGCATAATCTCCTGTTGAATTTAGTGAGCGGATGATCCCAAAGTATAGCGGATCTGTGTATTTGAAATAGGGTTGGAGTATTTTTACGTGGTTTTCTTTGCAGTGATTCGTGTCGTTGTGGCAGGCCCAGGTGCAATCTTTTGTTGATTTTTGAGAGGAATTTATTTGACCTTTTTCTTTCCTTTCAGATTGAATATCAGGAGAAAGGTGACGAATAGACTCATTTAGTAACAATATTAATACAACCGGGATAAGAATTAAAATAAAGATGGTAAATTTGGAAGTCATTTTTCATTTAGCTTTTTTGCCTACCATTTTAAATAAATCTATTAACAATAAAGTCAAAGGATATTGCCTGCGCATACCCCTTTAATCCCCT
>CAZDTI010000723.1:0-3332 GCA_964508085.1 uncultured Saprospiraceae bacterium | reverse complement strand
AGTTTTCAGGAACATCTTGATTCACAATACGCCAAGCAAGACCTTCGACAATGGCGGTTTTACCAACACCAGGTTCTCCAATCAAAATCGGATTATTCTTTTTCCTCCTGGAAAGGATATGTAAGACTCGACGGATTTCTTCATCTCGTCCGACAATAGGATCTAGTTCTCCTGATTCTGCCCGATCATTCAAGTTGATACCAAATTTTTCCAAAGCATTATATTGGCCATCCACATGCTGATCGGTTACTTTTCGACCTTTTCGCAGTTCTTCAATCGCCGCTTTCATACCTTTAACTGTTGCTCCCATTTCCTTTAGGATAACCGCTCCTTTGTCTTTCCCTTGAATGATTCCTAATAGAATTAACTCCACAGAAATATATTCATCTCCAAATTCCTTGAGCATTTTTTTAGCGCGAGACAAGGCTTTGTTAGAGTCGTCCGTTAAGTATTGTTTATCTGTTCCTTGTACCTTAGGAAAGGTTTTGATGGTGTCTTCCAATCGACGTTCTAACATTGGAATATTCACATCCATTTTTTTCAATAAAAATTGTGGAATATTTTCATCTGTTAATAAAATTCCTTTGATCAAATGGACCGTGTCAACAGCTTGTTGTTCATAACCTCCTGCTACTTGCTGAGATTTTAGAATAGCTTCTTGCGATTTTATGGTGAAATTGTCGTACGTCATATTTTTATGAATGTTTTTAAAAGAGTGTTTATTTTTTATGACATCTAATTATGTTACTTTTTCATTGGTAAAAAGTAACCAAAACCCTAGAAAATTTAAACTCCTTCCAGTCAAACAGGAAATTTTCAAGCCTCCCGTCCCGATATCGTAACCTTCTGTCGCGATTGTCCCCTTAAGTTAATACTTAGTGATTTTAATGTACTAATAAATTTGGTTCTCCAAAATGTCGGCCGAAATTATATTAATGTTTCAGAACATGCTTATAAATTCAAGTACAAAAAGTTATCCATACCTATATTTATAGAAATGTTGTCAGTTTAGGGTTTAAAAGTAGGATTTTTTGACATGTGTTTATAATATTTCCGACCAAGATGTCAGAAAGTTGGATATTCGATGGCTCGAAAAATAGTTCCGTCTTCTTTTATGAAGGCAAAGGCCATTTTATTGGTATTGTGAGCAAAGGCATATTCTCCTTTGGAATTGATCCCAACTAATCCTCCTAAACCCTTTACTCTTTGGTGTAAAACATGGATTCCTGCTTCTGCCGCATCCATCGCATTTTTATTGGTAAAAAAATCGCAAACCGTTTTGGCTAATAAAACTTTCATGATCGATTCTCCCCAACCAGTTGTAGAAACAGCTCCTAATAAATTATCTGCATAAGCCCCAGCACCGATCAAAGGGGAATCACCTACTCGACCATGCAATTTACGAGGAGTTCCGCCAGTTGAGGTGGCTGCTGCCAAATTTCCATGTCGATCTAAGGCCACAGCACCTACCGTATCTGAAGGGCTATTTTGAAAGGGATGATGTGTTTTAAACGTTGGATCATCTTTTATCTGGTGATAAAATGCTAATTCTCTCTTGGTTAGTAAAGTTTGCGGATCTAGTTCTTGGACGCCCATCTTTTTGGCAAAACTTTGAGCGCCTTTGCCAACTAACAAACAATGTTCTGTTGTAGTCATTACCTTTTTTGCAAGGCTTACTGGATGAAGAATATTTTGTACTGCTGCTACCGCACCGTAGTCTAGATTAGCTCCATTCATAATCATAGCATCCAATTCTATTTCTCCCAAGTCATTTAGAAAGGCGCCTCTTCCGGCATCAAAAGTTGGATCTTTTTCTAGAATATTAACCGCAGCTTCGACGGCATCTACCGCTGACATCCCTTCTTGTAATTGGGGAATAACTTCAGCTATGGCCTTTTCTACTCCGTTTAAATGATCGACTATTTGTTCTTTAGGAATATTCCATGCACCGCCATGTACAATTAATTTAAAATCCATTCCCTAAAGATAGGGATACTCAGCGATAAAGATAAATTGGAAGTTGAATGAAAGCTATGAACATATACACATTGTTGGCGACTGATCTTAGTTTTTACAAAAAAAACTATTCTTGTTTAGTCCAATAAAATGTTTTTCGGATAAAGTATTTTTCTCCTATCAACTTTAGTTCACCTGTTGATTCTAAACTAAGCGTTCCATTTATTTCCTTTTTTCGATTTGGACTATATACAATTCCTTTCCATTGATTTTTATCCGCATTATAAATCATTTTCCTTAGCACGATTTGATCGATAAATTCCTTTTTATCTGAATCAATAATTTTTGCATAGTAGTGAGTATCCTCCCCTTTATAGATTTGGATAGTAGAATTTTCAAAATCTTCTGCAAACCAATTTCCGATTAAAGCATCCTGGCCAAATAAACTTGAATCAAAAAATAATAATAGAAAAGCAATTAGTGAGCATGTCTTAAGCGTCATAATTATGGTTTTTAAGTTAAAGGAATAGGTCTACCTCTATCGAATTCATAGATTGATTTTGAGATCCCTTTATTAATACTGCTTATCTAAATCTATGATTTTGCCATCTTCAAGCTCTATAGTTCGATCACTAGCTGTAGCAAAGTCATTGTCATGGGTAACAGCGATGATGGTCTGACCAAATTCGTCAGTAAGTTGCTTGAAAACATCAAAGACGATCTGTGTATTTTTCCGATCAAGGTTACCGGTAGGTTCGTCTCCCATAATAATGTCGGGTTCATTGATGAGCGCTCTTGCGATGGAGACTCTTTGTTGTTGTCCTCCACTAAGTTTAGATGCTTGTTTTAGTGCTTGGTCTTTGAGTCCTAATATTTCTAATTTCTTGTAAGCATTATACTCTATTTCTTCAAAACTCAATTTGCCTAATTTTAACGCTGGGAGCATCACATTTTTTAGGCACGTAAATTCTGGTAATAGATAATGAAACTGGAAGACGAATCCAATATTTTGATTTCTCAAGCTTGAGGATTGATCGCTAGTTCTACCGGTGACATCATTGCCGAGTATGCTTAGCTTACCATCATAACTCGTATCCATTGTACTCAGTATATAAAGTAAGGTCGATTTACCAGATCCACTCTTTCCGACAAGGGTGAGAAATTCTCCTTTCTTGACATCGAATGAAATATCATCTAGTACTCTAAACTTTACAGGTTTATAAAAGTATTTGCCCACTTGCTCCGCTTTCAGCGCTATTTCTATCTTATTATTTACGAAAGTATTCATACGCGTTATTTTCTAAAAATGTCTACAGGATCTACCGTTGAGGCACTTCGGGATGGAAAGTAACCAGCCAAAAATGTCATAATAACTC
>CAZDTI010000722.1:0-3332 GCA_964508085.1 uncultured Saprospiraceae bacterium | reverse complement strand
GCCGTACCAGGAGGTTTACCCAACTGGAACTGGGATGTGGAAGTTTTTTCACATGAGATGGGTCATAATATTGGCTCCCCTCATACGCACGATTGCAGTTGGCCAGGTGGCCCTATTGACAATTGTTACAATCCTCCTTCATCCCCACCTCCAAGCGGTGGTTGCGCTGCAGGCACTACAGATCCAGGAGCCACACAAGGTACTATTATGAGCTACTGCCATGTTTGTACTTCCTCTTGTGGAGGTGACTGTTCAAGTGTACCCGGTTGTCCAAATCCGGGTATCAGTTTGAATAATGGCTTCGGACCCCTACCTGGCAATTTACTGAGAACAAACGTTTCAAACGCAGGCTGCTCTTCCAACTACATCCCAGATGACATCTTCGCAACTTCTACCTCAAATGCTACCAAAACAATCACAGCCAATAGAGAATGTACCGATGGAGACTGGACACACTACTACGATGACAACGGCACTGTAGATGAAGCGGATGACATTTGGCTGTTATCTATTGACAAAGACAATCAAGATATTGGATCTATTGGCGATGGAACTTTTGATGTAAACGTTGGACTTTCCTCAAATGCAGGAAGTGCTACAGGTGCTACTCAAATCACGGCGCCTTATGTAACCAATCCGAACGGTTGGTATGTAATGAATCGTTATTGGACTGTCGTTCCTAATCCACAACCTGCTTCTCCTGTTACCGTTAGAATGCCTTATGATGGTCAGGATCTAGCCGATATTTTAGAGCAGGTACCGGCTGTTGGTCATACTGATTTATTTTTCTATAAACTAGATAGTGGTATAGACCCTAACCCGGATGAAAACCACGGTGATGCAACTAGTTCAGAATACGACGAATATGTAAATGGGGCTACAGCTTCTCTCACGGAGTGGGCTTACAGTACTGATGGAGCGGGAAATCATATTGCAGAATTTAAAGTGTCTAGTTTCTCTGGCGGAGGTGGTGGAGCTGGTGGCGGTGGTAATGGTGCCCTACCTGTTGAGTTGGTTTCCTTTACAGGTAAGTTGCAAAATACTTCTGTACACTTATTTTGGGAAACGGCTACTGAGGAGCAAAATGATTACTTCCTTTTAGAAAAATCTATGGATGGGCGTGTTTTTGAATCTATTGGAAAAGTAAATGGCAAGGGTACAACCAGTGAAAATCAACAATACACTTACGAAGATCGTTTTCCTCAAAACGGTACAAATTATTACAGGCTGACTCAGGTCGACTTAGATGGGACTGCAGAGGTACAAGCAAAGATTGTAGCAGTTAATTACAGCAAAGATATTGTTATGACTGTTCATCCTAATCCTGTGAGAGCTAAGAAATTAAACCTTGCTTTTCAAGCAAAAAGGTCAGGTGATGTACAGGTCAGCATTCTGAATATGCAAGGACTTTTAGTGCACAAAATGAGTGCTGAAGCCGTTAAAGGCGACAATCTTTTTGAAATAGAATCAGCAGAATTAAAGACAGGCCTTTACTTGCTGAGGGCTGTTCAGGGGGAAGTGATGGAAACGGTTAAGTTTGTCGTTCAGTAGTGAATTAGCTAGTACTGCTCTTGAAAAGGAACTGACGAAAAGAACGCATAAGGTCTATGGCTTTGTGCGTTTTTTTTTGTTTTACAAGCCCCTTAAAACATTCTTAGGGTGTTTTCTTTATTGCGTTCCTAATCAAAACTGCTATCAAATTTGATAAAATCTAAAAAAACTCAAAAAATATTTCCGTCCTTTTCCATTCTTCGGTATCTATAGATTGAACAAAACAAATAAGAACCTTCGTGAAACACGCAGACCTTCTATCATCGGCAGTGAAAAAAGTAGCCAAAGGCGATAAGCTTGCGATGAATTGGTTGTATACTTTCTTTGTCAAAGAAATGCTGACTATTTCTTTTAGGATTACAAATAATCTAAGCGATTCAGAAGACATTATTCAAGAATCTTTCATTCAATCTTTTGATAAGATTGGACAATTAAAAAAGGCAACAAATTATAAACATTGGTTGAAACGGATGGTGGTAAATAACAGTTTGAAAAAGATACAGAAACGGAGGTATTTTCAGGATATTGAGGATCATGAAATTGTAGAAAAGGAAGAGGAATCGAATTGGTATGAAGGGGTGGCGTTTGGAAAAATCCAGGAAGCCATTCAACTTTTACCAGATGGCTGTCGCGAAATCTTATGCCTCTATTTGCTGGAAGAATATAAGCATAAAGAGATTGCAAGTTTATTGGACATATCTGTTTCTACGTCTAAAAGTCAATACCGATATGCGATCACCTTATTGAGAACGAAACTTAAAAAACTAATCAATGAATGATTTTGAAAATTTTCTTAGGAGAAACAAACAACAGTTGGAGCTGGATGAAGTCAATCCTGATATTTGGGCAGCTATTGAAAAAGGCGTTGAAGGAAAGAAAAGGGGGGCTAGGATTTCTTTTGTTCGAAAAATCGCCGCTATTGCCGCAGTGTTTCTTATTGGCTTCGCTATTTATCAATTTAACTTTTCTAATTCGAAGATAAATATTCCACAAGCATTACTGGCGAACTACGGATTTGAAAACGCTAATGTAACTGAGTTGTTGGAAGCTAAAATAAACGCTATAAAAACGTCAACGATTCCTGTAAGCTACAAAGCAGATTTACAGTCCCTTTTGAGTCAGGCGAATTATTTGGATCGCCGTTATGAATCTCAACTAACCTACTTAAAAGAAAAACCATACGAAGAGGAAATCGCAATAGAAATTTTAAAATACTACAAAGCGAAAAGTAATCTACTGGACAAAGTAATTTTAGAAATTCAAAAAATCAACAACAATGAAAAAGAATATAATATTAAAAGTGAACGGACTTACATCAAGCTCTAAATCTATTCTTCTTTTTTGTCTTTTTGCTTTTTTGTCTCCAATATTAATGACTGGACAAAGGGTAAAAAAAAGCATCACTAAGGAAATTTCCATTTCCGAAAATGCAGTCATCAAGATCCAAGGCCCTCAATCGGTACGCATCACTGGAAATGGTGCCATCAACACCCGACAAATTAAAGATCAATACATCGTGTCTGGCAAATCCAGCAAACCTTATATCTATGTGATTCATAAGGCCATGCAAATAGAAAGCTGGGAGAAGAGTAATGTAAAGCAAGTTGTAAATGTGGTGTTGGATTGTGAAAAAGAAACGGAGGCCGAACAACTGCTAGAAGCTCTTGATATTGAATTGGAGGAAAATGCAGCAGGAAGTATTCGGGTAAACTGTGAATTGAACATCGCGAAATTTAAAATAGAGAACGGTTGGTTTTCAGCAGATGACAATCATGTTATTT
>CAZDTI010000721.1:0-3338 GCA_964508085.1 uncultured Saprospiraceae bacterium | reverse complement strand
GTCTTCTGTTAGAAACCATTTGAGCATGTGGACCGCCATAGACATAAACTAAAACAGGGTATTTTTTTCGACTGTCAAAATTACTAGGTTTGATGAGCCGGGCGTGTAGTGGCGTACCGTCCTTTGTTTGTAGTTCGACTAATTCAGTTTTTCCAACCTGGTATCCTGCTAAAGGATCTGTGCTCGCTAACAAGTTGTTTACTTTCTTCCCCCTGCTATTGATGATGTCAACAACGAAAGGTGATTTTAAGCTTGAGTATTGATCAATAAGAAAAACTCCTTTGCTATTGATCTGATAACGGTGTACACCACTTTTTTTAGATAATTGCTTTCGTTTTCCATTTTTCATGTTAATGGAGTAAGCAAATTTATTCAAGCCACTTTCGTCCGTCCCAGATACAATTAATTTTTTGCCGCTAAGGCTAAGACCTAAAATATCCGTAACCACCCACTTTCCGTTAGTGACTTGATCTAATAACTTACCGCTGGTATTGTAACGATATACATGCATGAAACCATCTCGTTCGCTGAGCCATAAGAATTCATTAGGTGTTTCAGGTAAAAACCACATTGGGTTCTCTGGTTCCACATATTTAGGATGTGTTTCTTCAAAAAGGGTTTTGATGAAATTTCCAGAATTTGCATCGTATTCATTCAGCCACATTTGATTTTGATCTCTGTTGACCACTGCGATGTAAACACGTTGTTCATCAGGGCTCCAGGATAAGTTAGTAAGATACTGATCCTTAGGGCCACTTACATCCAGAAAAATATTTTTGTTAGTCAATGTATTGTAAACGCCCACTTTGCCATATTCACTCTTTTGCCCAGCCATAGGATATTTTACATTTCGTAACGAGCCAGGAGTAGTACTGATGTCGAGAATTGGATAGTTGGCAACATCTGTTTCATCTTTTTGGTAATAAGCGATGAGACTTCCTTGGGGCGACCAAAATGTACCTTTTGAAATACCGAATTCATAGCGAGCAATGGCTTGCCCAGTAACGATATTAGAATCATCACTTGAAAAAATGGTTTTTTGCATTTCCGTTTCTGAAGCGAGGTACAAGTTGTTATCAACTGTGAAGGCAGCCATTTTATTAGCAGGGTTGAAATCGACATTGGCGGCCAGCGCCGGAACCTTTAGCATAATGGCTGCTTTACGGCTGGCAATATTGTAGCTGTAGTAGCCTTTGTCATGATTGAAATAAAATTCATTGACGTTGAGCCATTTGACGTTTGGCATTCGCTTCATGGCGAGACCTAGCGCAGCATTTAGCTCCGTAAGCGTTGCTATGACTTCCGATTTTTTACCATCAATACTTTGTTTGATTAGCTGGCTTCGGTCTGCTGAAACAGAAGAAAGGTTTTCTGTGGTAGACATCCATTGCAAGTTGTTGATCCGTTCAGGAGCCAGGCTGGAACGTTGTTTTAGGATGGCATCAGAAAGTGTAAGTTCCTTTAGTTGTTGCTGAGCGTAGGAAGAAGTGCATAAACTTACGAATAGGATAAAGGCAAAGAATTTTTTCATTGTTGTTTGTTAAGTTTCAAATACTTATGGTATATCATAACGTACAATAGGATCATCTTTCAAAGAGAGATGATCCTATTGGGGAAATGTAATTATTTAAGACATGCAGCGAAAATACTGCTTTTCTACCGTTTTTTATGCAAATTAATCGGCCATAAATACCGACAAAATTACAATAAGGCTTGGTCTTTTTCTTTCTTAACTAGCGCGCCTGGTAGAAGGGCCAGAATCCATTGATTGACGCTTTCGCGGTCTATCAGAAGAAGGACCTTTCCCCGCAACGCTTTTAGTGGCATGAGGAACAAGAAGTAGCCTTTCTTTGCGGATTAAAGTTCCAGTGATGTTGCATATACCATAGGTCTTGTTTTTAATCCGTAATAAAGCGTTCTCCAAGTTGCGGATGAACATCCGTTGGCGGCTAGCCATTTTGGTCAGCATTTCCAATTCTACATGTCGGGAGCTGTAATCGAAATAATCACCGGATGAGCTGGTGTCGCCATTATTTTCAGCGCCGACCATCTGATCGTATAAGTATTTCAATTCTGCTCTTGCTTTTTCTAATTTATTGTCAATTAATGTTTTGAATTCCTGAAGATCTTCTTCAGAGTAGCGTACGTGTTTAACCATAATGCTTGTGTAGTTTTAATCTAAGTGAATAAAATTACTTTCTCAAATATGTTTGACAAGCTAATTTTCCGGAGAGAATTACTTGCTTGCACGACAAAACTAATAAAGAATTTTCCTAATAAAGAAAGAAGATGTTGAGAAATTTAATTTGTTTTTTACCTGTGGTATTCGTGTTTTGTCTAATTTATTAAGCTGAAATCACCTAAACGCCTCATTTTGTGCAAGTAAGCTTTGCCAAATAAAATTTCATAAAAAAAAGAATATTCAAGGTTTGGAATTGTGATTTTTGTTTAGGGTGGTAAATAATTCGTTTGCAATGCTTTTTAGCGGGTTTTACTAAGAAAATAACGACTCATTCGTCCATTTTTGCCGATTATGTATTATGAACATGGTTAATGTGTGAAAAACAATCAATTAACAGCTGATTACAGAAAAAACTACGATACAGGCAGCACATATCCAACTACCAGGGTCTAGCCAATATCAAACTCAAAATGCTTTCCCAAAAGCGATGGTTTTGAGGGAGAAAGGAAACTAAATTTGATTAAGAGGAGTCGCTGCCATCCCTTGCACCGGGGATATATGGCAGCGACGCCAAATCACAATGTTGCAATGAAGAACTTTACATACATATATACCATTCTGTTTTTAACTATTCTACTTGTTTTAACCGCTTGCCGGAAAGACGAAGATGTTTTTATAGTGGAGGAGGAAACATTATCCTCCCTTAAAATTGGAGTTGTCGGTGGTTTGGTGACCAACATGGATGGAGAAATTTTAGCCAATACTTCTGTTAACCTCAAAACGAATGAAACGGCCTACCAAACAAAAACTGATAACAACGGGATATTCTACTTTAGAAACCTTGACCTAAAAGAAGAAAAGACTTATTTGTACACGGAGTCGGTAGGCTACTTTCAGGGCTCTCGTACATTTATTCCCAAGGCAGGCAATACAGAATTCATTCCTATCAGTTTGTTGCCTCTAGTAGAATCTAACTCTTTTGAGGCCAATGAAGGAGGAACTATTGACTTACCGGAGGGTGTCCAGCTCAATATAGCTGCTAATTCAATAAAAGATGCATCAGGAGCAGACTATCAAGGGACTGTACAAATCGTAAATAATTTTTTGGAACCCAGTCAAACTGGCTTGGATCTGTTGATGCCTGGTAGTTTGACCG
>CAZDTI010000720.1:0-3351 GCA_964508085.1 uncultured Saprospiraceae bacterium | reverse complement strand
TTAACCAATTGTACGGTTTAAACAATAAAGAGTTTGTTAACGCTATACTTATTTTAATCCCAAACCAATACCTAAGTCTTCAGCTAATCCTATGGAAAACAGTAAACTATTCTCTGCACTCTCCTACTTTGACAAATACGAACAGAATCGATTGAGGAAGTATATTCATTCCCCTTATTTTAATAAGAATAAAGGACTAATTATTTTATTTGAAGAAATAACTAAATATCATAATAAAGTTAAGAGTGGAAAAAATGTAAAACCAATTGAAAATGAGGTTTTATGGTCTAAAATTTACCCAGATAAAAAATACGAAGATGTCAGATTCAGAAAACTACGGTCTGATCTTTTGAAGTTAATAGAAGGTTTTCTTGCTCAGCAACTTTTTGAAGAAAATCCTTTGCATCAAGCTACTTATCTTATCGAAGCAATCGGACGGAAAAAGATGAAAAAGCTATTTGAGAGTACTTCCAAAACCGCAAGAAAGTTAGCTGATTTACAGCTTCTTAAGCCGTCTAATTACTATTATTATAAATACCAAATAGAAAAAAACCTTTATCAAGTTAAAGAGCTAGAATTTAAGCGCTTTGACAAAAAGAACCTTGAAGTAATTGCGAATAACCTTGACCGATTCTACTTAGCGGAAAAATTGAAATATCACTGTGCAATTCTTACTCAAAAGTCTGTAAATTCTCATAATTATGAATTACTTTTCATTGATGAAATAATTGAGCATATAAAGAAATATAAATATGAGGAAGTTCCCCCTATTGCGGTATATTACCAGCAGTACTTAACTCTAGAGGAAGTGGATAATGAAACCCATTACTTCGAGTTTAAAAAAATGCTGAGAATGCATAGTGATATTTTCCCTAAACTAGAGGCGCAAGAGCTCTATAAATCGGCGTTAAATATATGCATTCGAAATATTAATAAAGGCCGACTTACCTATTATAAAGAGTACTTCGACCTTTACGAAGCAATTCTTAGTAAGGAATTGATTTATGTTGACGGTGTATTAGCTCCATTGCATTTTAAAAATATTGTTGTTATTGCTTTAAGACTTGGAAAGTATGAATGGACAGAAAAATTCATTCATGAATATCAACACAGGCTTCCAGATGCCAACAGGGAAAATGCCGTAAGTTTTAATCTTGCAAGGTTATATTTTTATCAAAAAAGATATGATGATGTTATCTCTCTTCTTCAAACTGTTGAATATGATGACATAACCTACAATTTAAGTTCAAAGACAATTTTAATAAGAACTTATTACGAAATTGATGAGATTGACGCTTTAGATTCACTTTTGGAAAGTTTTAGAACATACCTTGGTCGTCAAGATAAAATTCCGACTCAAAGAAAACAAAATTACTTAGCTCTAGTGAAGTTTATTCGTAAGCTATCTCGTGTAATACCTGGAGAGCAAAAATCCATAAAAAAAATTAGAGCAGAATTCGAAAGTAGTGAGGGGATGATATCAAAAGACGAATGGCTCAAAGAAAAAATCGAAGCTCTAGAAAAAGGAAGGAAGTCTTAATAAATCTAAACTCATGCTAACAATATTATTCACAAATCCCAACACATAAAATCAGTTGCTATTATATTAACTACCTCCTTCTGATTAGAAGTAGTATATATGACTAATTGCTGCTCAAAACTTTAGATATAAAAATGGTTTTGACTGTTTGATCTACCTCCTTTATTTATCCATAAAAAAGAAATCACAATCTTCACTTTTTGTCCTTTTCTATAAGATTCAAGGCATCTATATTTGTTGTAGTTAACTAAGAATCCGAGACTCATCTATTGACTTATCACTTATCATTTGATTTTTTAATTAAAACCGAAAAGAATGAAAAAGGATATTTCAAATCTACTTCTAACTATATTCGAAGACAAAAAAACGTTCTTAAGCCTTGGCTTTTCCCAACAAGAAGCAGATATTTTCTATCTCCTAATCAAAGGTGTCCCAATTGATACGATTGCAAGAGATCTGGCGATTTCCAGCTATTCGATAAGACAGATTAAAAGAAGGCGCTTTCACCTGATTCCATCACTCCTTCAAAAAAAATTGTCTTTTCTCTCTGAAGAGAATCTGACAAGTATCAATGAAAAATTGAGTGACCTGGAAGTTTGTATTAATAATTATCTCGCATTTTACAAACATTTTCAAAACCGGGAATTAAGTGTACTGCACCTTTCCACACGAACCATTAATGCTTTAAAGGCCGGTAATATTAAAAACATTCAGGCATTGACGACAGTGTCAAGAAAAGAATTATTGCTTTTTAAAAATCTGGGAAGGAAAGCAGTCATTGAGATTGAGATAGCACTGGCGAAGTTGAATCTGGAATTGAAAAATCACAAAAGCAAAACCACAACCCATTAGCCTCTCCACTTCTAATCGTAATTGACAGTAAAGAGTGTACAAGATGGTAGTGCTTCCTCTGCGTTAGTGGAAAGTTCAATCTATCTCATCTACATCCCCCTACGCCAACTCCAAAGTAGCCTGATGATCCAACTCCCTAAAATCCACCGCACTAACAGAAGAAACCCCCTGCTCCGGCATATACACCCCATAAATCACATCCACCGCCGCCATCGTCTGCTTGTTGTGCGTAACAATAATAAACTGGGAGTCTTTAGAGAATCGTCTGATAATCTTATTGAACTTCGCAATATTCGCATCATCTAAAGGTGCATCCACCTCATCAAAAATACAGAACGGAGCTGGTTTCAAAAGATATAGCGCAAAGAGCAAAGCTGTCGCCGTCAGCGTCTTCTCCCCTCCTGAAAGTTGAGAGATACTCACGGGGCGTTTTCCTTTAGGCTTCGCCGTAATGGTAATTGTAGACTCCAATGGATTCTCCGGATCGTCTAGTTTGAGGTCACAATCATCGTCTTCCGTAAAGAGCGTTCGGAAGGCTTCAATGAAGTAACCACGTGCTTTGTTGAAACTTTCCATAAACTGCGTAGTAGCAGTAATTTCGATTTCTTTAATGGTATCCAGTAGAGATGCTTTCGCAGTCAAGATATCTTGGCGTTGTGTGTTGATGCCTTCATACCTTTCGTTCATCTCGTCATAAGCTTCAACCGCCATTGGATTGATCTCTCCGTAATTGTCCAAACGACCTTTTATCTTATCTACCTTTTCTTGCAACTCCTCCACTGGCAAATCGGTCTGTAACTCTTGAGACATAACATCTTCAACCGTGATATTGAATTCAATTCGGAGTCGCTCTCCTATCGAAGCAAGATCCAGTTTAAATTCATTGAATCGATCTTTTAGCGACTGAATCAATTGCTGTGCATCATTCCGACGCTTGTTCATGCTACGGAGACTGTCGT
>CAZDTI010000719.1:0-3387 GCA_964508085.1 uncultured Saprospiraceae bacterium | reverse complement strand
CCCATTTGAGTCAGTGGCTTCACTAACCAGTCCATTGGTCTTGCTCTTAATGTATCATCTCCATCTATGACAGCCCCAATCTCTAAGCCGACTAATGTTCCGACTAGAAAACGTGCTGCTGCACTAGAGGAACCTAAATTCATATATGGCTCTTCTTTTGGCTGTTCGGCTGGTTTTTCTAATTTACCTACTACAGCTTCTTTTCCATTCAATGTGATGGAAACTCCTAATTTGATAAGTGCATCGATCAATGGTAGGATAGAATTGCTACAATTAAGATTTTTTACCGTAACAGGATTATCTTGAAGGGAGGCAATAAGTAGCGCTCTTTGCGAAAGTGACTTATCCGAAGGCAATAGGCTTTCGAAATCCACATCTTTTGATAAACCTATTCCACTTTTCGTTATTATTTCCATCTCTATTTTTTTGGTTTAGGTCCTAGTTGCTTTGAAAAACTTTCTGGTAATTTGATCAGTTCTTCATCACTGAGATAATCTGTTGTTTCCTTAAAATCTAGTATTGGTGGTAGTGAAATAGGAACATCTTTTTTCTCATAAAAAGCCCTTCTACTTTGCTTTCTATCCAATCCAAGATTTTGTCCTACTAATTCGATTTCCCATAATGAGACAAAACCATTCTCCTTAGCGTATTCCGCAATTTCAACTCCCGTTTTAGTTCTTATGAATACCCTTCCGTGTTTTTCTATATCATTGATCCCTAGACTCGCATTAAAAATATTAGGGTCTCCATCTGAAACACTAATATCAGACAAGCCAGAAATCCAATCACCACAGGACAAGCATCGATGTGTTTTGTTCTTTTTGAAATAGTGTAAAGCCTTCCAAAAAGGAACTTCATGTTTATCCCCAGAAAATGTCTGAACTACAATTTGTCCAGGATATACGCCTTCTCTATAATATATGTTTTTCACCTCTGACAACTCCAATCCAACGATTTCTGTTATGATCCCTTCAGTACCAGCAAAGGTTGTATTGGACGAACAAGCAATTTCAATCAAGAATTTAATTTTTGTTCTGGCCCATTCGCCTATATTGCCTTTGAGCCCTTGTAGTTTTCTAATAGCTTGCATATGACAAGCTACCCCAACAATGGCTATACTTTTATCTGGATGATTTCTATACATTTTTTTCAATTCTCCTAGATAAGGAGCCAATTGATATGTAGATTGACAGTGATTGATTAGGCGTTCAGGATCCTCTACCAAGACAGGTGCAGAGCGCCAAGGTTTTATTTCATCTCTGCCCATTACCAATACATAATCTAAATTATATTTTTCATGAGCAGCTTGCAAGAAGCTGGTTGTACATCCACCACTAGAAGATCTATTGAAAACATCCTCCTTAGCAGATTTTCCACCATAGACTTTCTCTATCACTCCTAACCATCGTTCTTCTTCTGTTCTGGTTCTGCCAAATAGAGTTTCTTCATGTTCGGGAGTATTAGCGTCAAGGCCTGGACATACATCTAGACATAAATTACAATCTCCACAGTCTAAATCGTCTAAGTTATCTGAAATTGGCTCTGCAAATACTTCATTAAAAACAATATAGTCTTTTGGACAAACCAAATCACATGCTCCACAGCCTGCACATAATTCCTTTTCTAATATTTCATCCTTTAAATTACTGAATCCCATGTGATGTTTTTTTATTGATTTATATAATTTGATAGTCTATTTTCAACCCAATTTTTTCGCAACATCCTTGAATGTTTGTTCTAGTATTGCCTTGAAATCATTGATCTCTTTTTCAGACATGATTATGGGTGGGACTAATTTTACAATGCCGCCATTATACCCACCAGCAAAGAGTAGCATATTATTTTCCTGAGCTTTATTTTTAATTTGAATGGCTATGTCTGGGGCGATCTCTCCGTTGGCATCGACGCACGTAAAAGCAAACAAGGCTCCTAAGGCACGGATATTGGATATGAAGGCGTATTCATTAGCCATACGAACTAAAAAGGGATGAATGTTTTTTTCTAAACCCTGGGCTACTTTCCATAAGGACTCCTCTTCGAGAACTTCTAAGACACTTATGGCAGCAGCACTGCAGACTGGATTGCCAGAATAAGTAGAAGTTTGGACTCCGCTAGGAAGCGCATTTATTGTCTCTTTTTCTCCGATTACTAATGATATAGGAAAACCATTTCCCAATGTCTTTCCGACCAATGTAATATCCGGCTTTAGAGAGAGATGATCCGAATAAAAGACTTGTCCGCATCTGCCTAGACCTACATAGATTTCATCAAATATGACTAGGATCTTGTGCGAATTCATCAATCGAATCAGGTTCTCTAAAAAGATATTGCTTATTGGCAATACTCCCTCTGTAACACGGATAGGTTCTAAAATTATGGCTGCTGGACAATTCCCTTCTGACGCTAAATCTTCAATTCTTTTTGAGATGCTATTGAAGTATTCATTATTCTCATTCTCGAGATCGTCCGTGGGAGGAACTCCTAGATTTACAAAACCATCATTATTTAGATTGGAGTATTGTTTAAAACTTTTTCTCCAAGTCGCTGATAATGGACCCGTCGTTTTTCCATGAAATGCATATTCAAAATGTGCAATACTTTTCCTTCCAGTATATGCTCTAGCTATTTTGAATGACGCTTCTACTGCTTCACTGCCAGTGACTGTAAATAGTGTAGCTCCATCATTATAGTGACTAAACTTTAATATTTTACTTGCTAGCTTTGCTCTGATATCCGCCCCTAATTTGCACCCCGTATGTATTAGTTTATTTACCTGTGAGGTGACCGCTTGAATCACTTTGTCATGTTGATGCCCTAGACTTGCTGCGCCACTGCCCGCAGTAGCATCAAAAAAAGCTTCTCCTTTTTCATTGTACAACCAGGCTCCTTTACCTTTCACAAAGGTGTCTGTATTAAATGTTCCTGTCGAAATTGCTTCCATATTGTATATTTATTGTATTAAAATTTGGGTGTTTGGTAGATATATATTCGTTTTCGAATTTATTCGGACGACCAAATTTTGGTTATTTGATATAATTGTATTTCGTAATGGTTTTAAGTCGTTGATTTACAGTATTATATATAATTTAACATCAATTATATTTAGTATTTGAAACTTAACTGGGAAGTTAAAACTGTATATTTTCTAATGAACTTCCTCGATGCAAGCATACGAGGTATCACAAAATTTATTTCATATTTTTTTTCTAAAATTGATATTCTTTGTTTCAACCCAACTTTCGCCTCGCCGGCTGGGCCTTCTATTTTTTCCCCGTGGTACGGGATTTCCAACTTGATAAGAAACAATCAAGACTGGCTAAATGCAGCCCTGCAATGCTCATAGGCGTCAACCTAACAAAATAATATATTAATATTTTTAATTTATAA
>CAZDTI010000718.1:0-3401 GCA_964508085.1 uncultured Saprospiraceae bacterium | reverse complement strand
TAAAGTGAAGGAGAAAGGGTGTACATTTTCTTTAAGCTTTCCGCTTTGTAGAATTTCCCGCCTTTGTTTCTGTAGTTGGCAATGATATTAACTGTTTTTGGCGGAATGCCTAATAAAAGCAGACTGTCTTTAGAAATGGTATTTGGGTCGAAAGCAAAGAGCTTGGCGTTTTCTAAAGGGCTATTTGTATTCTGACTATTTTTCTTTTTCTCAAGGTTGTTTATTGAAGCTGCTTTATTCTCTTCTAGTAAAGCAATGGCCTGATCAAAGGCTGTAAAATCAGCGCTTTCTTCTGTTTTGAAAAAGGAATAAATACTTGGCGCTAATATAAAAGCAAAGAGAAAGACCAGCAATACCGTCACGCCGATACGTTCTCGTTTAGAAAAGAAGAAGAAGGTGCGAATGACTTTATTCATTGCTCATTGTTTTGATTTGGACTGAAAAGGAAAGCGCCTGAAGTAGCGATGTTGTAATAGTTTTTTCCAGAAGATTTACATTCTTCTATCCAGCGCTCGCTCTGCTTTCTTGTGTTGGAACTGCCAATTAATAAAGTATCAAAATCGAAATATTCGAGTAGTGTAGAAAGTTGGTGCTGAGGGTTTTCATAGACCAGTAAGAAGTCGACCTCAATGGGTGTTTTTGGTTTTTGGAAATTCAACTGATTAATAAGCGCAAAACGATGTTGATAGAATTGAACAAAAGGCTTCTGGTACTTCAAAGGTCCTTTCTGAAAAGCAGTATCCGTCTGTAACAATAATTCTTCAAAGTGTTTAATACCAATAGCTGCTTGATGATTTCCAGCTGCTCTTTTTTTCTTTTTTTGCGAAAGCGATTCGTTTTTAAATGTGACAACAGATTGTCCATCTACAAAATCAATCAAGGTGTTTTTTGGGGAATGGTAGAATATGACCGATGCTTGTTGTTGCTGCTGAATATTGGTAAACGAACTAATCCCCATTGCTAAAACAAAAAATCCCAAAGCATACATCGCCCAGCGGGATTGCTTGCTGTTAATAGCGAGTACGGCAGCAGAAATTACCAGGTATAACAATACAAAGATTGCTAACCCAATCCAGATGCCATCAATTAATCCAGCGGGCAAATTTCTAATCAAAAAGATCATCCCATTCATCAAACTAATAACCCACCACAAAATTTTTCCAATGAAAAGACTCAGAAAAGGAAGGTAGTAATGGCTTAGAAAAAGCAAAGCGCCCAATCCAATAATAAAAGTAGCTGCCGGAACAACAATCAAACCAGAGAGCCAGAAATAGATAGGAAATTGATGGAAATAAAAAATACTCAATGGGAAAGTAATCAATTGAGCGGCTAAGCCCACGCTCGCCATTTGCCAGAGATAATTTCCAATCTTATTTTCAATAAACCACAGCTTATAAATTTTGGGCTGGAAATAAACAATGCCCGTTACCGCCAGATAAGATAATTGAAAACCAACCTCCATCAATAAAAAAGGATCATAGATCAATAAACAAAAAGCAGAAGAGGCCAGCGTATTATAGATGCTCCCTTCCCGATTTAGGTATTGAGATATGATAATGAGGCTAAACATAAAGGCTGCCCGCATAGCAGATGGGGAGGCTCCGGAGATCAAAGCAAAGAGCCAGATTCCGGCGAGCATAACAGCAGGTTTGAAGAAACGCATGAATTTGTTTCGCCAAACCAGCAATCGCAATAACAAACCCAAACCAAGAAATACCAAGCCAATGTGCAGACCTGACACGGCCATAACATGAGTGGCACCCGTACCAGCATAGGCATTTTTAATTTCTTCATTCATGCCATCCCGAAAACCAAGAAGCATAGCGGCACCAACGGCATATTCGTTTTCTGTCGGTAAATAAAGGCGAAGGGTTTTTAGCAAATCAGCTCGAAGTGTTCCTGTCCAGGCGATAAGTGGATTCCCAGTGCCCGTTTCGATTTTTGCCCATTGTTCTCCCTTAACAAAAGCCTGATGGTAAATGCCTTTCATCTTCAAAAACAAGCGATAATCAAATGCTCCGGGGTTTTTAGGCCCTTCCAAAGCTTTAATGTGCGTAGAAACAATAAGTCGATCTCCATATGCTGGTGGTTCTTTTAGTTCGGCTTGATCAATAGATAACATAACCTTTCCACAGCTCAGAGATATGCTGTCTTTTTCTGATTTAATTTGTTCAACGGTAAGAGTTGTATTTAAAAAACGTCCAGCCTGTTTAACGTTTGTAACGGTGCCTATGATGGTGTTTTCTTTAGTTAACGAGTGGCGAAAATGTTGAGCTTGATGAAAGTCGTTCTGATATATGGTCAGTTGGTAGCCGGTGAGGAATAAACTGAGGTGAACCAAAATACTGAAAAGGTCTTTAGTACCCGTCTCCAATTTACGATTTGCTAAAAAGAGAATGGCGATAAAAAACAATAAAATTACAATGTTCAAAAGGTGAAGTGGGATATTGAAATACAAGCCTAGCGCGATGCCAAGAAGAAGTGGCATCAACAAACGTACGAAAGGGACTTCGCGCCAGTTGAACATGATATTTCCGTTTTCTGAAGTATAGTATGTTACGGCAGAAGGAAGTCTATTGCCGTGAAAACCAAGATAGGGAAGAATTATTTATTGCCAAAAGAAATGCTCAACATTATTAATTTTGTGTTGTTGTTTCCTAAAATAGCTTGATATGGAAAAGAAAAATACGGGTTATAAACCGATAGACTGTAACCTCTATGATGAAGTGGTGTTACTCATTATGCGTAAGCAAAAGATTAAAATTGATTATCAAAATGAAGCTGGAGAGGACTTGAAAGCAGAAACCACTTTGAAGGATGTTTTTGCTAGGGACGGGGAGGAATTTATTTTATTGGAAAATGGAGAGGTGATTCGGTTGGATCGTTTGGTGAAGATTGATGGGCAGGAATTTGAGGGGTATTGTGGGATATAGTTGGTTGATAAGGGCAGATAAGGGTTTTCTTAATACGCTTCTACATACGCAGGTGCGAAAGAGGAAGCCCTTATCTACCCTGATCCGCCCTCATCAACCCTGATTTACCCTCCAATTGCATCATGCAGAACTTTTACAAAAACAAATCTAAAAATATGGACATGCCAGCACTCCTAAATACCATTCCGCAAATTGGAAAAGTAGAATGGATTGGAATACGCTCAGTACGTAAGACGGAGTTGATAGAGGTTGATGGAGTTGAAGTGTTTATTGTGGATGGTCTTCCGGGAGATCATTATTCTGGACGTAGTGCTAAGCGACAGATTACTTTGATTCAGGCAGAGCATTTGGAAGTAGTAGCAAGGATTTTGAAAAAGGAAAAAATTGACCCGCAGCAGACTAGGCGTAATATTGTGGTTAGTGGTGTGAACTTGCTGGCCTTTAAAAACAAGCAGTTTCGAATAGGAG
>CAZDTI010000717.1:0-3403 GCA_964508085.1 uncultured Saprospiraceae bacterium | reverse complement strand
AATTCCAACTGGGGAGACATTATAGCCACGTCCATCTTTTTTGACGATATACAACTGAGTTGCACCGTTGTTGATTTGTCGAACCATACGCTCGCTTAGTGCAAAATCATCGCAATTGATGGTTTTGTTAGGTTTACGAGGCTGGTTTAAGCGAGCTTCAACGCCCACTTCTAGAATGACTTTTTCTATGTCGTTCAGTGCTATATGATAAACAATATGCCCTTTACCTGTTGTATTTCCATTGTAATGGTATTCATAAATATCCATACAAGAGGAGTTGTACTCCAAATACACCTTATCGGCGAAAGCGTCTTGCCCCATTGCTAGGCAACACAGAAAAACAAATACTTGTGTTAATCTCATAATTAGAATGTTTTAAAGCTAAGCAATTGAAAATAGTATGGTTGGTTAGAAAAAAGCGATTTAGCGTCTGATATTCAATTGCTTATGTGTTTCAAAGTGAAATAGAAAGATTTACTTCTGCAGCAAATATAAGAGTATGTTTGGAATTTTAGCCTATTGAAAATCAATGAATTGCGGATCTGGTACAGAATTAATCCTACCTAGCTAAGTACTTGAAAGATAGAAGCTATGCTTAATTCAAAAGTCATGCTAAGGAGTTTTAAGTTTTGTAACAGGTGTTAATTCAGAAGAATTCAGATAAAGTTAACTCGAATCTTCTGATTTCAACATTATATATTCGATTCTACCTTAAATCAGTTAATTCTTAAATTTCATTGCTTAAACCTTTTAATCTTCCAATCTTTTGCCCTACTTTTACAACGAACTACTATGTGAAACGGGGCAAAAAGAGGTTTTGTGCAAAACAAATTCTTCTAGATCCTATCAAATCTATTCCGATTCTCCGTCGGATGTATTGCTTTGGTTAAACAAACACACGTAGGTAGTTGATAGTCTCTTTCTAAAAAGCACTGGTTTCCAGTCTGAAAATCCATATTACTACCATCCTAAGAATTAAACTCAATAATAATATTGTACGAGATTGCTATTGCTATCGGTAATTGTTGTACCTCTTCCTTATGCCCGCTGCTTCTGCGCATCCAACACTATGTGCACACCCATGAATATTTGAAAAAGCAACGGTAGCACAACGCAAAACGAAATAAAAGATAGCCATTGTAATAGTTTAGGAAATTACCGAATACTACTACACGATGAGGAGTGCCTTGGGCGCTCCTTTTTTAGTTGAAATTGGAGTATTATAGCTATTGAATGTGCTATTTTAGTGCTTAATAAAATGATACACAAAATGTTATTCTGAGCAACCAAAGGGAGTCGAAGAATTACTCCACCTGGATTGGTCGGTCGATACTTGCTTCTAACGAAATGAAGGTCTCGGTTCGTTGTATGCCTTGTATCTTTTGAATTTTATCGTGGAGTACCTGACGAAGATGACGAGTATCTTTGCATATGATTTTGGCAAAAATACTGTAGTTCCCGGTAGTATAATGGGCAGAGACGATTTCTGGAATTTTCATTAACAAGTTAGATACTTCAGCATATTGTGAAGATTTGTTTAGATAAATGCCTAGAAATGCGGCAATATCGTAGCCCAATAATTCATGGTCTATTACGACATGATAGCCTTTTATGATACCTGATTCCTCTAGTTTTTTGATGCGACCATGCACTGTTCCTCCTGAAACATAAGCCGCGGCCGCAATTTCTGCGTAGGTTTTTTTTCCATCCTTCATAAGGATAGAAAGGATTTTCTTGTCCGTTATATCTAACTCCATATTGAATAATTTCCTGTAAATGTCGCCTTTTATTGCAAAGAAAAGGGTAATCGAAGTGTTATTTTGATTTAATTTTAGAAATTGATTGAAATAATACCTAAGGAAATAGCAACCTATCCTTATTGATTGCAGTCTTTAATTAGAGAAAGCACCAAATTTCTTTATTTTCCTTACCATTTGGTCATTCAAGAATAGCAAAAGCGAACTCAAGCACATTCATAGTGAAGTAAGGGTTCCTTCTCTAAAAACTTTATCCATTTTCCAACGTTTCAATTAGAACCTGTATATTGTCCTTTTTAATGCCCATGATTCACCAAACTACTGTCAACTAGCAACGAATGAACGAATTCAACGATCAGCAACAGCCTCAAAAGAAATTAAATATTTGGTTGCCTCTTCTCCTTGCCCTGGTCATGGTGCTGGGTATGTTTATTGGAACACGTCTTCAGGAAGCCCCCGTAATTAGAATTACATCCAATGATAGTTCAGAACGAACGATTCGTTATGGCGAAGCAGGTCGAGTGGAAGAACTCATTCGCTACATTGAAGCTCGATATGTGGATGGAGTAGATCGTGATGAGTTGGTTGAAAAGGCGATCAATTCTGTATTGGGCGAATTGGACCCACATTCTACTTATATTTCTGCGGATCAATTGAAGGAGGTGAATGAACAATTATCTGGAAATTTTGAGGGAGTGGGAATTGAGTTTTTGATTGTAGAAGATACCATTTTAGTGGTAACACCAATTGTGGGTGGTCCCTCAGAAAAGGCGGGAGTTTTGGCTGGTGACAAAATAGTACAAATAGAAGATTCGCTGGTAGCTGGGCAGAATATAAACACCACAGGTGTCATTGAACGACTAAAGGGAGAGGCAGGAACTTCTGTGAAAATGACAGTGCTACGTGGTGAGGATTTGCACCAGTTTGAAGTGACCAGAGATCAAATTCCGATTTATAGTGTTGACATTGCCAATATGCTGGACGACAAGACCGGCTATATTAAGATCACTCGTTTTAGTGCAACCACTTACAAAGAATTCATGGAAGGAGTAGAGCGGATGGTGGAGAAAGAAGGAATGAAAGACCTGGTTATTGATTTGCGCCAAAATCCGGGCGGTTACCTCAATGAAGCGACGAGTATCCTTAGCCAATTATTTAAAGAAAAAGATAAATTATTAGTTTACACAAAAGGAAGAACCGTGGATCGAAATGATTCAAAATCTACAGGTCGTTCCTTTTTTGATATTGGAAAAATAGTTATTTTGGTAGATGAAGGTTCGGCTTCTGCTAGTGAAATTCTTGCCGGAGCCATTCAGGACTGGGATCGTGGGTGGATTGTTGGGAGACGTTCTTTTGGTAAAGGATTGGTGCAGGAACAATACGATATGTCTGACGGAGGAGCACTTCGATTGACGGTTGCACGCTATTACACGCCTTCTGGACGGTCTATTCAAAAACCTTACCTCGGTGTAGATAACTACGACAGTGATGTAGTCAATCGTTACAAAAGTGGAGAACTTCTGAAAGAGGACAGTACGTTCCATAATAATGATACTACGGCTTATAAGACAAATGCTGGACGTTTGGTTTATGGCGGTGGTGGTATATCTCCAGACATATTTGTCCCACTTGATACTTTAGTTTAT
>CAZDTI010000716.1:0-3409 GCA_964508085.1 uncultured Saprospiraceae bacterium | reverse complement strand
TACATTACAGATGGCCAGGCAAACATCCAAGCCGATAAAATCCGCCAATTGCAGTGGTCCCATTGGGTGAGCCATTCCTAATTTCATAACCGTATCAATTTCTTCAACACCTGCCACTCCCTCATGCAGGGTATAAATCGCCTCATTGATCATTGGAATCAGAATACGATTAGCAACAAAGCCAGGATAGTCATTCGCCAAAGTTGGAACTTTCCCAAGGTTCTTTGACATTTCCATGATTTGATTAGTCACTTCATCCGTAGTTGCATAACCACGGATCACCTCTACCAATTTCATGACAGGAACAGGATTCATAAAATGCATTCCGATCACCTTCTCTGGTCGCTTGGTCGCTGATGCAATTTTTGTAATCGAAATCGACGACGTATTAGAGGCTAGAATAGCATGCTCCGGAGCATTTTTATCAATCGTTTTAAAAATATTCAACTTCAAATCTACTCTTTCCGTCGCAGCTTCAACCACCAAATCAGCTTTAGCAACCGCTGACGCTAAATCCGTAACAGTAGTAATACGTTGCAAGGTAGACGTTTTATCAGCTTCTGTAATTTTCTCCTTCGCCACCATCCGGTCTAGATTTTTACTGATCGTGGCCATTCCTCTATCCAAGGCCTCTTGAGAAATATCCACCAAGGTAACAGTATACTCTTTCATCGCGAATACGTGAGCAATACCGTTGCCCATTGTCCCTGCTCCAATAACGGTTATGTTTTTCATGTGTTTATTTATTTTTGACTGAGTAATTAGATTTGTTAAGTAATCAGCTGCCGTTCTGACAACCAGCCACGAAAATAGAAAATTTCCCTCCATCCATAGCCACATTCCCCCGCCTTTTTGATAATTTCAGGAATCGAATTTTGAATTAGAAATTCAATAAAAAGAAAATTACGATAAAGTAAAATACAATTACGATATGAAATACAATGTCAATAAAACGGAAGAGGAATGGCGTCAGCTTCTCAGCCCTGAAGCCTTTCGAGTGCTTCGCCAAAAAGGAACCGAACGAGCCTTCATCGGGGAGTACACCAATACAGAAGACAAAGGAGAATACCACTGTGGAGCCTGCGATTTTCCGCTTTTTAAATCAGAACAGAAATACCATTCTGGCTGCGGATGGCCATCCTTCTGGACCGAATTGGTCAATGCAAATATAGAACAGATCAAAGACACCAGTCACGGAATGATTCGAACAGAATTAGTTTGTAGCAATTGCGGATCACACCTTGGGCATATTTTCCCTGACGGCCCTCCACCAACGAATACCAGATATTGTATTAATTCTATTTCCTTGAGATTCAAACCAGAGGCAGGGTGACGCATTAAATGCAATAGCAGGTTCAAGTTCTAAAAATTTTGCCCTCTTCCTGGTTAATTCTCTATGAGCAACTCTAGAAACAGATTCCACTAATTTAAACTTTCAATCACCCATTTTCAATTAATAATATGGCCGACAAATACTGCAATCCCAGAAACGTAAAATTCTTACTCCACGAAGTCTTCAATGCCACTTCCCTAAACAAATATGAACACTACGAAGCGTACGATGAAGAAGCTATTAACATGGCCATTGATGCCGCTAAGCAAATCGGAGATCGTATCCTGTTCCCTATCGTTACCGAAATGGATAAGGAAAAAGCATTCTTTGATGGTAAAGAAGTACAAGTACATCCACAACTAAGAACGGCCATACAAGCCATTGGAGCAGGTGGTTGGATTGGTTGCGCAGATGACTATGAACATGAAGGGCAACAAATGCCATTAATGGTCATGAACACGGCCTTATTTCTCTTTTATGCCGCGAACCCAAATGCAGCTCCTTATGCCTTTCTAACACAAGGAGCAGCCAACCTTATCCGAGCTTTTGCAACAGAAGAATTACAACAAGCCTATGTTCCTAAAATGTACAGTGGAGAATGGCAGGGAACAATGGCCATGACCGAACCTCAAGCAGGCTCAAGTCTCTCAGATATTCGCGCCAGTGCAACTCCTACCGCAGAAGGACATTACAAAATAAAAGGCCAAAAAATCTATATCTCAGGTGGAGATCATACAGCCGTTGACAATGTCGTGCATTTATTGTTGGCTAGAGTTGATGGAGCACCAGCGGGCACAAAGGGAATTTCACTATTCATTGTTCCAAAGAAACGAATGGAAGATAACCAATTGGTTTTCAATGATGTAAATACTGCGGGCATCTTTGGAAAAATGGGTCAAAAAGGTTATATCGCTGCTACCTTGATGTATGGGGAAGCAGATGATTGTCACGGCTATTTAGTGGGCACAGAAAACCGGGGCTTGTCCTATATGTTCCAGATGATGAACGAGGCTAGAATCGGAACAGGGATGTTAGCAACAGGTACGGCCACTGCTGCTTACTATGCCGCTTTGCAATATGCCAATGAACGATCTCAAGGTCGTCACCCTTCCAATAAAGACATCAAATCACCTCCTGTTTCCATCATCGAACATGCTGACGTGCGTAGAATGTTATTGTTTCAGAAATCGGTAGTCGAAGGAAGCTTATCGCTACTGGTCGCTTGTAGCAAATATGCCGACATTGCGCGTCACGGAGAAGAGGTTGAGAAAGAAAAAGCAGAACAATTGTTAAGCTTATTGACGCCAATAGCAAAGACCTTTCCTTCTGAATATGGAACACATGCAGTAAGTGCATCGATGCAAACCATGGGCGGTGCGGGCTATTGCGATGACTTCCCGGTAGAACAATATTACAGAGACATCCGGGTGAATTGCATCTACGAAGGAACTACTGGAATCCAAGGAATGGATTTACTGGGTAGAAAAGTAATGATGAATGATGGCAAGGCGATGCGTCATTTATTGACAGAAATTCATAAGACCATGGGTGCAGCCAATCAGATAGAAAGCTTAGTTCCAACTGCTAATGCATTGGGCGAGGCAACAAAAGCTTTACATGAATGCACCGTTGCTCAGGTCACCTCCGCTATGAACGAAAAACCGGAGCTATTCCTGGCAGATGCGACTTTGTATTTGGAGTATTTCAGCTTAGTGGTTATCGCCTGGCAGTGGCTAAAGCAGGGCATCGTGGCGCAGCAGGCTTTGGATTCTAACACTAATTCTACAGACCATGATTTCTACCAAGGCAAGCTATTTACAATGAAGTATTTCTTCAAGTATGAGTTGGTTAAAACGCAGGGGTTGCACACGAGGTTGATGGAGGAGGATCATTTGACTTTGGAGGTTAAAGCGGCCTATATCAATTAGCGCGTGGTTCGCACTGAGGCGTAATTTTAATCACGCAGAGGGCGCAGACAGCGCAGAGCTAACGCGCCAATATGCGATTTAATCACGCAGAGGGCCTTTAGATTTGTATAAATGAATTATTATTCGAATCATCAATTTTTCGATATAT
>CAZDTI010000715.1:0-3416 GCA_964508085.1 uncultured Saprospiraceae bacterium | reverse complement strand
TTGAAGTCAGCATGAGCGAGGAAATTGACGCGCAGATCATTGGGGCTACTTCTTTCTGTGAGGGTAGTTCCACCACCCTTTCGCTTTCTCAAAACTATGAGTCTTATACATGGAGTGACAATAGTACAAACGCGAGTCTTAACGTTAACCAAACGGGGACTTACTCTGTCCTTATTACTGACAATGCAGGTTGTACGGGTATCGCAGAAACCGGGGTAATCATGAGCGAAGAAATTGACGCACAGATTATCGGAGCTACTTATTTTTGTGAAGGTAGTAGTACGACACTTTCACTTTCCCAAAATTACGCTTCCTATACTTGGAGTGATAACAGTACTGACGCAATCCTGGAAACGAATCAAAGTGGCATCTACTCTGTTATCGTTTCTGACAACATCGGCTGTACCGGAGTTGCTGAAATAGAGATCGAAATGAATACGCTTATTCAACCAGAAATTGTAGGGCCATTGAGCTTCTGTGAAGGAAGTAGTTCGAGTTTGGTAGTAGCTGATATTTATGACAATTACCAATGGTCTACTGGAGCAGCGTTGGCAGAAATCGAGGTTCTCACTAGCGGTAATTATCAATTGACTGTGACTTCTACTAATGGTTGTACGGCCACTGATTCTTTTGATATTTCAACAATTGAATCAGTGGAGACAACGCAAGAGCTTGTTCTTTGTTTTGGAGAAAGCTTAACGGTAGGAACCTCTATCTATAGCAATGATGGGGCTTACACAGACTTATTGACAAGCGCTGAAGGTTGCGACAGTACCGTGTACACACTGTTGGAAGTCGATCAGCAATTATTAACTGATGAGGAATTAACCATTTGTTATGGAGGGCTCTATCAAGGCAATAGCTATACACAGGATGTTGTACTTTCTAATTTAGAGATGAGTTTCAATGGTTGCGACAGTACTCATACCGTCTTTCTTTCTGTGTTAGAGGAAATGACCGCTACCGTTTATACTTATAGTGATTGTGGAGGAAGTGGAACCGCAACGGTCTCTTCTTTTGGCGGTACGGGGACTTACAGTTACCTCTGGAGCAACGGTTCTACGATCCAAACTCAGAACAATCTTCCAGCTGGGAATTATGCTGTAACCATAACCGATAATTTTGGTTGTAGTACAATGGCTTCAGGCTTTGTAGAGCCAACGACTGGAGTCGGTTTAGACGTCGAAGTAGATCCTATAAGCTGTAATGGCGATTCGGATGCTAACATTATTTCCACCGTTATTTCAGGTACGGCCCCCTTTACTTACGAATGGTCTAACGGCGCAAATAGTGCAGAACTTTACAACGTATCTCCTGGCATTTACACCTTATTGGTCACAGATGCAGATGATTGCCTTTTCGCGACTTCAATTGCAGTATCAGAACCAGAAATACTAACGGTTGATCCGCTGACTACAGGAACCTTAGGCAGTGACGGTACAGCTACAGCTTTTGCTAGTGGTGGGACTACTCCTTATAGTTATCTCTGGGAAAATGGACAAACTACGCCAAGTATCAGTGGTCTTAGCATTGGATTTTATTCCGTAACCATTACGGATAGTCACGGATGTACAGTAGTTGGAGAAGCACAGGTTTCCTTGCCCACAGCAACACAGGAAGTACCAGGCGTGTTGACTTTTGAGATTCATCCAAATCCTGGAAATGGGTTATTTAATATGAAACTCGAATTGGAAGAATCTAAACCTCTAAAGTATCAAGTATACGGCATAGGCGGAAATATACTGTTGAACTATGAAGAACCGATCGCTAAAAACAAATATGTAAAAGAAATAGATTTGACTGAAGAAGCGGCAGGCTTGTATATAATAGTTTTGGATCTGGGTGGTAAAAAATTGGTGCGAAAGCTGGTGGTAGCGCGGTAGCGGAATTGGCAATGTACGTTTACTAGGTTCTTTCACTTTCCTTTCGAAACCTAGTAAACGTTTAACGTGCGGGAGTCTTCATTTTTTGGTGAACGCAAAGTTCGCTAAGTACGCAAAGCCCTCAATATTAAGCCCTTATGTTTTACGCTTTCAGTTTGGACACCATTTATTGAACATTCCCTAACGTGCAGCTTTAAGCAATACATCTACATAATCAATCACTACTTTTGTTGCGCCTTCATTTCGCTGCATAAACAGCTTAACCTTTCGGGATGACTTTAAGTATTTTTCTTTTTCCAAAAGTATTGTTACAATCTTTTCCAAATCATCCACCACGAAAGCGCCTCCTTGTTTAACCAATTCCCGTGCTTCCACGAACTTATGATATTTCGGACCAAAACAAATGGGAACGGAATAGGCTGCAGGTTCCAAGGTACTATGTATACCTGTCCCAAAACCGCCGCCAACATAGGCAATATGAGCATAACGGTACAAGGAGGATAGCATTCCAATATTATCAATTATTAGCACTCGCTTTTCCCTGTGTTCTATACTTTTTAATTGACTAAAACGAATGCTTTGATTAGCAAAACGCTGCTCCACTTCTCTTAGCCGTCGCTCTTGAATATCATGCGGTGCTATTATTAATTTCCAATCCAAAGTAGTGTTGTTAAACCAATTGGCTATCTTTTCTTCATCTTCAGACCAGGTACTACCACAAACCATTACTTTCTCATCAGCTACGAAGGCCTCTATCCTCGGAAAGGTTTTAAATTCTTTTGCAATTTGTAATACTCTATCTACACGGGTATCTCCACAGCAAGTTATCTTGGACAACCCCAATCCTTCCAATAATTTTTTGGAATTTTCATCTTGGACAAAAACATGATTAAAGCAATAGAGCATTTTCCTAAAAAAGCCACCCCAGGCTTTAAAGAAGTGTTGTTCTTTTCGAAAAACAGCAGAGATTAGAATAGTAGAAATTTTTCTTTGTTGAAGTGCTGTTAGAAAATGGTACCAAAATTCGTATTTAACGAAAATGGCCAACTGCGGCTGAACAATATCCAAGAATCGCTTTGCATTGCTGACGGTATCCAGTGGTAGGTAAGCTACATGATCGACATTGGGATAATCTTTCCTGATTTCATAACCAGAAGGAGAGAAAAAAGTGAGCAGTAAAAAATGCTGAGGGTATTTCTGACGTAGCTGCTCTAGTACTGGGCGCCCTTGTTCAAATTCGCCAAGAGAGGCACAATGCATCCAAACAACGGGTTGTTTTTTATCCGAGAGCGCCTTTTCCAATTGAAGAAAGTGGTGTCTCCTACCTTCGATCCACAAGCGTGCTTTTTCATTAAAAAGCGAAGCTATTTTGACAACAATATAATAACAACGAATGGAAAACTTATACAATAACAACATGCAGCCGTTTTAGTATCTGATATTTTCAGCGTGGGATTTAGAGATATAAAACGGTAAAATCCAGCCTACTTTAAATCCATATATTAAATCCAAGCGACTGTTTTTGTCACTTTC
>CAZDTI010000714.1:0-3419 GCA_964508085.1 uncultured Saprospiraceae bacterium | reverse complement strand
CATGAAAATAAAAGAATTTATCTGGCGGATGGAATGGATGTAAAACGTCAAGCAGATATTCCGATGGCAGCAATGTGGACACCCGGTAGTTTGGCGGAAGGCGCAAAAGAAGAGGTGCGAAGTGAAGCCGATATTCGAGAAGCGGCCTCGGTTGCTAATATTTATGGACAAACCTTTGTGGCTGCTGAATCCATGACTTCTATTGGTCGTCCTTTTCAAGATTATCCCGAAAGATTGAAGCGAACCGCTGACATGGAGTTGGCATCTGGGCTGAATCGTTTTGTCATACACACTTCTGTTCACCAACCATTGGAGGAGAAATTCCCCGGCTTTTCTCTGGGCGCTTTTGGACAATATTTCACCCGACATGAAACCTGGGCAAAGCAAGCAAAGCCTTGGATGGATTATTTGGCGCGAAGCAGTTATTTGTTGCAACAAGGCAGGAACATCGCTGATGTATTGTATTACTATGGCGAGAATACTAACATCACGCACACGTTTAACCAATCGCTACCGGATGTACCACAGGGCTATGAATTTGATTTTGTAAATTCCACCGCACTGATAGAAGCAATTGATTTTAAAAATGGAAAATTGACTGCGCAAAGCGGCAATACCTACACATTGTTATATTTAGACAAAACAGCAGAGAATATGACCTTGCCTGTTTTGAGAAAACTACAACAACTCGTCAAAGCAGGAGCGAAAGTTGGCGGAACGAAACCGCAGCAATCTCCAAGTTTGTCTGATGATAAAACAGAATTTGATAAAATCGCTAATGAAATTTGGAGCAGTTCTAATATTTTAAAAGGTACAATCAAAGAAGCATTAAAAGCCTTAAATGTAGCGAAAGATGTAGAAGTGAAAAATACAATGCACAATATCTTATTTCGCCATCGTCGAACCGAAAGTGCAGATATTTATTGGTTGAATAATAGAAACATTAAGCCAACTTCTGCCGACATCAGTTTCCGAATTTCTGATAAAACACCAAAACTTTGGAATCCACAAACTGGCGAAGTATCGGATGTATCCTACAAAATTGAAAATGGGAAAACAACCGTTTCCGTAGAGTTGGAATCTTGGGGCGCTGTTTTTATTATTTTTGGGGACAAAGCAACTTCGGACAGTTTTATTCTTCCTGTGGTTTCTAAAAAAGAAATTTTGGCCATCGATTCTCCCTGGGAAGTTACCTTCCAAAAAGAAAGAGGCGCTCCTGAAAAAGCAACTTTTGAAACCTTGCAATCTTGGTCAGAACGAGAAGAAACAGGCATCAAATATTTTTCAGGAACAGCAAGTTACCAAACCGATTTTGAATTGCTCGAAATTTCAGAAGATGCCAATTATGAATTAGATTTAGGCGAAGTCAAAAATATAGCGGAAGTTTTTGTCAATGGTCAGTCAATCGGTACCTTATGGAAAACTCCTTTTATCATTGATTTAAAAAACAATTTAAAACAAGGAAAAAACACCCTCGAAATAAAAGTCACTAATCTCTGGGTTAATCGCTTAATTGGCGACGCACAACCCGATGTAAAAGAAAAAATAACATTCACTACCATGCCTTTCTATCGAGGCCAAGAACCTTTGCAACCTTCGGGCTTGCTGGGAAAAGTGGTGATCAATCAAAAAAATAAAATTAATTTTAAAGATTAAAAAAATAAATAAAAACACAATATGGCTATTAAGAAGTTCAAGCACGTAGATTATTTATGGGATGAAAAAAAGGCAAAAAAATTGAAAGATGACCAAGTTGCTTTATTTCTCTATCGCTCCAATATCCTCGGTGCAGATTTAAGAATCACCAATTACGGTGGAGGAAACACCTCTTGTAAAACAATTGAAAAAGATCCTTTAACTGGCGATGAAGTCGAGGTGATGTGGGTCAAGGGCTCAGGTGGAGACATCGGAACACTTACACGTCAAGGGATTGCAGGACTTTACACTAAAAGATTAAGAGCATTAAAAAATGTTTATCGAGGATTGAAATATGAAGACGAGATCGTTCCTCTATATTACCATTGCTTATATGATTTAGATAGTCGAGCCCCTTCGATTGATACGGCGCTACACGGTTTATTACCCTTCAAACACATCGACCATTTACACCCTGATGCATTGATCTCAGTAGCTGCAGCTAAAGACAGTCGAAAAATAACAAAAGAAATTTGGGGCGATACCATGGGCTGGGTTCCTTGGCAAAGACCAGGATTTGACTTAGGATTGCAGTTGGAAAAATGCTTGAACGATAATCCAGAAATTCGTGGAATTGTCTTAGGAAAACATGGTTTATTTACTTGGGGAGATACCTCCAAAGAATGTTACCTCAATAGTTTGGAAGTAATAGAAATGGCTTCTAAATACATTACAAAAAGACAAGGGAAAAAACGACCTGTTTTTGGAGGTGCTAAAAGAAAAAGCCTATCGCCTAAAAATAGAAAGGAGCAAGCTGCTAAAATTGCGCCCATCCTTAGAGGGTTATGTTCTGGTTACCAAAGAATGATCGGGCATTTTACAGACGACAAAAGAGTGTTGGAATTTATCAATAGTAAAGATCTGGCTAAATTAGCCCCAATGGGAACCTCTTGTCCAGACCATTTTTTAAGAACCAAAATCCAACCGCTGGTATTAAAGCTTAAAGCAGATGCTAATCTAGATGATGTTCCATCGGTTCTTTCTAAGCTAGAGCCCAGCTTTGAAAAATACAGAAATGAATATCGAGCTTACTATGACAAATGTAAATATAACAATAGTCCTGCAATTCGTGATACGAATCCAGTAGTGATTCTTTATCCTGGAGTAGGGATGTTTACTTTTGCCAAAAACAAACAAACAGCAAGGGTAGCTTCTGAATTTTACATCAATGCCATTAACGTAATGAGAGGAGCAGAGGCCATTTCAAAATACACCGCATTGCCACGTCAAGAGGCATTCGACATTGAATATTGGTTATTAGAAGAAGCTAAACTACAACGGCAACCAAAGGAAAAACCGCTTTCGCGAAAAGTGGCAATCATCAGCGGCGGCGGCGGCGGTATCGGAAAGGCTATTGCAGACAAACTCGCTGAAGAAGGTGCAAATGTAGTCATTACCGACCTAAACGAAGATCGAGCAAAAGAAGCACACGAATCTTACAAACGGGATGTTTCCACTTATGCTGTTTGTGATGTATCCAATGCTAATTCTGTAGAGGCGGCATTCAAAAAAGCTTCTTTGGAATTTGGCGGCGTAGATATTATCGTTCATTCCGCAGGCTTGGCGATTTCAAAACCTTTGACCGAAACGAGTTTGAAGGAGTGGGAATTACTACAAGATGTTTTGGTAAAAGGCCAATTTAATCTTGCAAAAGAAGGAACGGAGACTTTGCGCAAGCAAAATATGGGTGGTGATATTATTAATATTGCCAGTAAAAATGGTTT
>CAZDTI010000713.1:0-3452 GCA_964508085.1 uncultured Saprospiraceae bacterium | reverse complement strand
TATTATCTTACTTGTGGATAAAGACTCAATGCCGAGAAGTAAAAATAAAAATGCGACATTAAATCTAATTAAAAAGATACAACAGGATGAAAATATTCGTGGAAAAAAGTTTTTATTAGATTTATTGAAAGATGAATAGGTACTTGGTTGTTTTTCCAGGTATTTAACTGTTTAATAGGCATAAAGTCTATATCTATCGAGAAAGCCAATACTTAGTTCTGCTTTCAATTTCTTCATATAACCGTACTTAAATACAAAAGACTCCATTGTTTTCATAACAATGGAGTCTTACATAATCAGCTTGTTCGAAAAGTAGTGTTCCCTATCTATTTCAGTTTAATAAACTTAATCACTTTGCTTTCTTTTTGTCCTCCGATTCTCAAGAAATACGGTCCAGGTATATTAGCATTTATTTCCGCTGCAGTGATTTGTAATAAACCACCTTCAAACCTTACTTTCCCAGAATAAATCATTCTGCCCGATCGGTCAAAAACCTCAAGGATGTTTTCCATATTAAGTGCATCTTCCATTGATACGTTTAAGACATCATTTACCGGGTTAGGATATAAGGCTATTGTAGGAATCAGTTCAAACTTGACTACTTCTATATTGGAGTACTCCGTGGTTCTGTCATTGTCTACTATCTTAAGTCGGTAATAATTCAATCCATAATAGGGCTTAGTATCTTCGGAAGAGTATTGTTGCCTTGTTTCGCTATTTCCATTAGTCAAAATCGTATGCATATCTTCAAATACATGACCATCATCAGATCTTTGTACTACAAAATGGCTGGAGTTCTCTTCTGTAGCCGTTTCCCATTGGAGATAAACTTCAGCATCATGTTTAGCGGCATCGAACCGAATCAGTTCAACGGGCAATGAATTATCAGGAGTAGTACTACCAATTGTGAATTTAAATACTCCAAAAGGAGGAGGATCACCAGGAATACTGGAAACCGAACCACTAACGCCATCGCCAGTCCCACCAGTCGTTCCTCCATTACCATAGCTCACCCAGGTATTTGAACTATTGGATCCGGCTACAAATAAATCATCTAGGTCTTGAATCCCCATAGCTGCTGCATCATCCCAATGCAATATGATATCTGGATTTTCAATATCTGCCTTTTTTGTCACCTCCCAATAACCATTTGAAATGAGACTGGTGTCCACCCCTAATGGCACTCCCCCAAACGGAGGAGGGTCACCCTTGAAGGCGACTGTAATTTCCGTGCTTGAATTGCCAATGGCGGATAAACTAATGGGAGAATAAAGATCCGAGGATCCAATTGGGAGAAATAAATCCAAACCATTCGACCTCCCTTTTTTTAATACCGGACCTTCTACGTATCCCATTTCATTTCCACCCGAAATAACGGCATTATCTTCAAGTACTACCTTTGCGGAATTGGAAGAAACGATGTTTCCTGTTGTTAGAAAAAGGGTATCGTTTACAATCAAATCTTCTGATAAAGTGATCGGTGATCCTGAGCTGTTTTCAAAAGATACTTTTCCAAAATATAAAGAATCAATCCCCGAGTTAACTAAATTCCCCTCCGGTATTTGCTGCGGGGTAGTCCCGTCAAATACAAAATTGGCTTCATCACCCATGCTCAAATAACCATAGGCGGTATTTCGAATTATATCTCCACCTAAATGAAAAGATCCGGCGTCTACTGCGATTCCTATATCATCATCTCCGACAGCATCCATGATTACATCTCCTCGGATTTTTATTTCAGAAGTGTCATTTGCAACTAAGACTTTTATCCAATCACCGGAGACCTCACTCTCCAGGTAGAGGTTTTGAGATAGGGTAATACTTCCTCCAACGGATCCAGTCCTCAATAGTCCATTTATTCCTCCTGAATTTAATATTTTAGCATTCTTTAGAAGTTGAATATGCGCATTTGATTCCGAAACAATTCGACCTTTGCCCCCATTAGAAATAGAAAGACCAATGCTATCCCTGAAGACTACCTGACTATTCTCCATTGCTCGTAAGGAGAATATATTTCCCCCAGTAACTGAAAAGTTGGTTTTTCCTGTGACATCAAAAGTGGCACTTCCACCAATGAATAAGTCAACATGTTCCTCTAAATCATTGGAGCCCTGATAATAAAAATTCAAATCACCTAGTATATAAGCTTTTGAACTCCCAAACTGATAATATCTAAGTTTATTAGCGGTATCATTATCCGAAGATCGAGTCATCGTAAAATTTCCATTAACTATAAAAGTAGCAGTCTTTCTTACTTGAATGTCTAAATCATTAGTTTGATTTTGAGCAGTCGCCGAAAAGTCACCAGTTACTTCCAATGTATCCGTACTATTTATATATAGAATTGCATGGTTGGTCGTATTAACCATTGTAATACTAGCGACTTTAATTTTTGAATCGACATAAATAGAATCATATAGGATGACATGATCATTTTCTCCAGGGATACCATTGGGAAACCAGGTCGTTGGCTCGGTCCAATCACCATTCCCATTCGAGATGTAATTTGTGGCATTAATAGTTGGAAGCTGGAAAAGACTTAAAAGAAAAACTAATAGGGGTAGGCCTGGAAAATTCATATTAGCATCTAGTTATGTGTGTTTACTTGGGGTAACATGTCACATAATTCAATTATTTTGCCAAAAGGAAATAAATTTAAGTTATTATAGAAATACCATGCAAATATCGGTTGTTTTTCCTACTATTTAATTTCTAACATTCTTTCGGAAATTTATCCTCTACCAGTCTCAACTCAATTCCATGTTCCAACCATGCTTTTAATCCCGCAACGACCAATGTAAAACCTTCCGTGGAATCGGTTACTGTCTTAATTAATTCTTCTCCTGACCCCTGAAAGCCATAGTTCGAGATGCTAAGAAAGGTTCTTGATTCAGACAAGGATTTGAAATTCCACTCTACGGTTGATTTATCTTTATGGTCTCCCCAGTCAATTATTATGGTCTCGTTCGCTTTAATTTCTTTAACCTGGACGGGTACGGTTAAATTATACATTTCCCAAGTCCAGTCTATTTCTTTTCCTACTTCCAATTTTCCAGATCCTTTTGTAAACCAAAATTTGGAAGTAATCGCAGGATCGATAAAAGCTTCGAATACTTCCGCTATTGGTTTTCTAATGAGCATTTCTGCTTTTGCGGTGTAGATTGAGTTAGTCATATTTTTTTGTAGTACTTTTGTTAAGAGGCTTGGTTGGTTATTGTCTTGTCCACAAAACACCTAAGGAATCCCTAACGGCGATAAGGCCATTCTTAGAATGGAAATAAACTTTTTCTTTTCGTTCAAGCCCAGGAGTATTAAGGTTGTTTTCGTTGCTGTAAACGTCGGTATAGCTACTGTTATTAAGTGTTATAGATTCATGATGTCTTATGGTGGTTGTATCGGGTACTATTGGCTCGTCAAAGAAATCTTCGACTGGTAAATCAAATATTATTTGT
>CAZDTI010000712.1:0-3458 GCA_964508085.1 uncultured Saprospiraceae bacterium | reverse complement strand
TGGCGAGGTACAAATTTTTGACTTTATCGCAGATGTTGGCTCTTGATATTGGAACTACTCAATACCAGTATTTATGGAAGCAAGTCATGTCAATAAGAGATAGGAAAAATCCATTAGTCGGCTGCCATAGTTTTGGAATTCCGCAACCGCAGAAGGGGAAGGTAGAAAGCATGTATTATCTTACACCTCTTGGTAAACGCATTTTGATTGAGGATTTTGAGTTCATAGATAGAATCAAAATGCCCATTGGTAAAACAGCAGCTTACAGAGATTATTTTCACCGTAAGTACACCATTGACTTTCAAATTGCATTGGATAAATGGGCGAATGAAAACGGAGTAATTATTCCATACTTCGATACCTATTTCGATAAAGTTGGTAATAACAGAAAGGACAAATCATTGAGGGCAAAAACCAAGATTGGAGAAGGTGATGATGATTACTTTATTCCTGATGGTGTCTTTGATGTCACTATTGAAGATGTGAAAAGATTCTATCTTTTTGAAATGTATAATGGTGTAGATACTGGAAGAACTATTAAGCAATTGACGAAACACGCACACGCACTTGTAGAAAGGAAAACGCATACAAAATACAAACTCGATAGAAAGAAGTCATATAATATTGTGCTTGTCTTTGAATTCGATAGTTTGATGAAAGCGGTCATCAAGAGAATCTCTTCTGATGAGCGTTTCAAACTCATTGAGAAATACTTCTTATGTAAAAGTCTCGATCAGGTTAGAGCTGGTGATTTTTACAACAATTGGACAACCTTATCAGGTAAGAAAAGTGATTTTCTTGGTGTAGCCTGAGTAGGTAAAAATCTATTTTCTAAAGCAAAAAAATTACAAACATGAATGTCAAAATAAATATCAATGTAACCATAGATAACAAAACCATTGCGGATGAAGAAATTGATTATCGCAGCCTAAAATCGGAAGGGTTGGATTTGCAGGCAAGAATACTTGAATTAACAAAAATGGAAATTGACTTGAAACGAAGAGAATTAAAATTAGGAGAAATTAAGTGGGATTTTAATGATGGAGAAGGTACTAAGTAATAGTTTTTCATTTTTTTATTTTGATGTGATGGAAGCTCTGAACTCAAGTTCAGGGCTTTTTTCGTGATGGAAGGAAGTACTTGAACAGACTTGACAAATCAATAAAATCTTGTTGACATAGATTTTCTAACAAAAACAAGATTAAGATGGCAAAGAAAAATCACCCTTTTAGAAGGATTCCTCAAAAAGAGTCAGGTACTTATCAATTTAATGGTTTATTTAAAGTATCTAAAACAGTTAAGCATTTTCTTAACACTACTGAAATTCTTTGGCTATATAACGATGCGAAAAAATCAGTATTAAAAAACAAAGGGGCAGACCATATTTTTATTTTTGAACGCATGGTTAACGGTAAGAAGGAGCGAATAGTTTTGGTTGATGAATTAAATCGGGAAATGATTACAAGTGGGGAGTATAAGAGTACAGATAATTATTGCACTATGATGTTTGATTATGAGTACTTTTAGTCCAGTAAAAGGGCTTATCAAAAGCGAGCGGTACACCAATTTGGTAGTGCCGTTTTTTTAAAAAAAGAGGGGTAAAATATTTAATCATTATGTATGCTGGGCAGAAACCTCACCTACACAGTAATTGTAGGGTTTGAATTAGCTATTGCATTTGTATTTTTGTTTCGTACTATACAGATGTTATGTATTCTATATGTTGCATTACCATTGTATTATCAAGCATATAAGATATAAAAATCATGCTGTCATAATCCAAGCCAAATCACTCAAGCATTTTCGCTTAAAATCGTTCATAACCTTACGGTATTTCCTGGTGTAGCCAGGGAATTTTTTCATGCTCATTATAACATTTAAAGAATAAAACTTTTTTTACCCCTCGATGGAGTACGCCTCAAGTTGTAACTCCGAAAACTTGCAGGACTCGAATCGTCTGTCTCTTTCTATTCAAATACCTAATGGTCAATTGTAATCTTCCAATTCGTCTAAACTGAAATATCCTCGTTCAGGGAAGAGACCTTCAACGTAGCCAAAGAATATTCTATCTTCTTTATTGTATTCTGTTGCGTACCGTGTTCGATGGGAACATGGGTCAAAGAATTTACAAATAACGATAGGGTTTTTTTTACTACTTTGGTCTCAAACCTTCTCGAATTTTTTCAATATAGCTTTGGTCAATAACATCATGGCATTAAAGCAAAAAATATAAAAAACAGGCTTCTGCCCAGCGTTATAAAAATACAAAAAAACTCTGGGACAACCCAGAGTTTAAGATGATGGAGTAGGCGTTGAGTTTCATACTAATAGCTTAAATAGTACTGAAATTTATAGTTAAATAATAGAAGTATCAGGTGGGCAGGGAGATGGAGATTTCATCTTTAATTTAGAAATTAGAAAGGAAAATGAAGCGAGTTTTTCTAATAGATGAGATTAGTTGATGAATGAAAAAGAGGAGTAAAATATTCATTGAAATGTAAGCTGGGCAAGTATCCGACCTACGTGATATAATCATAGGATTTGAGCCTGATTTTCTTTATGTTTTTGTTTCGTACTAAACAAATATTGTATGTGAATGTGTGAGTTACCATTGTATTATCAAGCACATAACGCATATCAATCATGCTGTTGTAATTCTAGTTAAGCATATCAGAAAACAGTATTTCGCACGCTTCCTTCAACTTTATCAAGACGTGATTTTGACCATATTATACAGTTAAAGAATAAAACTTTTTTACTCCTCAATGGAGTCATTTAGGTCTAACTCCGAAGACCTACAAGGCAAAAAATCTCCAGTCATAAAAAGTCACCAATCCCAGGAGTCATTAAAACCTTCTAATTCTTTGAAACTAATAACTCTTCTTTCGACTAAATTATCTTCAACAACATAACCATGAAAAATACCTCGTTCTCTATTGTAATCTGTAATATACCGCTTACGGTTCGTAAACGAATTCCAAATTTCAAGTACGATTAAAGGGTCTTCCACATAGATTTGAAGTCATTGTTTCTTAAAGAGTTTATGTGTTTCTTGATTTAGTAGAAACATTCTGGCAAGGTGAAATAATAAAAAAACAGATTTTACCCAGCGTTATAAAAATACAAAAACTCTGCTTTTATGCAGAGTTCAAAATAGTGAATTTGGTAGTTAAGCATCATACTAATATTTTATATAGTACTAATACTCATAGTCAAATAACAGGGTGCAATGATTGTCTTCAGGTTTGAAATTTCCACTTGTAATCATCTCTTGATTGAGCTGGTCTATGAAGAATAATCGCCTTCCTTTTTCATCCTCAAAGACTTGCAAATAATCAATGCCGTTTTGTTCTTTTACAAAGGCTTGTATGTTCTTGTAAATGGATAGAATTTCTGCTTCGGTTAATTCATTAGATACACCAGCCGTTGCGAGAAATTTACCAGAGAAAAAATATGTT
>CAZDTI010000711.1:0-3461 GCA_964508085.1 uncultured Saprospiraceae bacterium | reverse complement strand
ACGGAGTTACAACTAACATTAGTCCCATCCAGATTTAGTACCGATCCCGGAGGAATAGCTGAATCATCAAATGGCACCTCCGTTCCGCAAATGTACATCTCATTGATCACCGCTTTATTGTCATCAGAAGCCGTAATTCGTAAATAACGAACTGGAGTGTTTGGTGGTAAAAGGTTGTCAAGGTAAACCCAGGTTTTGAAAGAATTAGTTTCATAATTTGTCAGCAGTTGCCAGGGACCATTTGGTGAGATGGCATACTCTATGGTTAATATTCCAATAGACGCTGAATCATATACTGCGATAGCATTTATAGCATAGAAATTTTGTAAATCGACACTCACGAATTCTGGCCCATTACCATCAAAGGTAATCCCGAAAGGAGTTAATGGGGCCTCCATATTTCCACAAAATGGATCGTACATTCCCTGCTCGTCGAATAGCTCAATTGGTGGATTAGCAGGATCATTGGAATCGAAAATCCATGCCGGATCAATCGGAATAGTACAAGTAACATCTAATGTATTTGTCAGGTATAAGCAAGGATCAGAAATATTTCCGTTTGCATCAACGGATATCACGACCAATGAATAATCCGTATTCGGACTGAATCCTGTCAACAAATAATCCCCATTCGTTGCAGCATAATCATCAACAGCTAATAAAGCAGTATTCACATCAAAATCATCAATGGAAGCCAAATGTCCTTCCTGATACCAAATTTGAATTGTACTGACCTCTGGCGTTGCATCCCAATTTAATTTCAGCGTACTACAACTCTGTAATCCTATTGTTGCATTACTCAAGCAAGGAACGGTTACAACGGGTGTAGTTGTTCCTACTTTAATAAAAACAGGACGTTCTGACACCGAAATATCAACAGAGGTTCCAGCTACTAGTGATTTCTTTCCGACAGTAGACAGTAGTTCTAGTTCATAAATATTAGCTGCTGTAGCTCCTTCTAAATCTAAGGTATACGTAAACGGTGCTTTCCCACAACTGGTCGGGCTCCATACAGCGAATACTCTCTCTGTTGGATTATTTGGATCTACAAAACGGTATACTCGTGCACAGTCTGTTGCACATAGCGTATCTGCCGTAGCACATGCTGGTGAAATATCTGCATCGAATTCCATTCCGTCCATCACGGACTTCAAGGTAGCCACGTAATACCAAGATTTCTTTGGTTTATAATTATTAAAGGCAGATTCTACAATACCACTACTTTGATAGGTATTGCACTCCTCCGCGGTACAAGCATCTCTGAATTCAAAAAGATGGGCCCGATCAATTCCTGCAGCAGCAATTTCTAAGAAAGAGCGGACAATCCATTGTCCTTGCACTTCTCTTTGGTCAAAATCTCCGAAGCCATTTTCTGGAATTCTACGAATAGAAACCATGTCTGTATCATAACCAAATTCAGAGAGCCAGACTTCCTTACCTGGAAAATGCTGGTCTCGATAATTAACAACGGTCTCCAGACGATTCCGTAGATAATCTTGCTCTGGGCTAACACCGATACCACCATCTGTTGGTAGATAGCTGTAATGGTGAAAATTGAGTACATCAAAAGGATAAAGTCCAAAGGTAGCATTCGCTGTTCTGTTGGCATCAAACCATACGCGCATAGAATCCAGATAATTGGTGTTCAGTCGCGCTAATCCAGCCAACACAAATTTCACATTCGGATCTGCATTTTTTGCACCAACCGTCGAAATTTGCTGACCTGGATTATCAGGATCATCAACTAAAGACATGGTTTGCATATGCCCATCATAGTCGGCACTAGTCATCGCAGCATATTCGTAGGCGGTGAAATTAGCGGCAGGAAAACTACTGTTATACCACCACTTGTCAGGTTCATTCCAGTTTTCAATATATTGCAATTGCCCTAAACCGGTCAGGGCCGTTTGTGATAACTCTAACTTTGGACTAATGATGCTATTCAGACGGTTTGTTGAAAAAGCAGTACTCCCATATCTTGCGGTAAAATGATACATCCAATCTGCATGCGCAATATAAGAGAATGGATCAGTGGTACTATCACCCGGATAAACAGGCTTCTCCTCCAGATTTGCAATTACGTTGTTAGAACTGGGCACTAAAGTAGGATCTACAATATGTGGAATTGATTGCAACATGGAAGTATTTAATACTAATCCTTGAGCAGCTATTTCATTATAATGAACATCTAAATCTTTGTAGCCTTGGGATTGATAAGCCGGATTGAATTTGTATCGGTTATTTGGATAACCAGGAGAGGCCGCTCCTCCATCAACGTAAGCCGGAAAACCTTCTGACAAAGCCCAGGGATAGTAATCTCGAACAGAACCGACTACCCAAAGTCGTTCATTTGGATATTGGATACGAGTATTGGCGCCCATCATTTCTGGAAAAGCTATTGGATCCAATGGAGCAGGTGTTGCGACAACATTTACAAAGAAACTACAGCTATTGACACTCCCGCAATTGTCTGTGGCTTCAAAAGAGATGGTTGTTGCTCCAATGGGAAACAATGATCCACTAGCCAAACCTAGCGGCTGACTAATCGAAATCGTATTATCTGCACATGTTGTGGTTGCTGTAGCATCTGGAAAAATCACCACTGCTCCACCGGTTCCTGCCTCTTCATAAACGGTGATACTTTCCGGACAATCTATCGAAATTGTCTGTGTGTTTTCTTCAACTACAACATTAAAACTACAAATTTCAATGTCACCACAACCATCTTCTGCCCGATAACTAACCTCATAAGTTCCGACAGTTAAAATAGAACCGGGAGCTGGACCACTTATTTGTGTAAGCATTATGGTAGGAATGGATTCGCAATTGAGTTCCATCACATATCTTTTCCATACAAATTCATTTAATAAATCCCATTTCCCATTCCAAGATTGGAAAACACCATAATCTTTTTCTGGGGTATTGGCATTTACATTTTGGAAGTTGGTATAATTTAATGACGTTTCTCCATCACTCCAACCCAAGCTGCCTTCAGTGATTCCGTCATTCACTCCAATCATAACCATCGTTGGTATGTTCGCTTGAATGAAAACATTTTCTGCCGCATCATCAATCGTCACCAAATGAGCATCGTAGGTATTACAAACTGCTTCTGCCGCAAGCCAGGTTGCACTATTCTCAGAAAGTAAATACTCATGATCATTGATTGTTCCCATCAAAGAAAATCCACTTGGTATGGTTCCACAATTTGGGTTAGTGGCGGTATTGGCGCAGGTGCTTGAGGTGCTGGGTAGTTCCCAACTTACGGGAATAGCAACTTCTCCCTGATCCAGCATAATAACAATATCTGCAGGGCAATTAATACTCACTGTTCCCGGGCTCTCCAAAATTTCTATCGTAAAGCTACAGAGTACTGTTGTTCCACAATCATCGATCAGCTCATAAGCAATTGTATTGATTCCTAATGGAATCAAAGATCCGCTATTCGGACCTGCAGTTTG
>CAZDTI010000710.1:0-3466 GCA_964508085.1 uncultured Saprospiraceae bacterium | reverse complement strand
TAATAAGCGGATACCTTTTTTTGATCTGGTTTCAAAGATTGTGGTGTCCAACCCAGTGAATCAAAAACCGCATAATGATTTCCTACATAACCGCGAGAGCCAAACAATCCTTGCTCCTCTCCTGTCCATAAAGCCAAACGCAATGTTCTTTTAGGTTTAATTCCAGACTCTTTGACGGTTTCTAACAATATTCTTGCGACTTCTAACATTACAGCAGAACCTGCTCCATTGTCTGTTGCACCGGTACCAGTGTGCCAAGAATCGAAGTGCGCTCCAAAGATCACGACTTCGTCTTTTTTGTCCGTTCCTGGTATTTCAGCGATGATGTTGTGTTCCATTCCATCAGGATTGGTGTAAGTTGATTTTAAGTCTACATTGAGTGAAACAGGAATCCCCTTGTTCATTAATCTGAAAATACGATTGTAATGTTCAATAGATAAAGTCATCTGAGGTACAACTGTCTTTCCATTATTTCGCGCTCGTCCAGATCCAGTTCTTGCTCCTGAAACAAAAACAGTCCCAAGGTCTCCTTTATAACTTCGATCCAAAACAGCAATCGGTTTTTCTTCCTCTAACATTTTCCAGATTTCTTTGTTCAAGGAAAACCCACCAGCTCTGTTTCTCCGTCTCGGTCTTGGTGTTGGCATTCCAGCGTCCGCGAGTTTCAATAAGCTTTCTGCGTCATGTCGTTTGCCCATAGCATCCTCTGGGAATTTCACATCACGGATTGTATCCATCAATACAAACTTATTAGCCAAGCGACCTTTGTATTTAGCAATATCTTCTTTTTCCTGAATGTCTAGATAAATAACTTCACCGCTTCCGCTCACTGAAGGCGACCATGCTTTAGGATAAGCAATGATTGGCCAGTAAGTTGGACTAGTTGCATGCATTTCAAAATGGGTCATTTCCCAGCCTCTACCAAATGGGCCCCATTCTTCGAGATGGACATTTTGCATGCCCCACTTTTTGAGCTCTTCTTGTGCCCAGGCAGTTGCTTTGTCCAAACCTGGAGAACCTGTTAATCTTGGCCCATGAACATCACAAACATAGGAGGCAATATCCATTACCTGACTTTGCTCAAGACCATGTTTTTTGATGAGTTCGACTGTTTCTGTCGATTTATCTGCAATTTTATCTCCCTGTGCTTGTAAGTTTATTGTTACAATCAATAAGAGTAAAAGGTAAAATGTACGTTTCATAAATTAAGTTTTATTTTTCACGAAAGTAAGGAATAAATGAACGATTACTATTGCAAAGGAGATTAAAAACATTGTCAATTTCCAGTAATTTTAATTTTCACCTTAAAGATCGAATAAATGTCGATTTCCAGTTAAATCTATCAATTTTCACTTGGCACTTTAAACCAAATGATTAACTTTGGCTTTCTTGTAAAGCAAACACTTTATTGCAATTTTGTGCCTACTTCAAGAATAACATTTGTTACGAATTAAACACCATAGAAAACAACTACATGGTTACTACAGAATTATCAAAGGCTTTTCTTCTTCTTTTCGTCGGAATGATTACGGTTATTGTTATTCTACTTTTAGTTGTGCTAAGTGGTAAGTTGCTCATTTCGATTATCAATCGGTATTTTCCGATGCCTCCGGAGAAGATCAAAAAGAAGCGTACAAAATCTGTAGCAAGTCCGACTCGACAAATAAATCCCAAAAAATTAGCCGCCATTGTTGCTGCAGTGGAAGCAGTGACGGCTGGACGTGGGTCTGTGACTAAGGTTGAAAGGGTTAATTGATGGATTAAGGATTAAGGATTAAGGATTAAGGATTAAGGAAGATTGAAAATAAAAATGAAAATTAGTTAACGTGTTTTACAGTTTGGGGTGGTTGTGAAGGTTTAGGAAGATCCGATGTTGGTAAATCGTTTCTTCTTGTTGATTGAAGCGTGGATAAATTTAAATAAAAACAATAATATAAGCTTTTGCCAATAGATTTTTTTTTCTACAGACAAAGGCGAAAATACACTCAGTATGGGAAAAGAAATTAAATTTTGTCTTGTTTACCGAGACATGTGGCAGTCTTCTGGTAAGTATATGCCAAAGGTAGACCAGCTATGTGAAGTGGCAGAAACCATTATCGAAATGGGCTGTTTTTCGAGGGTAGAGACTAATGGTGGTGGCTTTGAGCAAATCAATCTCCTTTACGGAGAAAATCCCAATAATGCGGTTCGGAAATGGACTACTCCATTTAATAAAGCGGGTATCCAAACACAGATGTTGGAACGTGGATTAAACGCTATTCGAATGAGTCCAGTGCCGGCAGACATTCGTCGTTTGATGTTTATCGTAAAGAAAAAACAAGGAACCGACATTTCTAGATCTTTTGATGGTTTGAACAATCCGGAAAACCTCCGTCTCTCTTTTGAGTATGCAAAAGAAGGAGGAATGGTGGCTCAAGGTGCTTTAAGTTTGACTTTCAGTCCAGTTCACACTGTTGAGTATTACATCAACTTAGCAGATCAGTATATTGAATTGGGGGCAGAGGAGATTTGCATAAAAGACATGGCGGGAATTGGCCGTCCTGCTTCTATAGGGAAAATTGTAAAAGGAATAAAGTCGAGACATCCGGATGTACTTGTTCAGTATCACGGCCACTCGACTCCTGGACTTTCTGTTGCTTCTGCATTGGAGGCAGCACGAGCGGGTGCAGAATATATTGATGTAGGAATGAGCCCACTTTCCTGGGGAACGGGCCATGCCGATTTATTGACTATCCACGCCATGTTGAAGGACGATGGATTCACTGTCCCAGACATCAATAAAGATGCTTATATGGCGACTCGTTCGCTTACGCAAAAGTTCATGGATGAATGGTTGGGTTATTATATCAACCCACAAAACAGAAAAATGGAGTCCCTTTTGATTGGCCCTGGTCTACCTGGTGGAATGATGGGTTCTCTGATGGCCGACATGGAAAAAAACATCTCCAGCTTAAATAAATGGCTCAAGAAAAACAATAAGCCTACAATGACCGAATCGGATCTTTTGCTGGCGCTTTTCAATGAAGTAGAATATGCCTGGCCTAAGATGGGTTATCCGCCATTGGTTACCCCGTTTAGTCAATATGTGAAGAACGTTTCCTTGATGAATACCATACAAATGATTAAAGGAAAAAAGCGTTGGTCCATGATTGATGAAAACACTTGGGGAATGTTGATGGGACGCTCTGGTCAGTTACCAGCTTCTCCAGCAGATGAAATCCTGGCCTTAGCAAAAGCACAGGATCGAAAATTCTTTACTGGTATTCCACAAGATTTATATCCCGATGAATTAGAACTATTTGCAGAAAAAATGGATAAGAACGGCTGGGATTACGGAGAAGATGATGAGGAACTTTTGGAGTATGCAATGCACCCAGCTCAATATCTAGATTACCGCTCCGGAAAGGCAAAAGAAAACTTTGAAAAAGACCTTGCTCAGCGAAAAGCTGCAGCCAATCAACAAAGT
>CAZDTI010000709.1:0-3479 GCA_964508085.1 uncultured Saprospiraceae bacterium | reverse complement strand
ACTAAAGAATGAGTTAAAGTATCTTTATAACGGAGTTTCGTGAAAAGATAACGTATGGTAGTAAGAGAAAATTAATTTTGCCGGAAAATAAAAGATTACAGCTCTAAATGAATTATTACTTAGTGCGGGTAGATTTCCCCTTTAGGGGCCTACCTACCTGCTAGGCAAGTTGGGAACTTGACTCGCTTTAGATATCGTAGCGATGGGAAATCCCAAGTTTCGACTATTTATGACCAAATGAATTCATTTAGAACTAAGATAGCAATAGAGGAAAATAAACCATTTACCGCAAGTTCGAAAACCCAATATCATCTAAGTTTAAAATGACTAACCAAAACATACTTGACTGATACTCATTTTATAAAAGAACTGAAATCGGGTAGTGAGAAAGCCTTTCAGCAATTGGTAAACGAATATAAGGACAAAGTCCTCAACACTTGCTATGGCTTCATCAACAATAGGGTAGAGGCGGAAGATTTGAGTCAGGAAGTATTCATAGAAGTATTTCGATCCATCTCCAAATTCAAAGGACAATCTAAACTATCAACTTGGATTTATCGTATTGCGGTAACGAAATCCTTAGAAGAAATCCGCAGTCGTAAAAGGCAAAAGCGAGCTGCGTATTTCAAAAGTCTAATTGGACTAGAAGTTGCCAAAGAAATTGTAGCCGCAAAAGACAAAGACCCTCATGCTCTTTTGGAGGACCAACAGCGGGTGCTTGTTTTGGAGGCAGCTATTGAGAAATTAGTCGACAACCAAAGAATATCTTTTGTCTTACACAAGTACGAACAACTAAGTTATAAAGAAGTCGCTGATGTAATGGGGGTTTCGCTTTCCGCAGTGGAGTCACTGATTCATCGGGCAAAAATAAATTTGAAAAAGCATTTATACGATTATTATAAAAAGAAACTGATCTAATGGAAAATCAAGAAGATAAAATAGAACAGGAAGTTCAAAAAACATTGGCCAGTATTGATGATTATCAACGTTTGGAAGCCAATCCTTACTTTTACGAAAAATTAAAAGAAAGACTTTCTGGCCGATCAAATTCAGATGGGCTCTACGATTTTGTCTCTAATAGATTTCAACCTGCTTTTTTTGTAGTTTTATTGTTGTTGAATGCCTATGTCGGGTATTCGGTCTTAAACACAACAAATGGTACCGAAGATTTTATGGAGACACTTGCAGAAGAGTATAATCTGGAAAACACAGATTTGTCGAACTATGATATTTCAGAATAGAGTTTATACCAGAATTTTTTGTGTAGTAATCAAATAGGTGTTTTTTGTCAGAACGAGGTTCTTTTATGAGTTCGTAGCCTTAGCTACGGGCGAATAAAAAACTGAAGTGCAGGCTAAAAAGAGCATTTGAGAACATACAAATTATTTTGAAATAAATTCTAATAAAAAATAATTATGAGTAACTATTTTTCGAGCACTAAACGGAGCTCTTGGACCATTGGTTTATTGATCTTGCTCAACGTATCGACCTTAGCGACTCTTTGGTTCTCTAAGAGTGAGCGAGGGCAACGATCACATAAAGGAGGAGAGAAGATTGTACAGGTTTTTGCTAAAAAGTTGAACTTATCGGAAGAGCAAAAAGTGCAGTTCAAAGAGGAGTGGAAGGAGCATCGGAACAAGGTGAAAGCGATAAGAGAAAAAACAAAAGAACTTCGTAAAGCTAGAGTGGAGCTATTAATACAGCCCAATCCTGATGCCATACAATTAAACGATCTGGCTCAACAAATGGGTCAGCAACAGGTTCAGATGGAACAGGAATTATCCGCGCATTATACCAAGCTCAGCGCTGTTTGTACTGAAGAACAACGCGTAAAATTGGGAGAAGTCTTTAAAAAAATGATGGAAAAAAAGAGTAAATCAAAAAGGAAAAAGGGTCGAGGCAAACATTAAAACGATCACTCCTCCCAGAAAGTTATTATTAAGGAGTTCCTTATCTTTGCCGCCATGCAAAAAACAATGAACTGGCGGCGGCTTTTTATATACCTTGGTCTTCTTGGAGCTATTCAATTTCTTTTACTCACCATACTGGCCATGTGGCTTTATCCCGGCGGCACTATCCATGAGCCCCAACTGGAAAGTTACGCCTTCTTCACAAACTACTTCAGTGATTTAGGTCGAACCTATACTTTCGATAGAACACCAAACCTACTTTGTCATTACCTTTTTAAAGCTACACTCAGTATCACCGGCGGAAGCCTGATTCTGTTTTTTATTGCGATCCCAGGGCTCTTTGAAGCAGAAGCAGCTAAGGTCTGTATTTCCATTGCAACGCTTTTCGGAGTTGCCGCTGGTCTGTGTTACATCGGCATAGGTTGGGTTCCTTGGGATATTGATTATTGGAATCATGTTGGTTTTGTGCGAACTGGATTTCTGGCTTTCTTGGGAATGACCGTTTTCTATAGCATCGCTATTCTATTCGACCAAGAGTATCCCAATAAATACGCTTATGCGTTTTTAGTTTTTGGTTTAATACTAGGCGTACAAATCGTGATTATGCTCTTTGGTCCCAGAGCCTGGCGCAACGAGGAGGCCTTATTGTTACAGGCTGTGGCTCAAAAGGTGGTGGTTTATGCCGAGATACTGGTGATGATTTATGTGGTAAATGGAGCTTTGAAGAGGGCGTAATCAAAATGCTAATAGCCTTATCCTGTCATTCCGAGTGACCAAAGGGAATCGAGGAATCAAGGATGCTGTTACTCTTCCTATTTCGAGTGAAGCGCAGCGGAATCGAGAAATCTATCTCCTTGTGAAGGAGGTAGATTTCTCGACTCGTTCCTCGCTCGAAATAGAATGAAGGCCTTGGGCTGTAGTCCCTCGACTCGCTCCTATGTCGCTCGCTCGGGATGACAGCCCATAATTCCCATTGATCCTGCGTCAGATACCTGTGTTAGGGTTCTTATCATAAAAAACATAGGTCCTTCATTGCACCGTTGCTATTCCCATAAAAGTTAAAATTAAAAATAATCTTACTGCCCAATAATAAACCCGAACCTACAACCCGTTATACCCTTGAAAAATGCATAACATTCCTTATAGCGTCTGATCCTAAGCGGGTACGGCGCTTTTTTTGTTCAGCATGGCCCTAGATTCGATAAATTCAGGTAGTTTCACCAAATCCTTTTAGTCAGGAGTTGAATTTCAACTACTTTTCTGAAGTGGAAGAGGCTTACATCTTGACACTATATGATATTGAAGGAAGAATTGTTCAAAAAACGAATGGTATTCTTCAAAAAGGAGAAAATTCTATATCATTTGATAATGTCGCAGACCTACCTCCAAACATATATTTTTATAAGTTTGAATCTGCTCAACAAAACATCTATGACAAAGTGATTAAGATGTAAGTTTTAATTCACTTTGATATATATTTCTTAAAACATGAGATTACCTAATTCCTAGGTAATCTCATGTCTTTTGTGGATAGATTCAATAATCCTTCTATAACCATTTGGTCCAGAT
>CAZDTI010000708.1:0-3484 GCA_964508085.1 uncultured Saprospiraceae bacterium | reverse complement strand
TCCCGTTCGTAACGAGAGCGTTCATCAATATCAAGGGAGTCTAAAAGGAAGTCGAGTGGAATATCCAGATTGTCAGCCAACTTAAGCAATTCCTCTTGTACAAATGGCGGAGAGATATTAATCCAGCAAGATTTTTTCGGCTGATCCAATTCTTTCAACTGCCCACCTTCCTTTATCAGAAATCGAATCATAACTGGATTTTTTAACTGTTTACTGCTAGCTCCTTCAACGCAAGTGTTTTATTACTTCGCAATGAAGAGTGCTATCAGCAAACTTACGAATTTTTTCCTTTATCCAAATCTTCAATGAACTTTTCATATATACTGAGCTCTTTTTGACCGGCGTAACTCCACTGTGGGGCATTGCCATTTTTGATCAAAAAGTAATCTGTAATAATATCTGCCTGTTGTTCGGGATTAAAATCCTTTAATTTTTTACCCGCAGCTAGATAGGCTTTCAACTTTTCGAGCCCACCGTAATCATAAGCCAATACTGTTTTTTGAGCCCGTAAGGCTTGAACCATATACATGGCTCCATATCTTTCATACTGCCACACATGCATCAACTCGTGAATTAGTGTAGATTTCCGCATTTGCCCCCAGCTATTGATCAAATAAAAACTGACGTAACAAAAACGTCCTTGTTTTGGTCCAACCACCGCTAATTCATCAATTCGTACTCTTTTGTAATTGATCTGATCGCCATAAATTGTCTTCGCCAATTCGATCTCTGATTGATGCAATGGACGAGTATTGTATTTGAAAACCGCTGATATCGTTTCGTACAACTCTCCTATTGCAAAACACTCCAGAATATAAACCACCAAAGCCATCCACCAAAGTCCAAGTCTATGATACCAGGAACTTCCTATTTCATTTTCCCATACTTTTGGTTTCAACCCGATCAGTCTCATTCCTCTCCCCAGATGCTTTAGCAATCGACCCAATCTTTTGGGCAGTAAAAGAAAGACATCTATCAGTCTGAATACCAATGTATAAGACTTGATGACCAATTGACTGAATATCCACAATGGAATACGCAAACGGATGTAGTTTATGTGATTTCTCTAAATAAAAAATGTAGCTAGACCGTAAAACAGTTGTGAAAGGTAGTGTTCAGGATTCGCAAACTAGCGATCCGAATACAAAGCCTATTATCAACGAAGCTTGTGTTTGACTTGCCTTTAAGATCTTAAAGTATCAAAGTCATTTTTTATCTCAGATTCCCTCAATGGGGCAGCAAAAATAATAGATGTAAAGGACAAATTATATAAAAGTTATCCACAATGTTTCCACAGTCAATTAACTGTTAGCAGATGCAAAACCGCTTTACTGGCAGAGTACTCCTTTCATCCTCCAAATAGCTCCACTTCTCCTCTAAAATGAAAATGAAATATTTTTATTTCAATCTGGTAATTTAAAGTGAGGGTTGTAAATCATCCCTAAAACATTCCCCCAAGGATCTAGAACGGTGGCCACCATCAGCTCCCCTCCTACGTTGGTTGGCTGTTCATGCACGGTCGCCCCTTCCTCCAACAAACGATCAAACTCCTTTTGGATTTCCTCAACGCCCCAATAAACAATGACGTTTGGATTTTTTTCTTTACCGGCATTTTCTGTATCCTCTGTTTGGAGACCTAATTCGTAACCACCAATATTGAAACCGACGTAATAGGGTTCGTTGAAGTACGGTTCTATTCTGAAAATTTTGGCATACCAAGTTGTAGCAGCTGCGAGGTCGGATACTTTGTAAATGGCGGTTCGTAGTCCAAGCATAGTCGATTGTTTTTATTTAAATATTTTTTACGCCTCTAGTTTCACTTTTCTGAATGTCAAGGAGATCCTTCTTTCTCTTGGAACCCTTTCCTTATTTATCATATCCGATTTACGTCCAGATATTCCATGCATCCACTCATATCGTGATTCTCCAGATAATAATAGGATGCCTTTTGGGTTCAAGACTAAAGAATGTAGCTCTTTAGTTCTCTTATTTTTAAAGTTCATAATTGCAGTAGAGCCCAAGGACACTGAAATTATTTTATCTCCAAAACATGGCTCACAATCTACATGGTTAGAAATTCCTTGACCCGGTTGATATTCGTTTATTATCATCTGGTCCGGGCGGGTATCTATTAATTCTTCTTGCAACATTTTTTCTATTAAAGGATTTACCCAATCCGGTAATCCTCCTACTTTCATGGAGCTATTAATACTCCTTGCTTTATAATCATATTTATAACCGTAGTGTTGCACTCTTCGGCTTAACTCATTAGACCAGTTTGCTTTATCTATTTTTGATATTAACTCGTCATGATATTCTTGAGTAAGAAAATCGTCTATTATTCTTAATCCTTCAATCCCTAGTTTATTTTCTTCTAGTTTTGGTTTATCACCATACCAATCGACTTCATACTCTTTTATCAAATTAGCCAATCGATCTCCTTTATGTAAACGCTTAAACATTTCCGTCTCTCTTCTACTTTGCGGGCCACCTCCAATTCTTATTAGCCCATCAATATATTTTACAAAGTCCTCAGATTCATCTCCAAATCGATCCCCTTTTAAAATGACTTTTTGTACTGGATAAACACCACTTCTTACGTTCAATGCTTGCTTTGCAGAAAAACCTACCGTAGTAAATCCAAATTTATCCGCAAGTTCATAAGCTATTTTCGGGACACCTGAATTTGTGTAACCGCTTACAATCTCCACTTCTTTATCTGAATGCTTTGCTTTTACACTGGAAAACAATTCCGCTAATATTTTATAGGCAGAGGTCTTGTCAAATTGATTTCTACTAAATCCAACTATCCCATACTTGATCTTTTCCTTTAACATAGGTTGTAGTTTTGCATCTAGTCCTTTTCAATTTATAGCGGAATCTTTTTGTGAAATTAAGGAATAAAAATTAAAAAATAAACATTTTGTTAAAAAATAAAAAAACAATTTTTAACCAAAACAAATGAACATATACTCCGAAAAGTCAAAGCAAAATTCGATTAATGAATTTCTAAAATTTGAATAGACTAAAACAATTGTCTAATTTTGAAATGGGCTACCCCCTTAAAACCAAATTTACCGTTAATGAAAAGAGCAATTACTCTGCTTCTAATTTTCTTGGCAACTATAATATCACCTTTTGCCCAATCTTCCTCTATTCCTTTTAATCGTTACACTGTCGAAGCTGGTTTATCACAGTCATTTATACATTGTTTAGAAAAAGACAAACAAGGCTATATTTGGATAGGTACTCAAGATGGATTGAGTCGTTTTGATGGCTATGACTTTGACGCATTTTATGCCAGTAAAAAGAAAGAACATAATCTCAGTAATAATTACATTTGGGATATTCTTGAAGATAACCAAGGGGACATTTGGATTGGAACAAATGGTGGAGGTCTGAATTTTTACGATACAGAAAAAGAACAATTCCAAACTTTCTATCCAACAGATAGCATTCCCAATATTAGGCATCATTCCATTCG
>CAZDTI010000707.1:0-3486 GCA_964508085.1 uncultured Saprospiraceae bacterium | reverse complement strand
ATCCTATACAATGTCGGTACGAAATACCGTATTAATTTTAACTAGGTGCTTAATATAAAAAATAAAGCCAGCTGCCAATAATGCATCTATGTTCATTGTCGTCAAAAGCAGCCAACGACACTGATGCGGGGCCGTTGGCTGCAAAAAAATACACTTAGAATATGGATCCAGATACAAATCTCTATAAAAGAGTAAAAGAAGGGTATTTAAGCGGAAAAATAAAAGAATCTGTTCATAGAGGTTTTTGTGACTTCATAGAACAACTTTTCAAAATAAAAGTACTGGACTGCGATTTAACTCGATTATCTCATAACAATAAATTGAGATTGGAGATTATCATTTTAGACAATGAAGACCTAGATAAAATAATTATTGGAGACAGCTGTATCAACCTTCGAAAAATCAATGAATTAAGAGAAGAATATAAAAAAGTAATTAGCCAAGATTCTAAAGTATTCGACTTTTACAAAGAACTGAATGTTAACGAAATTGAATTAGAAAATTTATTTTTAGTAGTAAGTTCATTTTTAGATAAGCTGAGGTGGGACTTAAATATAAACCTTGACAAGCGAATTGAAAAAGATTTTTTTGATAAGCACCTTGGAATAGATCAATACCGTATAAATAAAGAATTCGAAATTGTTTTAATTTTGTTGAGAGGAAGTAAGAAGAAGGAAGACTATGACTTCGATCAGCTTGAAGAAATAAGTGTAGAGTACAATATACTATTAGATAAATCGAGTCCAATAAAAGGTCTATTTAAAAAAATAAAAGTTCATTGTTTCTTTGAAAATGAAAAAGAGTATCTAGAGAAATATGGAAATTTTAGAAATTATTTAAATTAGTATCGAGAAATAAAACTTAAATGAAATTCTGCAGCGAACACGAGCTCAACACCATTAAGTTAGGAAGCAAGTCGTTATGATATTTTTAGATCTTTAATGAAATTTACCTTTGAGCCCTAGAGAATAACGATACTTAGGAATTAGAAAATCAAATCTTTCAAGTTTAAAGATCTATAACTTAACGGTCATGAACGAGAGCTCTCTGTCAATAGCTACGAAAGTTGTCAAGAAGTTTAATGTAAAGGGAAGGGCTAAGCGAGTGACTTAGTGATTTCGAGGAGCTGGAAAGCACCTATCAAGCTTTTCTCATTAATTAAAAAATAAGAAATGAAAACACCACTAAAAACATTAAAATGGACAATTGGAATAACAGTACTTATTCTAGCTTTATTGATGTTATGGTTGTCAATACCAGAGGTGAAAAAAAAGAACAATCAAACAGGTGTAAATTTTGTTAAGACGAATAATTGGAATCAAGACTCCATCTTGTTAATAAACAACTATTTATCAAAGGCTAATAACATAGATGCATTTATAGCAATAGATGGAGAGGAAGAAATCTTTAGTTTTGGGGAAACGGATAAATTAATAAATTTACACTCTGCAAGGAAGCCAATAATAAGTTTACTATTTGGTATTGCAGGAGATAAGGGGTTAGTAAACATTAATGAAACTTTAGGCGAATTAGGGATTAGTGAAAATGGTGTTGAACTGACAGCAATAGAAAAGTCAGCAACTATACGAGATCTTTTAATGGCCAGATCGGGGATTTATTTAGATGCAGATGCTCAACCAACGATGGACAAAGAGAGACCGAAAAGAGGACAATATAAACCAGGCGAACATTACTATTACAATAATTTCGATTTCAATGTTCTAGCCACCATTCTGAAAATAAGAACAAAAATGAGCTATGAAGAATGCCTTTTTAAATGGCTAGCGATACCATTAGAAATGAAAGAATTTCAAATGGAAAATGTTGTTTATGGTACACCTTTTAGCAAAATAAAAACACAACACCCTGCTTACAAAACTTGGATGAGTGCAAGAGACTTCGCTAAAATTGGTAGTTTGATCAGTCAAAAAGGAGTATGGAAAGGAGAAAGAATAGTATCAGAAGAATGGATAAATGAAAGTACAAAGCCTTACCATGTTTTTAGTGAAGAAGATAAAAAGTGGCCAAAGGATGCATTTAGTTATTGTTGGACGATTGATACGGAAAATGGAAATATATGGGGCTCAGGTTATGGCGGTCAGCATGTCATGATTGACACGGTGAATCAATTAACTCTTGTGCAAAGACATTATACTGGAAATTCACTTTTGACCCAAGGCTTATACACTTTACGGAACACACAAAGTTCGCAAGTAGATCTAATGCAGGTTTGGTATGGATTATTAAGAGCGAAAGCAAGTGAGAATTGAGGAGAAGAACATTGCCTTTGAAAGTGATCAAAATGTAGTTGTTCTTCGGCACTGTCTTGTACGCTCGGGTTAGCATCAAGCAAGAAAACGAGAAAAGAATTATAATAGATATTAAAAACAATGATGGACTTACAGCCGGTATTAGAGGATGATTTATTAATTTTAAAACCTTTAGTTGAAGATGATTTTGAATCATTGTACGAAGTTGCGAAAGACCCATTGATTTGGGAGCAACACCCTTGTTCGGACAGATATAAAAAGGGGCCATATTCAGCGTTTTTCTTAGACTCCATTAAATCTAAGGCTGCATTTTTAGTCATTGACAAAGCGAGTGAAAAAGTAATAGGAAGTACAAGGTTTAAAAAGATAAAAGGTTCAAAAAATGCAATCGAGATAGGATGGTCATTTTTATCAAGAGATAAATGGGGCGGAACTTATAATAGAAGGATGAAAAAGTTAATGATCGAATATGCATTACAACATGTGGAACACATAATTTTTTATATTGATAAAGATAATATTCGTTCTCAAAAAGCTGTCGGGAAATTAGGTGGAAAAGTAATTGACAATCCAATTTTTAAAAATCTAATTAAAGAAAATGAAACGAATTTAACATTTAGAATTGGCAAAGAAAATTGGATAAAATAAATAAAGGCCAGCTACTAACGAAAGCGTATGGGGCTATACTGGCATTCTTCGCCATCGAGCAAACCGGAACCGCAGTCAGTAAGTGCATCTCATAGGCCAATCGCTGTGCATTATATCAAAAACCTAAAAACAAAAAATGAACATAGAAATAAAACCACTAACTAAAGATCTAAAAGACGATTACTTATTTTTCTTTGATAACATAATTTTTGATGAAAATCCGGATAGGTCAAAATGCTATTGTTACGATTATCATTTCCTCGGAGATGTAGAAACCTGTACTCGTGAAGCTAGCCGTTCTGCAGTAAGTGATCTTATCAATGAGAGTAAGCTGACTGGTTATTTGGTCTTTGATAATGATAAACCAATCGGATGGTGTAATGCAAATAACAGATCAAATTATCAAAGATTACTAAGGGACTATGATTATGTTGATAATCCTAATGACAAGGTTTGTTCAATTGTTTGTTTTTTAATACACCCCGATTATAGAAGAAAAGGGATCGCACTAAGAATCATTGAAAATATCATCAAGGATTATTCAACCAAAGACTATGATTATCTTGAA
>CAZDTI010000706.1:0-3498 GCA_964508085.1 uncultured Saprospiraceae bacterium | reverse complement strand
TTTTTTCATGGTTTTTATCACTTCTATGAGATACATAACACATTCACTTTTTACAAAATGATTGATAGTTTCTTTAATAACTCACTTAAGTTATTTCAATTGTAGCACTTCTTTATTTTTTCATATGCATATTTTTTCATATGACCATATTGCACATAGTTTGCAACTTTTGGTCACGATGGTACCGAGGAAGAATTTTGTAGCTATTACCTCCACTGAATCCATCAAATAACACACTAAAGCTAATCAAAATGTTCATATTATTTTTTGTTTATAAACATAGCTACACAACTTTATAAGTCATTAAATATAATAGTTGCACAGACTTTTAGTTAATCATATAAAAGTACATATAAAAACATAAATTCTCATATTTTCCCTTGAGAGAAGAGTGCAATAAAAACTTCTTTTTTTCGCACAGTACCTTATTGGCACATTTCATTTTATTCATTTACACTTAAAACTTATTTCATATTAATATTGTTCAAAAAAAAATACTAAACTTTTGTTAGACGAGAGAGGTTTCAATAAAATTTCTGTCATATCTTATAGTAAACAAAGCAAAGGAAAGCCAAAAACTTTTTTGAACACTCTAGTATATCAAGAAATAAACAAATCACGGCAGCAACCAAGTAAAATAATTCACAAGCGCCTATCAACGAAATTTATTTAGCATATTTTCCCGATATATCCACAAAAATTATCACATAACTTGTAGAGGTCATCGTTTTGCAAATGAAAGATTATTAACTTAGATATTTTTCTTCACACAGCAACAACGACAACCAGAACAACGAACATATATTAATAATATAAGGACTTATTTTTACGTAATTGTTTCAAACATTCCTTAGCAGCCTTTCGCATTGGTCTACTAGGTACAATTTCTTGTGTAGAATCCCTTATTGGATCTACATCAACATTTTCATTCATTTCTTTGTCATTTTCTTCGTTTAAATCACTAGGATTTTCTTCATTTGTAGTTCCAACAGAACAATGGTCATGAGTAGTTGATAACTCTAAAGGATATAAATGTTTTAAAGAATGTATTTGAGTTTGGCCATCAGCTCTTTTTACTTTAACGCTTCTTACTTTGTTGTCAGAGCCATATATTAGTTCCAAAACCCGACCCAGTAACCAAAATGGGCGGCATTTATTAGGAATTTGTACCAAGACAACGTCATTTTCTTTTATTCTGTTATACCAATTTTCTTCATGTAGATCTTTATATTGTTCTCTCAAGCTAAGTAGATATTCTTGATGCCATAACTCACGAAAATTTAAAAACATTTCATTTCTTTTATCCAGGGAATTACATAAATTTTTCCTTGAAGGAGGTTCATTTTCCCACAGATCTTTTTCCTTTGTTTTCATAATAATGCTTTCATTAGCATTAGGTTTTAAGAAGCAATTGGGAGTTATACTCTCCACACTGTCTTCAGCACAACGATAAGTTAAAGGACGTGCATTTATAGCCATTTGAATGTCACTAAGTACTGTTAGTAACTCAAAATATTTAACTTTAGAACGTCCTATAGTTTTAAACAAGCATAATTTCACAACTTTAATTAAGCGTTCCCAAGTACTCCCAACCCAAGCTAAGTACAGAGGAATCTTTACATGTTTTATCTGATATATCTTAAATTTATCAAGAAACTCATCAGATATCATACCTTTTTCAATTATATTGAAACCAGCAATAAATGAGCGAGCATTATCGCTATAAATATGAGAAGGTATTCCATAAATATTCGTAAATCTCAAAAATGCAAGTACAAAAGAATGGGCACTCATGTCAGGCACCAATTCTATATGAATACTTCTTACATTAAGGCATGTAAAAATAAGAATATACATTTTAACATTTTTACCTTCTTCATTTTTAACCCATATGTGTGAAGTATAATCAACTCCAACATGTTGATAGGGTTTGATAAAATTTACTCTATGTTTAGGTAAGTCAGTCATACGCGGGTATTTGTAAGATAAACTATTAACTTTCTTACAAACAATGCAAGGATATATTACCTTTTTTATTTGTTGTCTAGCTTTTGGAACCCAAAAGCCACTCATACGAAGTTTATTTACGGTAGCACTAATACCTAAATGTTTAACTCTTTTATGACAATCATTAATTATGAGAGAAGTAAGTTTGTCATCTCTAGCGAGTAAAATAGGGTTAATTACTTCATATTTTAACTCATTATTCTTATTAATCCGTCCTTTACTTCTTATAATACCTTTTTCATCTATAAACAAATTTAAGTCTTTCACAAGGACAGGAGCATTTTTATTTTCAGTATTATTTAAATAATCTAACTCATTAGCAAAATTAGAATATTGCATTCTCTTTATCCAATATTCTAAGCCAAACTCATAAGGATCAATTTCCTTTTTTCTACAAATATTATATAAAAATTTAAAAACATAACTCGTTACATTGAGTAACTTATTGAGGGAAGAAAATTTTTGTATAGACAAAATGCTTTCATTTTGTTCTATGTTTATAGCATTAACACAAGTTTGAGGTTGAATTAAAGTTTTATTTCTATTATTTAAACAATTAAGTTCATTTTTTGGCCATTGATTCTTTATTAACCATTCTGGCCCTTTAATCCAACGCTGAAAATTTTCAACAAAATCTTTATAAGATACACCTCTAGTAAGCATATCGGCAGGATTAACATCAGTCGATACAAATTTATACTTAAAATCGACACCATATTTCTTAGAATATTCCTGTTTCATAACAGAAATATCTTTTACTCTATTATTAGCATAAACATTTTTTGATTTTGGAATGTCATTAAGAAGCCAAGTCAAAACAACTTGAGCATCTACAGCAAATGTAACTTTAGAAATTTTAACTTTAGGATAAGCATCTATAATCGTTGGAAAACATTTATAAGCAAGAAAAACAGAAAGTAATTCTAATGTTGGTAGTGTTTTTTGTTTCATAGGGGCAACTTTAACTTTACTAAAAACTAAATTTGAATCATCATTTGAAACACAATAACATGAAAATCCATATGCTTTTTTTGAAGCATCACAAAAAAACACTAACTCAATCTCATCATTTGTATCTAAACAACGTCTAGGAAAGTCTAAATTGGGCAAATTTTTCAAGTCTTTATATAAATTAACCCACTCTTTTTCAACTTCTTCACCTACACAATCATCCCAGCCTAACTTTCTAGACCAAAGATTTTTCATAAGCAATTTACCTTTCACTAAAATAGGTGAACATAAGCCTAAAGGATCAAAAATTTTCGAAGTTTCAGCTAATAAATTTCGTTTTGTATTAACTTTATCATTTAAATTACACTCAGAAATTTTTAATGAGTCATTTGTTGTGGAATACTTGTATCCCAATATTTTTTCCAAATCGCATTCATGATCAACATAGACATTATTCTTTTTGAATAATTCATTTAGTTCGTGTGAATTACTATTCCACGATCTAAGTTCAAATCCACCTTCTTTCATTCTTTCATATGA
>CAZDTI010000705.1:0-3529 GCA_964508085.1 uncultured Saprospiraceae bacterium | reverse complement strand
GACATGAAAATGGGAGAGTGTTGCAACTTTGCTGCAAGCATGGAAGGCTACTTAGAAAATACAGAAGAAGGATGTACAAAAGACATCAACATCGGTGATCCGGTATTCGTAGAAATTCCATTGGAGCAAGAAAGCAAATTTGAATTGGAAGGTGTTGTTTTTGACGAAAGTACAGGGCAACCATTACCCGGTGCTACGGTAACATTGACGAATGATTGTGAGGATGATGAATATACGGTAGTCGCAGATTCTATGGGGCACTTTTTATTTCCATTGATGGAAGACTGTTGTTACACCGTTAAAGGATCAATGGAAGGCTACTTAGCTCAATCGGTTAAAGATCAGTGTACTCGTGGCTTGGAGGAAGCAACAACACTTCAAGTTGCAATTAACTTGATGCCGGTGAGAGTTGGTCCTAATGGAATAACTGAAATCACTGAAGATCCAGATGACCCAACTACAAGCCCAGGTGAAGTTACAAACCCATTCACAGATGATGGAGATCCTTTGGTGGATAGAACTGGAACGGAAACTGAAGATCCTGATGGAGATACTGGGACAGGCGTAACAACAACACCTGGTAATGATTATGGTCCTGGAGCAGGTGAACTTACTGAAGGAGAACCTATTCCATTCCTAGTACACATTTACTATGATTTCGATCAATCTTACATCCGTGATGAAGATACACCGGAACTAGAAAGGTTATTAGGAATATTAAGTGATAATCCAGACTACATCGTAGAAATCGGTTCTCATACGGATTCCAGGGGGTCTAGCTCTTATAATAGAGGCTTATCGCAAAGACGTGCAGATTCTGTTGTAAGGTGGTTAACCAAGAACGGTTTATCTCGTGATCGTTTAGTTGCGGTTGGATATGGAGAGACGAAGAATGTGAATAATTGTGCGAACAGAATTCCATGTAGCGAGCAAGAGCACCAGATGAATCGTCGTACGGAGTTCCGAGTATTAGGAACGGTTGGTGATTACGATGTTCGTGATATTTCGAGACCACAGAACAATCCAAGAGTAGATGCCTGTCAAGGTTGTCCGTTCTAGAAAGTATATAGTTTTACGTGAAAAAAGCGGTGATTCTCGATAGGGGAGTCACCGCTTTTTTTCAATTAAAATTGCCCAATCTTTATTTTTATCTGTTGGAGGGTTTCCAATAGAAGCCACAGATCCACCACGCACTGTTGTTACGGAACCACTTTGCAAGTCTCCACCTGTTCTTGGATTATACCACTTTACTGAAAATTCACCAGTGGCACCTTTTAAATCAATTGTTCCTTGGCCACCAAAAAGTAAATAGACCACATATATCTGTCCAGATTTAGCAAAACAATAGCCATTTCCCTGAGCGAATAATTCATCATGACTTTCCATTTCGTAAAAAGGAATATAGTTTTGGAAAAACGTCAAAGCATTGTTGGTGTATTTCCACATTCGATCTCTGGTGCGCCAGTTTTCGCAAGTCAAATCGTTGCTGTGGTTTTTAGACCCGAAATACCATTCTGCACCTGCTCCGCCGGCCATGAGGTTACCCCATAGTGCCTCTGCCCGAACCGTATCCTGATTGTTATCCAATCGATCATCTGGATCCACACCTCTCCAGTATGGTCCGATTTCGTCGATGTTCATGACCCATTGTTTCTTGGCTTTAGCAGAAGCGTTAATCCACTTTTTTGTGGTTTCATGAATGTCGGATTTGTCTGCGATTTGCATAGACATGCCTTCAAGGTGTTCATAGCCAAGAAGCGGCTCAAATAATTTATCCTGTGTTTCTTTATCAGAATGAGAATGGATGACCGTGAAGTTCTTATAAGGATCATGAGTTTTGACATACTCAGTCATTGCCTTTTGTTGTTTTGTGTTTTGGCCTTCTGGTCTCCAGTGTACGGGGCCATTTTCTTCGCCCATGTTCCAGGTGAGCCGAGGGTGGTGAGCAAATCGGGCAATGATTTCTCTGAGATATAGTTTTCGTTCTGTCTTTGTATCACCACCATCCAACATCAGTTCATTTTCTGTTTCTTGTAGCGTAATGTGTTGCATGAGCCCTAAATGATCCATGTGGTCAAAGACCAATTCCCACTGGGCTAATTTTGAACAATCAAAACGCAGTCGTTCGTTGTAATTCGTATAAGGATAAACATCTTTTCCATCTCCATCAATATTCATGGTTAGAAAATAAACGCTGTTGATTCCTGTGGATGCGAGATAATTTAACGCGCCAATTATTGTTTTTCCTTTTCCATTCTTCCAGGTTGGATCTCCAGCTTTCCAATCCTGTAAGTGGCTTTCATAACGATGTAATTTTGAATTAGCAGTAGCTTCTCCTTTTCTAATTTCAGGCGCTTCACCACGGATGGTACCATCAAAGTCTACATAACCCAAGAAGTTCTCTGGACTGTCGGCACCTCCTTTCAGGAAGTATTTTCCAGATTCTGCATATTGCAAATAGCGTTTTCCTGTATATTGAAGTCGACCTTGCGAAGAAGGGTTTGGGCGGACGTTTATGCGGCCCGTTTGGCCGTCAAAATCAATAGCCGTCCCAGCAACAGGATCATCTGAAATAGCAATGTTATTCCCTTTTCTAAAAGAAGCTTTGTAAGTCCATTCTCCCTCTTCGTCAGGTCGGAAATGGACCTTCCATATGTTCCCAGCTTCTGCGCTGGTCTCAGCAGCGTTTCCATCAGCGGCATAGAATCCGGGAATTGTAATTGTTTTGTTGTCTTTTGTGAAGGTAACCGATAGACGATGGTTTAGAAAAGGGTTGTCTTCGGCTACTTCGCTGGTCGTTGAGCCTTCAAATTGAATACTTATTTTTTCCCATTTCTTAACAAGCAAAGGTGCTTTTTCTTTAGGGAGATTTTTACAGGAAAAACAGAAAGAAATAATTGTTATAAAAAGGAATAAATATGAATTAGAATTGATCATCTTTTTGAAGATTAACCAGTTTTAAAGAGCACGGACCTAAATTAAAGAACAGCTAAGCGCTATTACTGAGCCATTTAAGTGGAAAAATAACCAAAAGCGATAGACTCAGACCAATTTACGTTAATCGGAAATCACTCCATTTGTCTAGGAAATCTTAATTCATGAAATGTTATTGAACTCACTACTTACACTTCCCATCCGTCCACTTCGTCACACCCATAATCTCCGCACTGCAAGCATTTGGATAAGTTCGACCATTACAACCACAAACCGGTTTATATTCATCGGGGCAAGGCCGTCTTGAGATTTTAGTTTTATCAATACAATCGTCCTTCACCTTTTCTTTACATTTACCATCCGTCCACTTTGTTACACCCATAATTCCGGCGCTACAAGCATTTGGATAGGTGATTCCATTACAGCCACAAACAGGTGCGTATTCATCAGGACAAGATCTTTTTGAGATCTTAGTTGGGTCAATACAATCGTCTTTTATAGGATTTTCACATTCGCCCTTTTCCCATTTTGTAACACCAGCAACTTGTGCCTGACACATGTTGCCATACGTTTTTCCATCACAGCCACAAACGGG
>CAZDTI010000704.1:0-3560 GCA_964508085.1 uncultured Saprospiraceae bacterium | reverse complement strand
CAATTCATCACTTTAAATCTAAAATCATGAAATCTATTATCTCAACTATTACGTTTTTATTGGTCTCTATTGCTGCTTTTCTCAAAATTCTGAATACGCCAAATTAGATAGTCTTTTTATGGCATTAGAGGAGCACGATCGATTTTTTGGTAGTGTCGCTGTTTCTCGGGCAGGTGAAATTATTTATAGCAAAGCCATTGGTTATGCCGATATTGCAACTAATATTTCTAACACAAGTGAAACTAAATTTCGGATTGGCTCCATCACGAAAACCTTCACCGCGACCCTCATTATGAAAGCCGTGGAAATGGGTGAAATCAGTCTGGATGATACGATAGAAAAGTATTTTCCCAGCGTCCAAAATGCCAACAAGATCACCGTTCGACACTTGCTCAATCATCGTAGTGGTATTAATAATTTTACGGATAGGAGTTTTTTTTCCTGGCATAACAAACCAATTACACCGTCCGCCTTACTGGACACCATTGTGAATAAGGGCATTGGTTTCGAACCGGATGCAAAGTATGCCTATAGCAATTCGAACTATGTATTATTGACATTCGTTTTAGAAAATATCTTCGAGAAGTCCTATGCACAAATATTGGAGCAGCATATTGTCAAGCCATTAGGTTTAGAAAATACGAGCTATGGTGGAGTGATCAATCCGACACAAAATGAAGCTCGGTCTTATCGGATGAAGACAGAATGGGCCTTGACTGCGGAAGAAGATATGTCAATACCATTGGGAGCAGGAGGCATCATCTCAACTCCGACAGATTTATGTCACTTCGCAGCCGCTCTTTTTAATGGTAAGTTGGTTACACCCAATAGCCTCGAACAAATGAGACCAGTTGGTGATGCATCGTATGGGTTTGGCCTAGAAGGAGTACCAATTGATGGTCGAAATGGATTGGGGCATCCAGGTGCTATAGATGCATTTAATTCGACCTTCGCTTATTTTGAAGAAAGTGATTTATCTTTTGCTATTAGTTGTAACGGTTCTAATTACGGTAGTCATGATGTAGCCATAGCTGTATTGAGTGAAGTATTTGGCAAACCATACGAATTGCCTTCATTCGAATTTGTTGAGTTGTCCAGCGAAGTCCTAGATCAATATTTAGGAACCTATGAATCACCCGAATTACCGATGGATATGACAATCAACAAAGAGGAGAACACGCTTTTTCTAGAAGTGCCCGGACAAACTGCAAGCCCTTTGACGGCTGAAGGAAATCACAAATTTTCAATAATGAAATACGGTGTGAAAATTAAATTTATTCCTTCAGAAAAGAAAATGAACTTTGAGCAGAGCGGAATGGCGTTTGAATTTTTATTGAAAGAATCGGTTGAGTCAGTTGAGTCAGTTGAGTTGGCGAGCGAAGATCTAGATCAATATTTGGGAACCTATGAATCGGACTTGCTACCTATGGATTTGACGATCAGTAAGGATGGGAATACGCTTATTGCACAGGGCACGGGCCAGCCTTCTTTTCCCTTGAAGACTGAAGGAGGTCATGTGTTTTCTGAAAAGGGAATTGGTTTAAAAATTACTTTTATTCCTGCTGAGAAAAAGATAAATTTTGAGCAGGGGGGAATGGCGTTTGAAATGGATATGGAGGAGTAAATATTCTTTGAGTGAAAAGAAAACGAAAGGCTTTCAGTAGAAGGTCTTTTGTTTTTTGTAGTAGTTTGCGCATTTCCGAAAAAACTTAAGCATATCAATACTATTGTTACAAATATCCTCTTCGCATTTATGATGTATTTAATAAAAGTACTCATGATCAAATTTTGGATTGTTGAGTATAGCTTTGCTAGGGGAGGGGGCAATAGGAAATATAGCGCATTACTTACTACAAAGTATTCATAATCATTCATAGGAAATCCCAATCCAAAGTGACCCCGAGAAACCACCCCAGGTAACTTCTCTCTCTTGAAAAGCACCGGCATGATACTCCCCCTCAAATCTAGTTGCAGCATATCCTAATATAGCTCCTGGTGTTGTTCCATTATAGAATCTAACGCCACCTTCAGAATCCCATTCAAAGTAATGCTTTTGTTTTATATAACCCGGTTGACTTCGGACGGCTCTTGTATGAATCAAATCCGTAATAAGGGATCGTAACTCCTCTCTAAGATTTTCCCATTCTGACAGACCATTAAATTCAGGATCTGTTGGTTCTTTGTCAGGACCATACAACTCTTTCCAGGAGGATTCAAAATCTACTTTCGGTCCATTCCTAGCTTGATCATATATCATTAGGAATAGCTCATAGGAAGGTTGTTTATCCTTATGTAAATCCAACTGGGCCAAGCAGGCCAGTAAGTAATCGTCTAGTCTTTGGATATTAGCCCCTTTGCTAAAGTCGATTTGGTTTAAGTGCTTATCGAATTCAACTAATGTCATTTTCTTTGTTGGTAAGTGATTTTTTAAATGTTTGAATCCTAATCCGCTTTTACTGATTTTTATAACGTGTGAGTACAACGCAGTGCCGAAGAACATTTGCCTTTTGAAACTTCTAGCAGGCATTGACTTATACTCTCCTTGTTGCGTGCTTTCTTTTTTACCTTAGCTTCATTTTTTCATTATCGGATATTAGATCTTATGTGTAATTTTTCCTCTATACTTTTTTATGGTAAGGTCCAATTTTTCAAATTTAAATCTTTCAAAATCCTCTTATACTTTTTGGTTGATACATAGACCTCTAAATTTTTCTTTTGCGCTAGTTTTATTATTTCGATCAAATTCTTTTCAGTATTTCGATCTTTATTTATTGAAAGGATAAGTTTGTCTTTTTTAATGAGATTTTCTGAGTTGACATTCTTTTTAGCGTAAAAGTAAATAAGTTCATGATTGAGAGTGTTGCGGAAAGGCTCTTTGCCAAATAAGTCTTCATACCTTGCTTGGTAGAAGTCTGAAATCTTTATTGATTCGATTAATTCTTGATTACCAAAAGTCTTTCTTAGTTCAATTCTGTCGCAATAGATTATTTTATGTGTCTCTTTTTTTATTAAGACTGAAAAGAGAAAAAGGGCTATTAAGATTATTAATATGTTAATCCAGATGTTTTTAGCTATTAGGCAGAAAAGAGATGTTATCGCGATAAATTGAACTATAACAAGAATCATTGTAATAACATAATGAAAACTATATATTCTAATTCTTTCGCTATATATTACTTCATTATTATTCATAAAGTTAAAAAACTAAGTATCATTAATTATTTAAAGATTTTTGTCCTTTGGTCTCGACTTTATTTGATTGTACACAACAATATATTTACTGAGGAACGAAGAGCTGGTGAATTGTGAGTTGTCGAGGTCGTGTATTAGTAGTAGGTCAAATTAATTTCTGATTCCGAGTATATAATTTGAAACGATTCTGATGTGCTATTTTTTAAGTAGTATACAAAAATCGTCATATAGGTTAGAGCAGATAACTTTGTACCTGTATTATTCAACCACAGTTTTTTAATTCCTCTTCGCTTTTGTTATAAATACTACTTAGTATTTCTTCATATTTTATCAATAACCTTAAGTGGACTATAAAGTTTTCATTCTTT
>CAZDTI010000703.1:0-3573 GCA_964508085.1 uncultured Saprospiraceae bacterium | reverse complement strand
CAGACTTTGATAGTAATACTACTGTTAGAAGTCTCAGTTAAAAAACAAGATCTGAAAGCAGGTCTTCAAGAATAAATGGGTGTTCTCATAGTGTGTGGGCTGTTCCTCTCTGACTTGTCGGAGATGGAACAGTACTTTTTCTCAAAGGAGAAATGGCACTTTCATCCAAAAGAATAAATGGGTGTTCTCATAGTGTGTGGGCTGTTCCTCCTTGACTTTGTCGAGGATGGAACGGTACTTTTTCTCAAAAGAGGAATTGCACTTTCATCCAAAAGAGTAAATGGGTGTTCTCATAGTGTGTGGGCTGTTCCTCTCTGATTTTCAGAGATGGAACAGTACTTTTTCTCACGGAGAATAATTCAACAAGAGTATTACAAATTATATAAAACAAACATTCATCAAAGTAGAAAACAAAAGGTAGAAGTGAAAAATCAATTTAAACAACGATAAACACTTCACCTAAGAATTATGGGTGTTCTCATAGTGTGTGGGCTGCTCCTGCTCTGTTTTTCAGAGTTAGGGGCAGTTTTTATTTGGGTAGATGGGGGATAGGTAGATGGGTAGATGGGCTTCCCTAAATCGCAAATAACTACGGAAGAAGGAAAACCCATCCACCGATTCACCCATCTACCTATCCACCCTTTTTCCAAAACATTTTGTTATATTTGCCAATAAAACTCGTCAAAATCTCCTTTGACGAACTCACTTAGAAACACAAACACTACTCATGGCAAAATTCAGAAAAAATCATAACAAAGCAGACTCTGCTGCATCTGGCGGAATGGTTACTAAAGCTGGTATTTTCATTGTAATTGTAGGTGTCCTTTTTTGGGGCTTCAACAAATTCAGCGGTGGCAGTGGCGACCTCAACGAAGCCATGGAAAATGCTTCTGATATTCTCAATGGCAATGCTACCAAAACTGGTGAAAACTCTGGCCCAGGCTCTCCTGGAATACCAACCGTACCCGGCGATATGTTGCCCACTTCCACAACTGGCCAAATCATCAATCACGAATTTTACAGTCTATCTTATAGTGAAGAACACGAGCAAGCCGAATGGGTTGCTTATGAACTGACCAAGGAATCTTTGATCATTCCTAACGTAAAACGAACTGGGAATTTCCGTCCCGATCCAAAAGTCAGAAAAGCCTCTGCTTCGGATCGAGATTACAGAGGTTCCGGTTACGACCGTGGGCATATGGCACCTGCTGGAGATATGGCATTCTCTAAGGAGGCGATGTCACAGACTTTTTACATGAGTAACATGAGTCCGCAGATTCGGAATTTCAATGGAGGGATTTGGCGAGAGCTCGAAGAAAATGTGCGAGACTGGGCTTACAAAAACAAGCACTTATATGTAGTAACCGGTCCGGTTTTAAAAGGAGGCATACAAGAGCGGATTGGACACAATAATGTTTCTGTTCCAAAAGCTTATTATAAGGTCATTCTGGATTACACCGAACCAGACGCAAAGGCCATCGCTTTTTTGATGGACAATGAAATTTCTTATCAGCCTTTGGAGAAATATGCGGTGACGATTGATGAGGTGGAGGCGGCTACGGGGATTGATTTTTTCCATGCGTTGTTGGATGATGAAACGGAGGAGCGGTTGGAAAGTAGTTTTAATGTTAGGGATTGGAAAATGGATAATAAGGCATTTCAGTTGCGGAAGGATAAGTGGAATAAGAGGAGGTGAGGTATTTATTGATTTGTTAGCTACAATAAAAACACGAATATCATAATATGAACAGAAGTTATTACTCTAATACAATCCCTGAATTTTTAGAAGATGAAAATTCAAATATTCTGGGATTGCTGAGTATTAATCACTCTCATGCTTTAGAAGATTTACAAAAAAATGCTTGGATAAGTCAAATTGAAATTCTTAAAGAAAATCTAGATTCAAGTTTGAATGCAAAAATATACTTTGAGTTTGGCATACCAAGAATGGGTAAAAGAGTTGATAACATAATAGTCTTAAACGATCTGATTTTAGTGATTGAGTTTAAAGTTGGTGAAACTAAGTATCCAAACCATGCAATTGAACAAGTAATTGATTACTCTATTGATTTACAAAATTTTCATGAAGGAAGTCATGATAAAAAAATAATCCCAATACTAATATCAACAAAAGCAGAAAGCAAAGATTACACTCTTCTATTCGAAAATAACATCAGCTCCCCTATCAAATTAAATCAGGAAAATATAAAAAAATTCATTAATCATATTTCAATAACTAACCATTCAGGAAAAATCAATTTCACTACTTGGGAAAATTCTATTTATAAACCTACTCCTACTATTGTTGAAGCTGCTCAAGCGTTGTATAAAGGTCATAATGTAGAGGAAATTTCTAGATCGGATGCAGGAGCAATTAATTTGTCTGTAACTGCGAATTCTTTAAATGAAATTATAGAAAATTCAAAGTTGACTGGGCGTAAATCTATTTGTTTTGTTACTGGCGTTCCTGGAGCAGGAAAAACACTTGCCGGATTGAATATTGCTAACAAACGGATGAATGCGGATGAAGATGAAAATGCAGTTTTCCTTTCAGGTAATGGTCCATTAGTGGAAGTGTTGAGAGAAGCATTAACAAGGGATGAAGTAGAATCAAATAGGTTAATTGGCAAGAAGATAACTAAAAAACAAGCTGCAATCAAATCAAATGCCTTTATTCAAAATATACATCATTTTAGAGATGACAGTTTAGAGTCTGAAAAACCACCAATAGAAAAAGTAGTTGTCTTTGATGAAGCACAAAGAGCATGGACAAAAGAACAAGCAAGTTCCTTTATGATAAGAAAAAAAGGAAAACTTGATTTCAATATGTCAGAACCTGAATTCTTGATAAGTGTTATGAATCGACATGAAAATTGGTGTACAATTATTTGCCTTATTGGAGGTGGACAAGAAATAAACACAGGAGAGGCGGGATTAGATGAATGGATTGAGTCATTAAAAATTAAATTCCAAAATTGGGATATATATTACTCAAGCCAAATAGTTAATAATGTAAATTATATTTCAACTGTAGGGTCAAGAAATTGGATAATTAATAATGGTTATCAAGAAAATAATTTACATCTTTCTGTCTCCGTAAGATCTTTTAGATCTGAAAGAGTATCAGAATTTGTACAAAACTTATTAGAATTAAGATTAAAAGAATCTAAAACGTTATTAGACTACATAAAAAGCGAATACCCAATTTTTCTTACTCGAAATCTGAACACTGCTAAGAACTGGTTAAGGAGTCAGCAAAGAGGAAGTGAGAGAATAGGAATTGTATCTTCATCAGGAGCGAGAAGGTTAAGGCCTTTAGGTATTGATGTTAAGAATGAAATTTCTCCTTCTATTTGGTTTTTAAATGGTAAAGATGATATTCGATCATCATACTATTTAGAAGATGTTGCAACAGAATTTGATATACAGGGATTAGAAATAGATTGGAGCTGTTTAGCCTGGGGAGGAAATCTTTCATTAAATCAAGATATGAAATGGGAATATAAAGCATTTAAAGGTACTAAGTAATTGGACAAAAATGTTTTAATAAAAAAAATTATGTAAATTCGGTCT
>CAZDTI010000702.1:0-3585 GCA_964508085.1 uncultured Saprospiraceae bacterium | reverse complement strand
ATCGATGCATTAGGAAGTCAGATTACTTGTTTTAACTCCATTGCTAATCTAAGAAAACGTGGCAAACATATACAAGTAGGTTTAATGTCAGGAGATCATGAGCAGCCAAAGATTCCTATGAATCAGGTAATGGCACATGAATTAGAAATCATTGGCAGTCATGGAATGCAGGCCTTTAAATATACGGAAATGTTGGAAATGATAAGAAATGGGAAATTAAACCCTGATCAACTTATTGAGAAAACTATAAGCCTTGAAGAGGCGAAAATAGCTTTGCCGAATATGGATAAATTTGAATATAGTGGGGTGGTGGTGATTGATTCGTTTTAGGATAAAGCATAATACAGTTTAGAGTGAAAAATATAAATACATTTATAGCTAAAGCCTTTAATAACTTTGGATACGAAGTGGTAGTCAATGAGAATGCAGTGTTTTTTGAACCAATAGGTCTAGAGATAACTGGAATAGTTCAAGAAGAAAATACCGTGGAAGAAGAAGCCAATTATAAAACATTCATTAAGGTGGTTTTGAATTGTAAATCGAGAACATCCAAATCTATTTATGAATTTACTTATGGCTGGGGTGAGACAAAGGGGAAATCAATAATAATGGGATTTGAACGATGGTTGGAGTCAGATTTTCCTGTAATTCATGATTGGTTAGCAAACCATAAAATTGATGATTATTGTGAAGAAATTAAAATTAGATCAATTGTTCTTGAGACCAAAGAAATGCTCTACTTCGGAGGGATACTTGGGCCTTTATCTCATTATAAAAGTGGTGAAACTTTTTTCGACAAAGAAAACCAAACGGAGCTATATCGTGAATTGAATAATGCTTTGACAACAGATTTTCTTGATAAAAAAGGGATTTATCCCATAAAGTGTTTCGTCGTAAGTGATGAGAACAAAAACATTCAAATCGATTGTAGAGTTAACGGAGAAAACTGGGAAAGAGGTCATCAGACCCTTTATAATTACTGCGAAAAAAAGTGGAACGTAGATACGCACACTTTTTGGAAACAATATTTTCTTATTTATGATTACAATGAAGGTAAGAGAGAATTCGATCAAATTATTCCTGAAAGACTTTTGGCAGGAAGAAAGAATAAAACGGGTTTTAAAAAGTGGTGGGAATTTTGGAAGTAATAAAGGCAGCAAACCTTAAGCGTTGAAGAAACTGAAGCGAACTGATAAAATAAGTTTTCTTGAAAGAACTAAATAATATCATCACCGAAATCTACAAATCCTTCTCCGGTAACAAACCCTGCGAATACATCGACGCCTGCACCTTTTGCTGCATGTCAGAAGAAAATGCGCAGAAATTAAAATCACTACCCATTCGAGACATTCCAATAGAATTATTGACCGAATATCAAGACGCTGCTAAACCGGAGCGATTGAACTTGAGTGAATTAAAATATTTTGCTCCAAGGTATTTTGAGTTAATTGGTGATTTCCAATTCCCTTCTTCTGAGCCTTTACTCTCGTTAAATCGATTTGGATATTTTAATGATTCTAGCTGGACAAGTAATGAGAGCGAATTGTTAGATCAATTTGCTATGGTGTTTTTTAGAAAGTACATCAGATTAAAACCTAGCGATACTTCCATATCGCCAATTGAACTGTTGTTGATGTTCTATAAAGGTAATTTTAAAATAGACTCTTTACTACAAGAGTGGGAGCATTCAAATGAAAAACAAAGTTTAAGACACTTTAGTAACCTATTAGATGGATTGAAAATTAATAAACGGGGAGCAATTAAAGTAGGCAATGCTTTCTCTGATGAGGTATTCAATAAACAGATTTGTGGGTGGTTGGAATCGAAGGAGGTTAAGAGCGTTTTTAAGCATAAAATGGAAGAAGCGATAATGAATTCTGAAGGATTTTATACAGAAAAGGAATTGGAGGAGTTGAGTTGGAAGTATGAGGTAATCAGTTAGGTAAATATTTAATCCCTATATTCGTACTTCAAAAAACATACACAAAGAGAACAACAAATGAAAGAAAAAATAACCAAGGAATTATTAAAATATAATAGCGCCTTCTCTTCTGATGAATTAGAATTGGGGCTTTCCTTCTTTGAAGAAAAAGAGTTTAAATCAAATGCTTTAATTTCAAAAGTGGGGGAAGTATCTAATTATTTATTCTATGCGGAGAGTTCAATTACCCGGTGTTATTATATGGATGAAGAAGGGCAGGAGCAGACATTGTGGATGAAACCTGAACAAACTTTTATCACCGAATATAAAAGCTTTGTGCATCAGGAAAAATCACAATTTTCGCTTCAATTTTATGAGGATACTAAAGTAATGATGATTTCGAGAGAGAATTTGAAGCAGCTGTATCAAGAGTCTAAAAGTTGGGCGCTATTTGGCATTCATTTAACAGAACAAGTACACATAACATTAATAGATGTTTTTGTGAACCTACTGGCAAATGATGCAACCAGAAATTATCAATATATTGAGTATATGTTCCCACGATTTATTCAGGTTGCTCCTCTAAAGGATATAGCCTCCATGTTGCAAATTACCCCTGTAAGCCTTTCAAGGATACGTGCAGGAAAACAACTGAAAAAATAATTAAGACTAATCAAGAGTTGAATTAATTAGAATGGATTAAAGATTAAGGATGCTAAAATTAAAGATTATTCAATGAGAGGCGAAAACACCTTATTTCCGCTTAAGGGAATAATCCTTAATCTTTAATTCCTAATCCTTAATCAAAAAAAAGTTGATTTTTTCTGAACACCCTTAATTAGATATATAACATTTCAATCCCTTATTCTCACAATTACTTAACATATGTAAAGTGGGTTTTGTCCTATTTTCTTTTCCTTTGACTTTTTATCAAATTACAGTCAAAATGAAGAATATAATCACAATCTTATCACTTATGACAAATCTACCAATAATGGCTCAAAGTGGAAAAGCAACAACCGTTAAAAAGACATTTAACCGAACAACTACAATTAGTCAAACCATCAATGCAGAGGTGTCGGTTGTTTGGACATTGCTGACCAATGCTTCCGATTACTCCAGTTGGAATACGACTATTGTTTCTCTAGAGGGGGAGATTAAGCAGGGTGAAAAAATAAAGCTAAAAAGTACACTTGATCCTTCCAGGACCTTCAAGCTTAAAGTAAAAGAAATGGTGCCAAACAAAAAAATGGTCTGGGGGGATGCAATGGGAAAAAGAACTTATATTTTAGAAAAAAAAGAGGCTACAACACATTTTACGATGACCGAAAAAATAGGAGGCTTGATGTTTCCATTCTTTGCAAACAAGATCCCTTCATTTGATGAATCTTTTGAGCAGTTTACTGCGGACTTGAAAAAGGCGGCGGAATCTAAGTAAATTTTGATGATGCATACTATTAAGTATTGAAGAGGCTAGAATAGTTTCGCCAAATATAGATAAGTTTGAGAATGCTAGGATGATGGTTGTTGATTCTTTTTGAGATAAGACAGGCTTAAAATATAATCATAAATAAATAGTATGATCGATTATAATAAAAAATATAAAGAATATTTATTTTTAATATTCTTATTCGGAGGTTTATTTGGTACAATAGATAGTGGGA
>CAZDTI010000701.1:1317-3586 GCA_964508085.1 uncultured Saprospiraceae bacterium | reverse complement strand
CCATTTTTGCCCAGCCAGAACCTCCTGAGGCTCAATCAATTGAAGTCTACGACGAGAAAACGGGAAAATTAACTATCGGCGTTTTTGCAGATAATACTTCTGATGCTCCTATTACGGTCACTATTGATTTTCCAGAACAAAAGAATATTAAACTGGGGGTCAAATTACCTTATAATGCTGTTATCCCAGCTAAATCAAAACGTCACCATATTATGGATATTGGCATGATCCCTGGCAAAAGTGTCAGTTTTCAATATGGATATGGAATGGTAATGGGTGATACACAAACCGCCAAACACGATGAAGATTTTTTATACCATCTGCCCTTTGAAAAAGGTGCCTCCTTCCGGGTTGGACAAGGTTATAATGGTCGTTTTTCTCATCACGGAACCAATGCTATAGATTTTGATATGGATATAGGCACAAAGGTTTGTGCAGCACGTGCAGGCACTGTTGTGTTTACAAAAGACGATGGTAGGAAAAGTTGTAAACATGAATCCTGCTCTGCGGATGGGAATTATATTATTGTATTGCATTCTGATGGCAGTTTTGGACGTTATGTTCACTTAGATTATCAAGCAATTTCAGTAAAGCCGGGACAAAAAGTCAAAGCAGGTCAAGTGATTGCTAAGAGTGGTAATACAGGTTGGTCTTCCGGGCCACATCTTCATTTTGAAGTGTATGTACCAGTTCCGAATGGATATATTACAGTCGCGACTAAATTTAAAGCAAATGAAGGAGATGGAATTTACTTGGAGGAGACAGAGACTTATGGTTGGTAATTTTTAAAGCCAATGCCATCTTTCATTGAAACAAGCTTTCTCTCAAATCGTATAAACCAAAAAAACAAATCACAACAAATTATGGAAACAGTTGACACCCAAATACTCGGCGTAGGTTCTCGAGTAAAACACAAGGCCTTCGGTGAGGGCGTTGTTATTAAATTACACGGAATCGTCTATGATGTTTGTTTTATGACTTATGGCATTCAACAAGTTGGTAAGCATTATGATTGGGAGATCATTGAAGCCATTCCAGCCGCAACAAAAGTCAGTTTTTCTGATGCGGAGAAATCACTGATCCGGATATTAAGAGAATTCTCAGATATTTCTGAAAAGGTCGAATTAAGTGATCGCTGGAATGGCGGTAAAATGATTCTCCAACCAACAGATCCGTCATTAAAATCTAAAGAAATCAGTATAGAAAGCTTCTTCCACAAAATTGTAATGGTTCGGGATCGTTTACGAGTAATGGAGCAACGTATCAATGCCAGCAAAAACCTGGTAGATGAAGAGAAAGTGAACTTGCAACAATACATCACTCGAATTTATGGTTCCTTGACCACATTCAACGTATTCTTTAAATACAAGGAGGATAACTTTGTAGGGGAAAAATCAAAGTAAGAAAACGCCTTACATATACATCCTTTCACCTTGTCTTTTTGTAGTTTTGCTTGGCTGGTTTGAAGGTCCTTGATCTTTGACCCAATACAACAAACAAACTACTATCCTTTTATGCTAAATAAATACCTATCTGGCTTCTTATTTCTGATATCATTGCTATCTATTTTTAGTGGCTGTCTGGTTATGGAAAATAACTTCAGTAAGGTCGCTCCTGGAATCTGGCGGGCTACTTTACAATTAGAAGACCGGGAGAAAATTTCCAATCCTAAAGGAAAACCTTTGCCGGAATTGATGGAATACAAATTTGAAGAAGTTTCTGGTGGGGAGCTACCTTTTAATTTTGAGGTGAAATATGAAAATGATAGCCTTTTCTATGTCGAAATACACAACGGAAAAGAACGTATTGAAGTACGAGATGTTAAGACTTGGAAATTGAGAAGTTCTTCCAATGACTCCATTCGGATTTCCTTTCCTTTATATGATTCCTATATCGAAGCGGCCTTTGAAGAACGGGTGATGTCTGGGATTTGGGTCGTTACCAATCGAGGGGCTTATTATTCCATTCCATTTACAGCTCGATTTGGTCAGGGACACCGATTTACTGATTTGAAAAAGGAACCTGTAACTTCTGTCACTGGCAAATGGGCTGTCAATTTCGGCATTGATGGGGATGATCCCTGGCCTGCCATTGGACACTTCGAACAAAATGGTAATGACCTAACTGGAACGTTCACTACTGAAACAGGTGATTACCGCTACCTAGAGGGTACTATTCAAAAAAACAAAATGTACCTCTCTTGTTTTGATGGCTCTCATGCTTTTCTCTTTGAAGCAAAATATAATGAAGACAGTACTTTAATTGGTTC
>CAZDTI010000701.1:0-1217 GCA_964508085.1 uncultured Saprospiraceae bacterium | reverse complement strand
ATTAAAAAATATAAGGAGCGTTTTAACATGCCTTATGATATTGTGCTCGCCGGACCTTCAAACAAGAAAAAAGCGGCGGAGGCTTTGCCGATGCTCAATCATATTCTCTCCTACCCGACTTTGATTTTTGTGGACAAGAATGATCAGGTTCAGAAGATTCATACTGGTTTCTATGGACCGGCTACGGAGGAGTATCAAGAGTTTATAAAAGAATTTGACAAAACTGTAGAATCATTGTTACAATAAATCAAATTACAATGAGAGAATTCAAACAATCAAAGAAAAAATCATTCTGGGGCCAAATGATATCGGCATTGAGAAGTTTTTTAGCGATTTCAGAACAATCAAATTTTGGTGAGCATGAGGAACGGATGAATAGACGTAGAAGGAAGACTAAATTTCATAAATAATAACGGTTCAACACCCGTTAGGGACTTCGTATTAACATTCCAATTATTTCATCACAATGAAAAACAATCCAAAATTACTCGCTTATTCTCTAGATAACAAAGCTACTGCAAAGCAATTTGAGGCTGACCTTTCCAAAGCTGGAATTATCTTTACGCATTTCATTGGAGAGCATTCTAACAGTAGTATTTCGAAGGAATTGCTCAAAGCAAAAGGCGAGGTTTTTATGTTAATTAGTGACAATTTCCTAAAGTCAAGCCATTGCATGGTCGATGCATTAGAGTTGTTGGCAAAAGGGATTCAAGGAAACCGAATCCAAGCTATAATCGTTGGCGCTAACTCTGCTAATGGAGCAGAAACTCAACCGACACAATTCAGTCGTATTTCTGATTTGATTAATTATATGAACTTCTGGCAAGAGCGATATCTGAAGTTACGAAAAACTAAGGATACAATTCCGAAAGGAAAGATGGACGAATTTGAAAAGGAGTTAAAAAGAGTACGCGTTATCTCTGCCGAAATTGGAGAGTTTCTCCGGATGTTAAGAGACACTGATTATTGGACTTTAGAGCAACTACAAGCAGATCATTATTCTTTGTTTTTCAATAAAATTGGCAAACAAGACCTCATTAATACTTTCCAAAAAGAAAGCCAACCTCCTACTCCACCTGAGGAAGAACTAGAAGCCATTAAGAAAGAACTAAACATTTCTAACAGTTCTTCTACAGAACCTAAAACTGATGATCCAGAGCTACAGGAGTCAACTATTCAAATGAAGAAGGAGCAAGAAGAGACGCAGCAAATCTTCT
>CAZDTI010000700.1:0-3589 GCA_964508085.1 uncultured Saprospiraceae bacterium | reverse complement strand
CTTTTTTGAAAAGCATTTTGAACGTGAAAAACGGAATCATCAACTCTGCGACGTGCACACTCTACTTATGGGATGACTCATGTTTCTAATTTGTTTGCGCTTTTAAGTAAATCTAGCTAATCCGCAAAACCAAGCCCTTTAAATAGCTCCCCTCCGGATGAAATAAACTCACAGGGTGGTCAGGTGGCTGAGATAAGTGATGTAAAATACTAACCTGTCTACCAGCCTCTATAGCTGCCGCCATCACAGTCGATTGAAACAAGGTTCTGTCAATTACCTGAGAGCAAGAGAAGGTAAATAAAATACCTCCAGATGCTATTCTCCTAATGGCTTCAGCATTAATTCTTTTGTAGCCTTTAACGGCATTGTGTCGTTTGGCCATTGACTTGGCGAAAGCAGGAGGATCTAAAATAATTAATTCATAAGTCGTTTCCGTTTCCTTGAAATAACGATTGACATCAGCAGCGAAACCCTCATGTTTGTCCACTAATTCAGGACTGTTCTCAACAATGTTCTTACGACAAAGGTCAATAGCTTTCTCTGAAGCATCTACAGAGTGAACCAGGCTTGCTCCAGCTTTTAAAGCATAGACAGAAAACCCACCCGTGTAACAAAAAGCATTCAACACTTTTTTTCCCGAAGCATATTTTCCAACAAAGGCTCGGTTTTCCCGTTGATCCAAAAAGAATCCCGTCTTTTGCCCCGTCTGATAATTAACCAGAAACGAATGTCCATTTTCAAGAACTGAAATTTCATCAACCATTTCTCCGTAAAGAGCACCATCTTCCATGCCTCGGGCATAATTACCAGGAAGCGCCTTTTTGCTCTTATCATAAATACAAATAAGACTTTCGCCAAAAACGCTTTGAAGTGCAGTGGAAATTTGGTCAATTTGGCGGTGCATCCCAATGGAGTGACATTGAACTACTGCGGTTCTTCCAAAGACGTCTATAATAAGCCCTGGGCAACCGTCTCCCTCTGCATGCACTAGGCGATAGCAATCGGTAAGCCCTTTATCCGGAAAACCCGTTTGAATTCTGGTGTCATGGGCCTGCTGAATCTTTGCGGTCCAAAATTGTTGATCGGCTGCTGTTTGTTCAAAAGAAATAATTCGAACTTTTATACTCGCATCCTGATAGTGGCCAGTCGCTAAGTATTCATCTCGCGAGCTATAGACTTCTACTAGATCTCCGTCGGAAATACCGTTATCCTCTTTCGCTATACCCCCCGAAAAGACCCATGGATGAAATCGTTGGATAGAGCCTTCTCGTTTAGGCCGTAAGGTTAATTTTTTCATATGCTATTTTCTAAATAAGGAACGAAGGTCGTAAAAAAAACCTGCCCGTTTACTACAGGCAGGTTTTTATATCTTTCATAATATGAATAATATCTAATAGCGATATTAGGACATTAATTTCTTTGCTTGTCCGACCCAGTCATCCCGGTTTATTCGGCCAGGGAAAAACTGAATAGCATCTGTAATCTGCGAAATAAGATCAGCATCAAATTGGCTGATTTGTTCATAAGTGAAAATACCTATGTCGTTCAGTTTCTTTTCAATGAAGGGGCCAATACCGTTTATTTTTTTCAAATCATTTTTCTCATCAACTGTTGCTGCTTTAATCTTACTTCCAATCGCTGAATTAATGGCAGACCGGGCTGATGCGGTCCGCTCTTCCATCGATACTTCCTCTCCCGTCACTGGCTGATTTGATGTGGTGTTTCCGAGGTCGGTCTGAACGACTTGCATTGTTGATAATGTTTTTTGGAGGCGGTTGTTTTCGCGTTCCAATTGTTCTAGGCGAGATTTGATCGCTAGAATACCACTATCTAAACCGCCACTAGAAGAAGAATAACTACCAGAATTCCCAGAGCCTAACTCGGCGCGTAAATTTTGATTTTCATCCTCCATTCGACTGAGCTTTACTTCCAGTGCGTTGATTCGATTGGTGGTTAGCTCAAAGGTATCTTGTAAGTGCTCTACATCGTCAGATTGAAAAGCGCCTCGGTCTGCTAATGCCTTCAATTCATCATTTTTATATTGTAGATCTGCGACTATTTTATTAAGCTCATCTACCTGCTCGATATTGGAGGCATTCTCAGCGCTGATGCTAGATGCAATTCTTTTATTGTTTTCTAAGTCAGCACTAAGGTGACTATTTTCTTCTTCCAATTGACGAGTGCGAATCTGAGTTTCTTCTAACTCTTGCTGCGTTTTTTGGAGCGCCTCCTCTTTGGTTTCCAATTGTTCCTTATAAGAGCCATTCTCTGCACGAAGCATAATGAGATCTTTGTCTTTGGCTTGAAGCTCTCTTTTAAGTTTACGTATTTTTCCTGACCGAGACCATCGACCAGATAGTAAACCCAAAAGCCAGGTGATGAGGAGAAAGGCGGTAATCAGTAGACTGTCTTCGCTAAAGGGTGCAGCGAAGATATCGGTGAAAAATTCTTTTAGTTTATCAAGTGTCATAATGTAAAAGTTATAGAAAACAATCGTTTGAGTTCGGATGAAATTTAATCAATCTTAAAATTCACTCGTCGGTTTTTTTGCATATTCGCTGGACCATCATTAGGAGCTACAGGTTGTTTCTCTCCTTGAGATGCTGTGCTTATTTTCGATTTCAGTCCCTTCTTTATAAAAAATTGACGTGCACTATCGGCTCTCTTTTTCCCCAGTTCATCATTGTAAAAATCATTTCCATCGCTATCGGTATGGCCAATAATAGTCAAGCTTTTATCGGAATGTTTATTCATGTAAGTGACTACAGAATCCGCATAGAGTAAAAAAGCAGAACCGGGCGTAAAGACATCAGAGTCTTTTGCAAAGTTAGCATCAGAGTAGGTCATATCGTGAAAGGAAAATTGGACCTTGGAATATTCATCCGGACGTTCTTCATCAACGGCTGTAGGAAACAAGGAGAAAGAAATTGGCTCGATCAATCGCTCTCCATCTACCGTTTTATAATCAAGGCTGATTCTTTGTTCATCAATACCTCTGGCAATTAATAAGTTACGAATTTTTTCTGCTCTCGCCAATCCCAGATTTTCCTGGAGAGTATTCGTTAAAGGAGAATCAGCTTCGCCAGCAAGCATAGCTCCTGTGATAGTGACAGATCTTTCGGGTTGCTCTTTTAGAATGTTGGCCAAGGCATCTAGGAAGGAATTATTACTGGGATTCAAATCAGGCAGGCTCTCTCCTTTGGCAAAAGCAAATTGTTCATAGCCTTCTAGAATGACTTCTTCGCCAAAAGTCAGATTGAGCGTTTGAGGTCTGCTTTCTACAACGGCAGCTATTTTTTCACCACAGTGATCCTTTATTTTACAAACGTAATAATAGCGAGCAAAGGAAGCCCACATCAGAAAGAATAGAAAGCCAAAGAAAATAGATCTCATGTCTTAGGTGTTGCGTTTAGGGATGTTTTCTCTTCCACCCGTAGTATGTTTGTCTGCTGTTTAGGAACTGTGAAACTAAGAATTAACTAAAGAATCAATTAGTTTATGTGAATCCCTAAAAGATAAATGTACGTATTTACTATTAAGTAGTTGGTCAAAAATAATGATAAGTTTTGGCCGAGGCTATTTTTGAGCT
>CAZDTI010000699.1:0-3599 GCA_964508085.1 uncultured Saprospiraceae bacterium | reverse complement strand
ACATAAACTCTACTGTTCAACTTTTTTTTCCCAAATTTTTAAAACGTATAACAAATATGAAATTAATAACCTTTACACTCCTTTTAGCTACCATTTTCTCTGCAAATGTATTTGCACAGGACAACCACTGTCTCGATTTCAATGGAACTAGTAATTATGTTGCTGTTAATGACTTTCCAATTAGCGGTGACTTCACCCTCAGTACTTGGTTTAAATGCAATGCAACTTCCAATGTCTCCTTTGAAGAACGCATACTCAGTTTTGGACCAACGTCTAGATTAGAAATAGGCATTGAGGACTTTACCGATAAACTATGGCTTTTTGACCAAAGCAGTAACACAGTAGCTTCTTATGGAGATGACCTTAGAGACAACACCTGGCATCAGGTGACCTACGTGAAAGAAGGAATCGAAAGATCTGTTTATCTTGATGGTGTACTCGTTGGGGAATACGACTCCTCTACTTCGGCTGTCTATGGCGACAATTTCAGAATCGGTGCCTGGACTGGTGGGGGTGGTACACCTACTTTTTTTAATGGAAAAGTAGATGAGACCAGAATTTGGTCTGTTGCAAAAACACCTGAAGAAATTGCAGAAACTTTATCCTGTCCAATAAACGGGGATGAGGAAAATTTAGTGGCCTATTGGGATTACGACCAAGGTAATCCAGGAGGAGATAATGCATTAGAGACGGTTCTTTTGGATCGTTCTTCAAATGGCAATAACGCCAATCTTACGAGTAACTTCATGCTACTTGGCAACAGTTCTAACTGGGTCGCTGCTGATAATCCCGGACTTTTTTATCTGGATGCAAGTTTCAGCCAAGACGGGAATGAATTGGTAGCAAATGCGACGGACTTAAATTACCAATGGTTAGATTGTAATGATAGCTTTAGTGAAATTGCTGGTGCCACAACCGATACTTTTGCTCCGGGAGCATCCGGAAGTTATGCACTGGAAGTAAATAACATGACTTGTACAGAGGTTTCTGATTGTTTGGAATTTGTTCCGGTCAATACTAAAGAAGTCTTAAATGAGCTTGATGTTTTAGTTTACCCAAATCCAACGGCAGATTATATTGTAGTGGATAAAAAAGTGGATAAGGAGTTGAACTTAGTCATCACGGATCAACTGGGTAGAATGCTCTTAGTTGAAAATATGACTCAGCAATCTACTGAAATCGATCTTCGTGATTTACCTAAAGGACTTTACTATGTGACTGTAGAGAATATTGTTAGAAAAATTGTGAAGTTGTAGAGTGGTTAAATATCTTTTTTCGACTCTTTGATAACAGCACTGTACATCGTTTATCAATTTTTTCTATAATCAGATCAGTTTAGCATGTGGACAAAATTAGATTTATTTAGCGTCTAAATTTAACCACGTGCTAAACTAAACTTATAAAACACATAAAATGAGGACATTATTTTTTTTACTCTTTTCAAATATAATATTCCTAGTAAGCACTTTTGCACAAGACAACCATTGCCTCGATTTTAACGGGGTCGACAACACTGTCCTTGTAAATGATTTCGAAATCAGTGGAGATTTCACGATCAGTACTTGGTTTCGTTGCAACTCCGTTACTGGCAACGTCATCCCTCAAAGAATCATTAGTTTTGGTCCTACGACACGATTAGAAATAGGCATTGAAAATAGTAGCAATAGATTATGGATTTTTGATCAAAGTAATGGTGCTGGCACCTACTCTTCTGGGGAGGATTTAAGAGATGGCAACTGGCATCAGGTGACCTTCGTAAAATCAGGTCTTGAAAGATACGTTTACCTCGATGGTGTTCTATTTTTCGAAAACCAATCAGAAGATGCGACTTATGGAGACAGCTTCAAAATAGGAGGGGCAAATGGAGGCTCTAGTTTCCAATCTTTTTTCAACGGAAAGGTAGACGAAACGAGAGTTTGGTCAATAGCAAAAACACTAGACGAAATTCAAGCTGAATACCTCTGCCCACTAAATGGTGATGAAGAAAACTTACTAGCCTACTGGAACTATGACCAAGGTACAGCAGGAGGAACGAACACTAACGAAACGACTCTTTTGGATAGCTCACCAAATGACAAAAACGGAAACCTTTCTAGTAATTTCAACTTAGACGGGAATACTTCTAATTGGATCTCAGCGGATAATGACCAATTCTATCAATTAAACACAAGTATTACTCAAAATGGAAATGAATTGATGGGAAATACGAATGCTTCTGACTACCAATGGCTCGATTGTAATAATAACTTTAGTGAAATCTCTGGGGCAACTGCAGCTAATTTTACACCTAGTACATCTGGAAGCTACGCGCTGGAAGTAAGCAATTTTGCTTGCTCAGAGGTTTCTGAATGTTTTGATTTTATAGCTGTTAGCACTAAAAACATCTTGAAGCAGACGGATATTTTAGTTTATCCAAATCCAACTACTGACTTTCTTTTAGTCAATAAAAAGACGACAGGCGAGATCAAGGTTGTCATTACAGACCAGTTGGGCAAAGTGCTCTTAGTTGAAAATATGGCTCCGCAAACTACTGAAATCGATCTTCGTGATTTACCGAAAGGACTTTACTATGTGGCTGTAGAGAATATTGTTAGGAAAATTGTGAAGTTGTAAGGAATAGTAGCGTTTGTGATTAGAGAAATAGGAGCCATTGTAGTAATACGTGCACGTTGACTATTCTGTCATTCCGAGCGACTGAAAGGAGTCGAGGAATAAACAGGTCACTTGTTCACATACAGGTATTTCGAGCACTGCCGAGAAATCTATCTCAATCATGGAGTTAGATTTCTCGGCTGCGCTCGAAATCTCCAAAGTAAGATAATTTAGCCCTTTATTCCTCGATTCCGCTTCGCTTCACTCGGAATGACAGATCTAAACCTACGTGTACACTCTACTAATGAGATGACTCCTATTTATCAAAAACTCAAAGGAATCCGTATCACGACTCGTGTACCTGCCGCTACTCCCCCATCCTCCAAATCAATTACTTCGATTTCAATATCCATATCGTCTTTGTATTTCAGTACTTCTAGACGTTCTCCAACAATTTGCATCGCTCTCGACTTATGTCCTTTAGATGATTTTTCACCAATCGCTTTTGCAGCAGCCTGACCAATTCCATCGTCCTCAATCGTACATTCTAACAATTCTTCTTCTCGGAGGTGAAATTCAACTTTCAGCGTTCCCTTTTCGTCTTTATGAAAGAGACCATGATTAATAGCATTCTCCACAAAAGGTTGTAGTAACAATGTTGGAATTTGAACGAAGTAAACATCTACGTCCTCCCCCACTTCCAATTGAAAGTCAAATTGTTCTTCAAAACGCAATTGTTCCATTTCCACGTAAAGAGAAATTAATTTTATTTCATCCTCTAAAGAAGTAAAATTACTTTTGGAAGATTCCAGAAACAGACGCATCAACTTTGCAAATCTTGCCAAATAATCACCCGCTTGATCCGCTTTATTGTTTTGAATATAGTAGCGAATAGAAGCTAGGGCATTAAATACAAAATGTGGATTCATTTGTGACTGGAGGGCTTTCATTTCCAGTTCTGCGATCTGCTTGGCAACTCGTGTTTTCTCTTCTTCTTTTCGTCTAAT
>CAZDTI010000698.1:0-3601 GCA_964508085.1 uncultured Saprospiraceae bacterium | reverse complement strand
GGTATAGACCTGATCTCTGTAGCCATTCATCAAGCGAAAAATTTGCTCATGATCGCGAGTTGATTGGTCGTAAGTATATTCATTGTTTAGAAATAATCCAATCAATAATACGGCTGAAATTCCAACAGTAAGCCCTAGCATATTGATAGCTGTGAAGCCTTTACGATGTAAAATATTCCGCATAGCAATTTTGTAGTAATTCTTATACATTGGCAAAAATTGTTTCGCCCGAGAATATTTTTCAAAGGCATATGGTCTGAAAAATTGGAAAACATCCTTGATATACTGACGGTTGGCTTGCTTGCGTCCAATGCTTTTCACTCGATGATAATAAGCTTCGTGTAAATCCCCCTGAATTTCTTCCAGCAAATCTTCAGAGCAAAACCAAACTAAAAATTGGTCCGCCCATTTAGGTGGTAATCTTTTTTCTTTCATGTCAGATTCGGAATTAAGTTCCACAACTTTTGACGAGACGCCCTGATTTCCAAAATCACCTCTCGTCCCTTTTCAGTGGATTCAAAAATTCTTTTGCGCCGACCGCCTCGCTCAGCAGTCGCCTCCCCCATCGAACTTTTTATTAATCGTTTTTTCTCTAACCGAGATAAAACAGTATGAACTGCACTTATTGATATCGATTTATTCATATGATTTTTATAGGCTTCGCTAACCGAAAACCCATAGGAATCTTCGTGCATAGTCATCACCAACAACAAAATAGTTTCTTCTAAAAATCCAAGTCCTTTCATATCTTCAACTTTTGTAGAACAAATCAGTAAAAAAACACAAACATTTCATCAACACTTGTAGAAGTTATCACAATATCAAATATTTTTTTTAGAAATCAAACTTTTTTATGAAAACTTGAAAATCATTTGTGCAGATTCTAACCATCAATTTTCCAATTTTAATAACTCCAGCTTTTAAACTTCCGTAAATAGAGTCATCTGTTACAAAGCTGTTAAACAAGATAAAAACCAGAATCCATTCCAAATAATTAATGTTGAGGACTTTGCGTGCTTAGCGAACTTTGCGTTCACCAAAAAATGAAGACTCCCTTCTTATTTCACGATAGAACGTCTTTTTAAAAGACTTCTTCTCCCCCCTCCATCTTATCGTATTCATGCAATAGCTTTCACCCTTTAAAATCCCCTCTATTTAACCGACCGTCGCACACCTTCCCTCTCCTGCTGCCTCCCTTTTCCACTAAAATGACTTATGACAAGAAGCAATCATTTTGTTTAATCTTTTTTGAAAAACATTAAACAAGGCAACCCTTTCTTTGTTACAGGCATATATAAAATTAACATTGCGTAAACATTAAATAAACTTTCTAACCACTAAACATTTTTGATAATGAAAAATATTAAATTCTTTTTCTTAGGACTTCTTTGCATGAACTTATTCTTACTTTCCTCTTGTGGAAGTGATGATGAAGGAGGAGATCCAGAACCAGAGGTAGTTGACATTGTAGCAACGGCCCAAGCGACAGCAGACCTCAGTATGTTGGTAGAAGCAGTTATAAAAACTGACCTAACAGCAACTTTACAATCTGCTGGTCCTTATACTGTTTTTGCGCCTAACAATGCTGCTTTCGAAGATCTATTAAACACCAATGATGACTGGAGTTCTATTGATGATATCCCAACTGCTACTTTAAAAGACATCTTGTTGTTCCATGTTTTGGGTGCAAATGTAAAGGCGGCGGCATTGGAAGATTCTTATGTAACTACAGCAAGTTTAGGCCCAGATGACAAGCAAGTAACTTTACAAATTGACGTAACTGGAGGAACCGTATTCAATGGTTCTGCTATCGTTCTTACTGCTGATGTTGAAGCAACTAATGGCACTGTTCACATCATCAATGAAGTGATGTCGCGACCAACAGTTGTAAACCATGCGCTAAACAATCCTCAATTCTCTACTTTGGTCGCTGCTCTAACCAGCGCTAATTTAGTTTCTGTATTGAATGGAGATGGACCATTCACTGTTTTCGCTCCAACGAATGCGGCTTTCGATGCTTTGATAGAGGATAATTCAGACTGGGACTCTTTAGATGATATTCCTGAAGCGACTTTGGACGCCGTTTTAAAGTACCATGTTTATGGTGGAGGCAATGTTCAAGCCGGTCAGTTAACCGACGGACAAGTTATCAATATGCTTAATGAAGTAGACATCACTATCGATTTGTCTGAAGGAGCAAAAATTGAAACCGGTAATGGCCAAAGTGTAGAAATCTCTACAACTGATGTTCAAGGAACGAATGGTGTAGTCCATGCAGTGAATGCTGTATTATTGCCACAATAAAAAATAGATTTTAGATTAATTTTGAAACGCTGATGGACCAAATGGTTCATCGGCGTTTTTTATTTAGCTACTTCACGCGCTCAGCTTAGGGTTCGTCAGAAAACAGTGGTTTACATTCTAGTAAGGTCTTTTTTTTTAAAGTGTAATTGAAATCGTTATCTTTCAAAACCTTTACAAAACCATAGTTTAGCCTTTTTCTCTAAATACCAACCGATGAATTAAACTATTGTTTTTCACTTTTCGACTGATAGAAAAAATAGCTAGTCCTGCCAAACTGCCGAATAGTAAAATGTTTTTTACTAGGCCAAGTTGAGCAAGCCCAAGGACTATACCTCCTAACCCGGGGCCTCTTCTCCCTCCTCCTACAATTTCATATTCATATCCTTGGTTCATTCCATCGATAACAGAATATACGTACAAAAAAATACCTGACACTACACCCAATGCAATCAAAGGTTTCTTTATCCGACTAAGAATGCTAGGTTCTTCTACATCATATCGTAGAAACTCTGTATTACTTTTTATAAAATCAAAAATCTCTTTCCTCAGTTTTTCATCAGATATTCTCAGTGTATCTTCAGAATCTTGACCATAAAAACAACGTAATTCACTGTCTTTTTCCCGAAATTCAATGTGATGGATATAACTAATTGGTAAACCTATAAATTTTTCATTGATTTGACCTTGCTCCAATTCTTTTTGAACAGTAAACCAATTCTCTTTTTTTATTTGAAGACGATAAAGTTTTTCCTCATGGAACAAAACGAAGTTATGTTCCTTTTCTACTTTATTAAGCCACTTTTTTTGAATTTCCAAATTTATATATTTTTGTCGTGTTAGATTACAAACCAAAAATAACAATTCTTTTAACAAGACAAAAGCCCTCGCATAACTATTGTTATACAAAGGCTCTCTATTTTCATTAACACCAACCGCAAACACTACACCTCCCCAACAAATCACCTTCTTGTCATTTCGAACGAGCGCAGCGAGTCGAGGAATTACAAACTAAAACGTATCGGCAAACTCATAGACACCGCCACCTCTTTTCCTTCCTGGACACCTGGAGTCCACTTAGGCATTTTTTTTACTACCCGAAGTGCTTCTGCTTCGCAAGCTTTATCAAAACCTTTGACAACTTGTGCTTTGGTAATCTCGCCTTCTTCGCTGACAACAAAACTAACCATCACCTCTCCTTCCAACTTAGCCGCTTTAGCTTCCGCCGGGTACACTATGTTATCGCTTAGATATTTAATCATACTTTTATAGGCACAATTCTTACGCGCCGTCGGATCAA
>CAZDTI010000697.1:0-3623 GCA_964508085.1 uncultured Saprospiraceae bacterium | reverse complement strand
GGATCGCAATCGTCATCTAAGCCATTGTACGGTTCTTCCACAGCAGCTGTATTCACCAATGCATTGTTATCGTCACAATCTTCTGATAACACAAAACCATCCTCATCCAAATCATCATCCAAAGTCAAGGGATCGCAATCGTCATCTAAGCCATTGTACGGAACTTCTGCGACATCCATATTTACAAGTGCATTATTATCATCGCAATCTTCTGAAAATACAAAACCATCCTCATCCAAATCATCATCCAAAGTCAAGGGATCGCAATCATCGTCCAAGCCATTATAAGGAACTTCTGCGACATCCACATTTACAAGTGCATTATTATCGTCGCAATCGTCATCAGAATTAAAACCGTCATTATCTGCATCAATAATCAAAGTGATACCATCACAGTTTTCGTCAACATCATTATTCGCAATTTCTGTAGCAGCAGGATTAACGGAGGAATCTGTATCATCACAATCCGTATCCGAAAAATAACCGTCATTGTCCGCATCAGAGAATAAGCAATGGAAATTTATCTCCTCATAGTTGTTACAGCCCGGCGCATTGTCATGAATATCATAGGTTCCGGAGGTATTAATATAGCTACAAATAACAGGCTCACTACATAGCGACAAAGAAGTATTATTGTAAATTCTTAAATCTGAAAAACTCGTCGCAGAAAGATTTTCAAGAGCAGATATATCTTCTAAAAGAGGGTTGTTATTCAGGTTAAGATAGCTCTCCAATGTACTTAGCGCATTTAATCCATTTAAGGAGGTCAACACTTTGTTATTTCTGAGATTCAAATAGCCGTCAATACTCGTCAAATTTTCTAAACCCGTCAGATCAACCAGGCTAGTGTCTACTTCTATTTTCAAATTACCACCGATGGAATTCAAACTTTCCAGCCCCTCAAAATTCACCAGATTATAGAGATAACCTAGTTTCGCATAACTACCCACCGTGGTTAAACTCTCCAAGCCTTCCATATTCGTCATACTGTGATTGACTTCTATTCGTATAAAACTATCTACTGTAATCAGGTTGTTGAGTCCATTTAGATTTGGCAATAAATAATTGTTTGTTATTTCTAAATAGCCCTTGATGTGTGTAATACTACTCAGCGCATTTAGGTTTAAGATAGGATCTGTGGGATCCGATTTAATTAAAACATCACAGTTGATTACAGACATAGCGAGTGCACTTGTCGCAAAATGATCGACCTCCTCTTGTGTTCTAAAGCTCAACAGACAATCGCTCGAAACGAAGTCCTCCCCTATCGTATGCCATGCGGTATCCGTTCTGACCGGTTCATTGAAATCAAAATAAATATCAGAGAAGTTTTCTAAAATGGTTCCGTCTGGGTTGTCTGGATGTTGTGCTACCGCAAATTTCACAAAACCATGAGAAGCCGGTTCATTGATATTACTATCCGGAAGCATAATGTTGGAAAAAGTAAATCGAATTACGTTTTCTCCTTCCAGTTCCATTTGATACGGGTGACTACTGGAGCCTGGGCGAATGCTGGCCATATTCAGGTATTCAGATAAGGTATCCACGATCACCACTGTGAAAGCCGTGTCTGTTCCCGTATTTTGAAAACGTATTTTATAATCGAGGTCGGTATTGGCTTCGAGGTAGTGTAAATCGCCATAGCCTTTTGGGTAGGCTTTTTTGTCGTTCGGGTCATAGGAGCCTATATTTTCCTGACAGTCAATGGAAACGTATCGTCCTTCTTCGTATTGTGGGAACATTGTTAGGTAGCCGAGACTAACCGTATCTTCTGCACTACTGGTACAACCTTCAATCGCAATCGAAGGTTTTTGTGGGTTGGGATGGCCGGGAATTTGTTCTACTTCCAAACGGTAAGTCGATCCATTGGCCAGCAGTGGTAAGGAGGTTTCTTCACCAATATTCAGAGGATCATCATTACCGGTGAGCATGATGATGTGGTCTTCTATGACGACCCAATCCAAGGCAATTGGCATTGCAGCAGTTCCTACATTTTCTACAGAAAAGACGACCTCATTGTTTATACAATTGGCTTCCAATTGTATATCTGCGCCAGAGTAATTGGAGGGTGGTGCCGAACAAATGGAGTCTGGAAAAATGTGGGCTTCGGTACAATGGCTTTGGCCCAGCTCGGCATTGCAATCTACTTCTACGGTGATGGTAAAGCTGGCGCAGGTGTCCGTTTCCACGGTGCCTACTTCAAATTGTAACAAATCATTTACAACTGTATAGGGGATACTGGAATTGATTACGGTTAAGAAATCATCGAGCTGTACTTCCACGTAGGCCTCTGTTGCGGGGATGGTTCCTTGGTTGCAATACTGGACGGTGTACACGTTGTTATCGAAGCATCGTCGGAGTAAGGGGGCGCTGACGTCTACGGTTAGGTAGGGGCATTCGATGATGGTTTGAATGGGGAAGTCTAGGGCAGTTTCTTCTCCTAGAGCGGTGAAGGTTATGGTTTCGTTTATTGTGCAAGAAGTAGTATATGGAGTTGGGGGGATGACGTTTACAGTATAGGTTCCGTCTGGGACGAACAATTCATAATTTCCTAAAGGGTCGGAAGTGGCGTAGTAGTTTTGATTTCCGATGGCTTCTACGATCCAGCAATTGTAAGGTTCTTCTCCGTTTTCAAACGTGCAATTCTCATTGAGGTCTTCATAAATATTCCCGACGATTTTATTAAAGCCACAAAATTCCTGAACTTCTTGAATAGTGTTACATCCAGCTAAATTTTGCATAAGTGATACTTCATTCCCTTGAATCAGATAATCACAAAACCATTCAGAATGGCAGGTGGAAAGGTTGACATTATTACGGATACTGAATTGACCACCTATTTCGACAAGGCTTTCTATTCCTTCTAGTGATGTTAGAGATGGGTTATCTCTAATAACAAATTCCCCCACTATGGTACTAAGTGATTCCAGTCCGGTAAGGTTTTGTACCTCGTTTTCAAAATGGATGAGAAAGTAACCATTCACCGTTGTTAAATTGTCCAGACCTACAAAATTGTTTATTCCATTTCCTTCAAAGGATAAATCATGTACTGTTTGTATATTTTCAAGACCTTCAAGAGAAGTTAAAGAGAGGTTATCTCCAATATGGAACCAATTGCCGACCGTATGAAGGTTACTTAATGCGGAAATATTCTGTAGTGATTGATTGTTTGTAATAAAAAATTGACTCCCTACGCTAAGACTCGAGCCCACTTCCTGTAGGCTCTCTAAACCATCCAGGCTTTCTAAATTTTGGTTATCTGCAATACTTCCCTTATCACTGATTATGCTTAGGTTGTTTAAGCCATTCAAATTGAAGAGTTGAGCATTTAAACGTATATCAAGTTCACCAAGGGTTGTAATAAACTTCAGTGGCAAGAGATTGCTTATCGGATCAGAAGGTTGATCTGATCTTATCATTAATCTTTCTACACTTTGACACTCTGGATAGTCAAGTAAAAATTGACTTACATCAGATTGACTGTTCAAAACGATTTCTTCAATTACTGGACAATTTAATTCACTACGGAGAATAAAGTCCATGGATTCTTCATCCCCCAAATCAAGAAATGTAAAAATTGATTCCGGCGTACAAGCCGTCCAAAATTCATTAGGCTCTTCTAC
>CAZDTI010000696.1:0-3632 GCA_964508085.1 uncultured Saprospiraceae bacterium | reverse complement strand
ATGTTGGAAGCAGCCAGTTGGTCATACAGTAGTTACAATGAACAACCGTGGAGATACATAGTCGCTTTGAAAGAAACGGAAAAATTCCAAAAAGTGCTTTCCACACTCGTTCCTCCAAACGCAGCCTGGGCGAAAAATGCCGCCGCTTTTATAGTGAGCTTCGCAAAAATGGCCATGAGTAAAGAAGGAGAACCACCCAACGCCGCTGCGGTCCACGATGCAGGCGCTGCGAATATGCTGATGACTTTACAAGCTCAAAGCATGGGCATTTATGTACACCCCATGGGCGGTTTCAACCCGGTTCAAATGACCATGATTTTTCAAACCCCAGATGACGTTTTACCGCTTTGCGTATTCGCTGTCGGACACATAGGAAAACCAGAAAATCTACCCGAGCCATTTGATAAAATAGAGATGAAGCCGAGAGAAAGAAAGCCTTTGGAGGAAATAATACTCTAATTCAGAATTTATAAATTACTCGATATGATAAACGTAACTTTTATTAACGCCTCCGGCGAAAAAACAACAGCACAAGCCGAAGCAGGCGACAACATCATGGAAACGGCAATCGAAAACGACATAGAAGGAATCGTAGCCGAATGTGGCGGTTCTATGATGTGCGCGACTTGCCATGTTTATGTAGACGAAGCCTATGCAGACAAACTACCCGAACGCACAGAAGCAGAAACCGAAATGCTCGAATGTGCAGCTACCGAGTGCAAATCAAACAGCCGTCTTTCCTGTCAAGTAGAAATTACGCCTGAAATGGAAGGCATGATTATTCATTTGCCCGAAGCACAGATATGAATCCGCAAAAAGTAATCATCATCGGTACGGGAGCAGCTGCTTTTCATGCGGCGGCGAGTTTGCGTCTTTTCAAATTTGAAGGCGACATTTTAATGATAGGTAAAGAAAAAGGCTTGCCTTATCATCGGCCTCCTTTGTCCAAAGCCTTTTTGAAAGAAGGCAATGAAGAAAAATTGTTGATTCGTTCAAAAGCATTTTTTGAGAAAAAAAATATTCAATTATTGGACGAAACGACGGTGACGGAAATCAACCGAAGTACTCGTGAGGTAATAACTAATGCTGGAAAAAAATATGCCTACGACCATTTGATCCTCGCGACAGGTACCAGCAATAATCGCCCGCCGATAGAAGGTTTGTCTGCCGAAAATGTGGTCTTCATTCGTACCTTGGACGAGGCAAAAATTATTAAAGAAAAATTGGGAAGCACCCAACAGGCCATCATAATCGGCGGTGGTTTCATCGGTTTGGAATTTGCCAGTGTGGCGAGGACTTTTGATATAAAAACAACCGTAGTGGAAGGGACTACCCGTTTGATGTCCCGCGCTGTTTCGGCTTCGATTTCTGACTTTTTTTTACAAAAACATCTGGAGCAAGGCACGGAAGTAAGGTTGAATGTTTTTGCAAAAAAAATAGTAACCAATGAAGCGAATCAGGCCATCGGTGTTGAGTTGGCAGACGGCTCCACTTTGAAAGGTGACTTGGTTTTGGTGGCAGCAGGTGTCTATCCTAATATCCGTCTGGCAACCGAAGCAGGTTTGAAAACGGACAATGGAATCGTTGTAAACGAACAGCTCCTGACCTCAGACAAACACATCTCCGCCATAGGAGATTGCGCTGCTTTTCCCAATCCAGATTCGGGTGAGCAAATCCGCCTCGAATCCGTTCAGGCAGCTACTGACCATGCCCGCACAGTTGCCCACCGCTTGGTCGGAAACGCTAAACCATACGACGCTGTTCCCTGGTTTTGGAGTGATCAGGTTAGTTGTAAATTGCAGATGGCAGGATTGACGAATAGCTGCAATCATTTTATTGAAAAAAACAATCCCGAAGCAGATGAGAAAGTGGTGTTTTGTTTTGAAGATAATATTCTGAAAGGAGTCGAAACGGTGAATGCTCCGGTCGTGCATATGCAGGCTCGAAAGGTGTTGAAGTTATATCCAAGCCTTACTTTGGCTGCTTTGGAATCGATTGATTTTGACTTGAAAAGGCATAAGGAGATCAAACTGTCAGAACAGTCACCAAGATCCATTTAAATAAAATTCAATGAAGAACAAACTATTTTTATCCACTATAATTTTAACTACATTTTTATGCTTTGGATGCACTTCAAAAAATGAAAAAAAAGAAACACCAAACACACAACCCAACATCCTTCTAATCATGGCCGATGATCTGGGCTATGGAGACCTAGGTTGTTATGGCGGAGAAATAGCCACACCGAATATTGACCTCTTGGCAAAACAAGGTCTTCGACTGACGGAGTGTTACAACAATGGTATTTGTGCCCCTTCCCGTGCCTCTTTGTTAACAGGGCGATATCCCCACGAAACAGGCATTGGCTTTTTCAATATAGACTTGAAAGAAAAAGGATATGAAGGCTTTTTAAATAAAGAATCCCTTACTTTTGGAGAAGTATTCCAACAAGGGGGTTACAAAACTTATCTCTCCGGTAAATGGCATCTTGGCAATGATTCCTTATATCGTCCCAAACAAAGAGGTTTCGATCGGTTTTTTGGATTCATAGATGGAGGGGCAAGTTATTTTGGGGATGAACCAATTATGAAAATTATCCGAGATCGTTTCTACATGGATGGAAATCAGAAATACGAAATTAAAGACGACAATTTTTATGCGACAGATTTTTTTACAGATAAGGGCATTCAATTTTTAGAGGAGAAAGAAACTTCGGAACCCTTCTTTTTATACATGGCTTACAATGCACCACACTGGCCGCTTCATGCAAAAAAAGAAGACATTGCAAAATATAAAAATCGTTACGACATTGGCTGGGATTCTTTAAGGACACTTCGATTTCAGAAACAGGTGGAGCTCGGCATTGCAAAAAAAGGACAATCAGCAGCAGTGGAAACGAATGTACCAAAATGGAATTCTTTGACCAAAGAGGAACAAAAAACGTGGTCAGAAAAAATGGAAGTCTATGCCGCCATGGTAGACAACCTCGATCAAAATGTGGGTAAATTGATTGCTTATTTAAAAGAAAAAAATCAGTTGGATGAAACACTAATTCTTTTTGTTTCAGATAACGGAGCCGATGAATGGGACATTCAAAAAGTTCCAATATTTATCCATTCTAAAGGAAAAGTGGGCGAACCGGGTTCCAATGAATCTTACGGAGAACCTTGGGCCCATCTCTCAAACGTCCCTTTTAGAAATTACAAATCGACCCCTTACGAAGGAGGAATAAGTAGCCCCTTCATTGCAAGATACCCCAAAGAAATACCGGCTGGCAAAATCGAAAAAGGTGGAATTCATTTCATTGATTTTTTACCCACCCTTTTAGATTTTGCAAAAGTTGATTACCCCGAAAATTACCAGAACATAAATACCAAACCCTTGGCAGGAGAAAACTTCCTGCCGCTTTTAAAAGGAAAAGAATGGCAGCACCAAAAGCCTATTTGTTATGAGTGGGCGGGACACCGAGCTATTCGAAAAGGGAATTGGAAAATGCTTTCCACTTATCCCGATAATCAATGGGAATTATATAATATAGAAACAGACCGGATAGAGGCTACTGATTTAGCAAAGGAAAAACCTGATTTGGTCAAAGCATTAAGTTCGGACTATCAAAAGTGGGCAGATAAAAC
>CAZDTI010000695.1:0-3636 GCA_964508085.1 uncultured Saprospiraceae bacterium | reverse complement strand
GGAATAATCAATTCTACCCATTCTTTTTTGAAACGGATGATGTCAGCTGCGGCCAAACCAAGTGTGATCGAATGCCCAATAGTAAAAGCAGTTACCAAGATTAACAAGGTTTTCCATTGCCGAAAATGATAGATCGCACAGAGCGCCACCAAAAACGCGATGTGGTCCTGGGCATCCATATCGAGAATATGGTTAAAACCAAAACTGAGATAAAAACTGAAGGTATCCAAATCCTTAATTTTGAGTGACTAATTGCTGAATCAATCTTACATGTCTACTGGAACAAAGATAAGAATTCCGCATTTAGCAAAAACAAAAAATTAACTGCTAGTTCCTAAATTTGACTCCTTTGTTGCTATATTGGGATTAGTCATTTTCCTTAAGCTGTCATAAACTATGTTCCAGACATTTCGAAGGCTTCATTTATAATCAAAACAAAACATGCAAAACGGTCGCCCCAGTCACAACACCTTAGATACAGAGCGAATAGACCGAACCATTGGTCGGCTACTCAAACGGATCGATGAACGATTCCCTGGCTCTGGCCTTGGAAAGGTTGGTTTAGATTTTCATAATTTCAGCAAACATTGTGCGGAAAATATTGAATGGATTTCCCGCCCCATTTACTGGATACGAATAGCCACTTATCTTTTTATTGGTTTGGCAGTAATTGGATTAATCTATAGCCTTACCTTATTGAAATTTGATGTTGCGCCAACCTTTACCAACGTAGCCGCAGTCTTAGAAGCCGTCGTCAATGATTTGGTTTTACTCGGCGCTGGTATTTTCTTTTTAATTACGCTAGAAAATAGGGTAAAGCGCACACGTGCCATTCGTTCGCTAAACGAACTAAGGGGATTTGCTCATGTAGTTGACATGCATCAGCTCACCAAAGATCCTCAATTGATTGGACAATCTTATTCAAAAACGGATACTTCTCCAAAACGAACAATGTCCAAATTTGAGCTACAACGCTATCTGGATTATTGCTCTGAGTTACTTTCTCTAATCGGGAAAACAGCCGCACTTTATGCGCAGCAATTACCCGACGAAGTAGTACTGAGTTCAGCAAATGAGTTGGAACAATTGTGTAGTAGCTTAAGCCAGAAAATTTGGCAGAAGTTGATTATTTTGAATGGCGCGGAATAGTGTAAAACTTAAAGCATGATTATTATTTTGTTATTCTTTATACAGAGCGTAAATGCGCCGAGAAATCTATCTACATTAGAACAGTAGCGTTTTAGTCTGGAGCTAGATTTCTCGACTCTCTATGCTCTCTTCATCATTCATTCCAAGCAAACAAAACAAATCGAAAAATTGTCATTCCGAGCGAGCGCAGCGAGTCGAGGAATTACAATTTCTTCAGCCTATTCAATCCTGCCTTCGCCTGCTGATGTAAACCACTCTGATATTCCTCCGGATAAATTGTCAGACATTTTTTAAAATTCTGCTTCGCCTGTCCGTAGTCTTTTAGAGATTCGTATAGCTTCCCCAATTGCAACGCAGCATTACAAGCGAAATAATAAGATTGTTTTCTTCCTTTCTCAATTGTGATGTTGTAATAGTGAACGGCTTCCTCTTTTAGCATAAGCTGATGAGTAATTCGCCCTAGTCTATAATTAAACTCCAGCTGACTTTTCAAATCATCAAAGTCACTGTAGCTTTTTTCTTTCAATAAATCATAAGCACGTTCGTAATACCCTCCATCAAAAAGCAAACGGGCTTTCAACAATATTGTATTTGGCAGTAGACCTTCTTTTGCTTCTTTAAGCGCATTTTTGTCCGACTCTACGAATGCATGTCCATATTGTTGGCAGTCTTTCATATAGGACTGGTAAGCGCTTGTATTCTCTTTTAGTGCTGAATCCCAAGCTAGTTTTTGATACGCTTCCTTTACGTAATTCTGTCCTTTGAAATTTTGAACATACTGTTTTAGATAAAGCGCCGCATCATCATCCAATTGCCGAAGCTTGGCAACGCCCATCATATAATCCAGATAATGAAAAGCATGGAAGTTAGTAGCTGTAGGCCTTTCCGAAAGTACCTTTATTGCTTCTGCATTTCGGCCAGTGCGCATGGCGAGATTGGCGAGTGCAAAAGCCGCAAGCGGACTTGTTTTGTGATCCAAATTGCTATTGCTAATGATGTTCCAAGCATCCGTGCTTTTATTATTTAGGTGCAACATCAAAAAAGCATAGAGCACTACCGCTTCCTGTTCAAAAATAAAATCTTGTTTTTTCCCATAATCAATGACCTCCTCCAACTCTCTTTGCCCTTGTTTGATGGTTCCATCTATTCCACTCAACAGTTTCACTCCCCAACGATAATTATCCGGCACCGTCCCTATCATGGCGTGCATAATAGCCAGGCTCTTTTTATTGGCAACAAAATCAGGAAAGCGCTTCTGGTTTTTTTCTAACAATTTGTACGCGGATTTAATTTCAAAGAGCGCTGTAACGTATTCCTCAAATTTCAAACGCACCAAAGCCCATTGCAATTTGATTTCCGCTTGCATAAAAAGGTAATAAGGTGAACTGGAATCCCCTGTTCTGATCTTCTTGATTCGTTCGTCTTTTGCTTGTTCTAATTTTTGAAACTCCTTCTTATCCTCATTGATAAAAATGGTGAAGAAATCGATGTAATTTTCAATATAGTAAGCGGTGAGGTTATCCGGAGCATTAATCTTTAGTTGAGCCACTTTCTGTTTTGCTTCTTCCAATCGTAATTGAGTAGCCAAATCATAAGCAGCGCGCGCTTCCTCAGTGAAATCGAAATGCCCAGTGGCATGAGTTTGATTGAAGGAGAATAGAATTAATAAGAGTAGTGAAAAGTATTTCATCACAGTAAGAACGTTGAAAAGGTAGAAATTGGTGCGAGATAGAAGGAATTTTAGCAACTAGAAAACGTAATAGTATTTTACAACAAGAAAGCCCCGAGAAAAATCTCAGGGCTTCTTTTATTATCGTTATAGACTTAAAGTCTTACGCTTTTTTAACCGTCGTCTTCTTTTTACGAGAAGTACGCTTTTTCTTAGGTTCTTCCACAACGATTGGTCGGATGATACCAGCGATATCGTCATCTACCAATACTCGGCCACAGTGCTCACAAGCGATAATCTTCTTTTTCAAAGAAATTTCCAATTGAATCTGCGGTGGTATTTTATTGAAACATCCACCACAAGCATTTCTTTCGATGGTCACTACTGCTAATCCATTTCGGTAAGCCTTACGGATTTTAGTGTACGCTTTCAACAAACGCGCATCGATTGACTTCCGTGCTTTATCTGATTTCTTACGTAGTTTCTCCTCCTCTTTTACCGTCTTCTCAATAATGGACTCCAGCTCCACTTTTTTGGTCTGCAAGTCAGCCTTCTTTTGTTCCAAGCGACTTTCAGCAATTTTTCGAGTATCCGTCTTAGCGCCAAGTTGCGCTTGAATTTCTCTGCTTTTCTTTTCAGACAATTGAACTTCAAGACGTTGCAATTCCAATTCCTTAGAAAGGGCATCGTATTCTCGATTATTCTTTACATTGTCCATCTGCTTTTCGTACTTCGCAATCAAGTCACCCGCTTCTGCGATATTTCCTCTGTGTCGAGCGATGACATCTTCCATATCCTTGATAACGCCACTCAACTTA
>CAZDTI010000694.1:0-3649 GCA_964508085.1 uncultured Saprospiraceae bacterium | reverse complement strand
GCTAGTTCTAATTTATGCACATTAATATCCACTGCAATGATTCTTCCTGCACCGGATATTTCACAGGCTTGTATCACATTCAATCCTACTCCTCCGCAACCTAAAACAACAGCGGAACTTCCAGATTGCAACTGCGCGGAATTAACCACGGAACCATAGCCAGTCATCACTCCACAACTCACGATGGCTGCTGCTGAAAAATTCAATTCTTCTTCCTCTACCTTCACCAATGCTGATTGCTTGACCAAAACATACTCACTCAAAGTACCTAAATTAAACGAACGTTCGATGTTCGCGCCTTTCCATTTCGTTCCTTCCAAATGAGCATGACCGGGGGTGTGTCCATTACCTCCTGCAACCACGGGAGAGTTCTGTTCACAAATATGTTGATTCCCTTCCTGACATTGAAAACAGCTCATGCAGGGTGTTGCCCAATTTAGAATAACTTTATCTCCTGCTTTCAAATCACTGATTCCGCTACCTACCTGAGCCACCACCCCAGCTCCTTCATGCCCCATAACAATAGGTTTACCCCAGGAGAGGGAATCATAATCGGTATGGCATAGTCCTGCTGCTTTCATTTTGACTAAAACTTCATCTGCTTTAGGCGCTGCAAGATTGACGTAATCAATGATGTATTTTCCATTTCCTGTTGCAATGGCACTTTTGGATTTCATAAAATGTAGTTGTATTGTTTTAAATTAGGACGAAGGGGTGGATGGGCGGATAGGTGGATGGGTAGATGGGCTTCCTTCTTTCGCACTTCTTTACGATAGAAGGAAAACCCATCTACCCATCTACCCATCTACCCATCTACCTATCTCCCCCCACTTCAATCTCTAAAGGCTCAGATTCCACTTCTCCACTTGTTGCAATAATCCTCACTTTCCCTTTTTCCCTGGTGGATTGTAAAAGCAACATTGCCTTTCCATGATGTGTAATTATTTTGTTAGATAAATGGGATTGCACATTGTTTTCCCAACCATTATCTACCGCAATATTCTTTCCTTCTCCTTCTATGGCAAAGGTAATTTCTTTTTCGTCATCCGTGATGATATTACCATCAGCATCTTTCAGTTTTACGGTAATCATTGCGACATCATAGCCATCAGCAGCTAAGGAAACTTTATTGGCTGATAAAGAAATACTGGCGAAACTACTTGGCGTATTTAACTGATAATCAGTGACTTGCTTTCCATTATTATAACCCACCAGATTTAACTTCCCTGACTGAAAAGGGACTTGCCATTTTATAATATGGTCCTCTTGAAAATCAACTAACTTTTGTTTTCCTAACGATTTTCCATTGAGGAATAATTCCGATTCTTCGCAATTCGTATATGCTTGAACGATGATGGATTCGTTATTTTTGTAGTTCCATTTTTCATTGACTTGGTACCATTCCCACAGTCTCAACTTATCCCAAACAGGAGGTTTAGTAAATTGCATTTCAAATTTCCAGCCTTCTTTTTCATCATAAGAAAATTCAGATTCACTAGCAGGAGTGGTTACCAAATATACCTTTGGTTCTTCCTTCCACAGCGTCTCAAAAAAATGTCCTCTTGGCGTTTTAAAACCGGCATAATCAAATAGAGAAATATTCAATCCTTTTCGAGGCCATGGCCCTGCTTCGCCTAGATAAGCAAAACCCGTCCAAAGAAAAATACCGGATACAAAGTCTCTTTCGATACAATTTTTCCATTCCGAATAAGCCCCCCAATTTTCAGATCCAAGTATTTTTAAATCCGGGTATTGACGATGTGCTGCGTCATATTCCACCGCTCTATAATTGAATCCAAATACATCGACCGTGCTGCCATAACCACTTGCCATACCCACAGAAGGCTGAACGGCCCCACAAGTCACAGGACGGGTAGTGTCCATTTCCTTAACGCATTTGGTCAATTGTTTGGCGAGCATCAGGAGCGTGTCCTTGCCTCCAGTATTTTTGTCCAAAGCCGCTTTTAATGGTTCGGGGTTATAGTCTGGTTCGTATTTGTAATACTCCTGTTTACCATTCACATCCTGATACGTTTTGGGGTATTCCGGGAATGTCCATTCTATTTCATTTCCGATGCTCCACATAAAAACAGAGGGATGATTAAAATCTCTTCGAATTAGATCTTTGAGGTCTCGCTCTCCCCACTCCATAAATTTTTCAGGGTATGCTTTAGACACTTCAGCGGGAGCGGCATTGTCTCCGATGTAGACTAAATTTTTTCCTTTGGGTCTATCCCATTCGTCGAAAGCCTCATTCATAACCAACATTCCTTTTTCGTCACATACTTCTAACAATTCTTTTGCATGTGGATTATGAGCAAAGCGAATGGCGTTTACTCCTATGGATTTTAACTGATCCACTCGATATTCCCAGATCGCTTTGGTTGCGGCTGCACCTACTGCCCCGGCATCATGATGTAAATTTACGCCTTTGATTTTCCTATTTTTCCCATTGAGAAAAAAGCCTTTATTGGAATCAAATCGGAAAGTGCGAATACCAAAAGTTTCGATGGTTTCATCAACTACTTTTCCATCTTGTACTACTTGAGTTACCAATTGATACAGGTTCGGATGATCGACAGACCATAGCTCAGGATTAGGAATTTTTAATACGAATGGACTAACTTTAGCATTGCTTAACTTATCGGTTTCCCCTTTTACAATTGTCTTGTTATTATTTAAAACGGTATACCGAATGGACACTTTGCTAAAATCTTGAGTAGCTCCGCTTGCCAATTCTGATGCTATGCTTAGGGTTGCACTTTCCTTCGTCACTTCTGGAGTGGTAATTTGAACGCCCCACTGAGCAAGATGGACTGGATTGGTTTTTATCAACTGCACTTTTCGATAAATCCCTGAACCCGTATACCACCGAGCATCGATATACATTTGTCTATCTACTCTAACCGCAATGACATTTTCTTCCTTTCCATATTTTAAATGTGGCGTCAAGTCGTACCAAAATGAAATATAACCATTAGGGCGTTCTCCCAACAACTGACCATTTATCCAAACTTTTGAATTATTATAAACGCCATCAAACAATATACGCACGTTTTTTCCTTTATCGCTTTCAGAGAGGTTAAATGTCTTTCTATACCAGCCAATTCCTCCTGGCACAAAACCAGTACTGGCCGCAGTATTTTCCTTTTGATAGCCTTCTTCAATACTCCAATCGTGCGGCACACTAAGTGTTCGCCAAGAAGCATCATCAAAATTATTTTCTTGGGCATTTGTTTTTTCTCCTAAGTGAAATTTCCAATTTTGATTAAAGTCTTCTGTACTTCTGGAGTTGAAGGTTTCTTGGGTTGAGATGCAGGAGGAAAGGACGGTGAGGCAGGTGATGAAGATGATTATTTTGTTTCTCATAAAGCGTTTTGTTTTGTTTAAGTTATAGGGTTTTTCCTCACGCAGAGGGCGCAGAGAGCGCAGAGCTAATGGTGATTTTCGCCTAACGTTTTTTTTTCGCGCGTTCGCTCTGTGGCCTCTGTGTTACAACTCTGTAAAAGTTTGCTGAAAAAACAAATTTTTGATCTAATAGTCTGATTATCAGATGACTACATAGTGCATTCGATGCGCGTTTTTAACACATAGTTCACATAGGCACATAAGCCTTCTAACGCAGAAGCCCACATAGAATTTACTTTCA
>CAZDTI010000693.1:0-3660 GCA_964508085.1 uncultured Saprospiraceae bacterium | reverse complement strand
GTTTAATAAATTTTCAAATAACTTTTTGTATCATGGTATAAAGATACGAGGCACATAAGCCTTCTAACGCAGAAGCCCACATAGAATTTACTTTCAGTAAATCTTTTTTACATAGTTCACAAAGAAAAACTGTGTAAAAACCGTAATGACGCTGGGTGGACTATGTCAAAAATGCGAATAGCATTTTACTATGTGAACTCCTACGTTAGAAGGCTTATGTGTCTAATGTGAACTATGTGTTAAAAAAATCTGCATAACAAGAGTCTCGCGTTTGAGAAATTATTTGCGGCTCTATCTGGCGCTAGACAGGTCGGCCGCGATAAGCTCTCTGTGAACTCTGTGTGAGCAATTCGCATATTGGTACGATTAAATTAGTGCATTCGTGGCTTTCATTTTTCCAACTCTTGCCAAAAAAACTGCAAGACTTGACTCCTTACAAACATCCCCCCCCATAATGCTACTCCCCAAGATCCAACAACCTCAAGTTTTTAAAATCAATAGTATGGCTTTCTGCTTGAAGTGCAATGTAGCCTTCCTTTAGCAGCACTCCCCCTTTATTTTCCCACTTGGAAGCATCGATATTAAACTTTTCCCAATTTCCTTTTTCATCAATTTGCGGCTTAGTATAAGTCAGAACCGTATCACCTTCGATGAGATGATGCACCAGAGAATCTCCATAGACGATCAATTCGGCAGCTACCCAATCATCGGTATGATAAGTTTTTGAACTAGAGGAAATACAATGCGTTCTATCTAATTTTTCCTTATAAAAAACATTGGTTCCGGGGGAGCACATATTTCCTGTTGGTCGGTCTTTGCCATCATTAAGTCCTCCCAGCAATTGCATTTCTAAGGACACGGGAAAGTGTTGTTGGAATTCATTGCTCTGCGCAGACTGAGAATGGAACATCACGCCACTATTCCGCACATTCCAACTCGCACCTCCTGGAATTTGTTTGCCGAAAAACCGATATTCAAATCGAAGTTTGTAATGAGAAAATGGTTGGTCGTAATACATGTGCGCAAATTTATTGTCAAAGCTGTCGTATTGCTCATAGGAAACCCGAATGAAACTATCCGCTGCGATGAAGGTATTTTTATAATTTGCTCCAAGCGGCTCGCCTGCAAATTTGATGGTCCAACCAGTTAAATCTTTCCCGTTGTATAAGGAAACCCAATTCTCTTTTGCCTCCGGTGTATTAGTTTTACAATTGGAAAACAAAATTCCAACAATACAAATACATAATATATTTTTAAAAAATGATTTAAGATTCATATCGTTCTGTTTTTACTCGAAAAGAACATTAATAATTCCCTTTGCAAGCAGTTCATGCCCTGTCTTATTCGGATGAATAGGGTCATCCTTATAAGCGATTGTCCTATGCTTATCCAAATATTCGTAGCTGTCTATTTTCTCTTTTACGGAAGGATGTTTAATGGATAAAATATATTTCCGGAATCTTTGAATCACTTCTTCATCATAATGAACATAAGGATTTTTCCAACTATAATTACGGTCGTTATTCGCTAGCAATTCCGCTTTTTTGTCGTTGGACAAATGAAAAGGACAAGGCGTCATCAAAATCACTTCAATATTTCGTTTTTCCATTTCCGCTAAAAAGCGAGTAACTCCTTTTTCAAACTTTTGTAAATGTTCTTCAGAAAAAGGATGATAGATTCCATCATTTATGCCATAGCAAAAAAACGCTATATCCGGCTTTTCTTTTTCCAACAAACTGTTCAAACGATCAAATAGAAATGGACGAGGGGGATTATGAATGGGTTCACTTAGACCAGAGACGGTTTCACTATTCAAGCCAGCATTGACAATCGTTAATCCAAGTTGAGGTTGTTCTTTTTCTAAATAATTTTCAAAAAAAGAAATGTAATCACCTTGTTGTGTAATGCTGTCTCCAATGAAAATCACCTTCTGCCCTTTCTCAAAAACACTCGTGGAATTGCAACTGAAAAGAAGGAAGACCAAAGGAATAAGGAACTTGATATGTTGAAATTGCTTCACCATTAAAAAGAAACCATTGCTTTGATCACCCCTGTTTCTGGTTTGAGCCAACTGTCAAAGTAATCAATCATTTCAGTAAATGGAACTCGATGAGTAACAAAGGAATCCGTCGGGAATAATCCCGTTTCCAGCGCTGTTTTTACCTTTATAAAATCTTCAGTGGTTGCATTTCTACTGCACATCAAAGTAGTCTCCTTCGAATGAATAGCGGGATGATTAAAGGTCAACTCCCCTTTTGAAAGTCCCACTAAGACATATCTTCCACCATGCGACATATAATTAATGCCTGTTTCTAAAGCCCTTCTACTACCTGTTGCATCGAAAACTGCGGTTGCCAAATCGCCATTGGTAATGGATTGGACTTTTTCTAAAGGATCTTCCAGGGCATTGACAATATAATCTACACCGATTTCATTTTTCGCGTAATCCAGCCGTTCTTGATTAATGTCCATGGCTATGACCTTTGCACCATCTATTTGTGCCAACTTCATCACCCCAATTCCAATCGGGCCGCAACCAATCACGAGGATGGTCTCCCCTTTTTGTACCGCTGCACGTCGAATAGCATGTGCCCCAATGGCAAGTGGCTCCACCAGTGCAATTTCAGCATCCGACAACTTATCGGCAGGAATCAAAATATCCGTTGGTACCGAAATTATTTCCTGCATGCCTCCATCCGTATGCACACCCAATACTTGGATATTAGTACAGCAATTGGTCTTTCCATTTCGACAAGCAATACATTTTTGGCAACTGATATAAGGCATAATAATGACCTTATCTCCTTTTTGAAGACCTTGTTCATTGGCATCAGTCTCTAAGATTTCAGCGGCTAATTCGTGTCCTAAAATTCTTGGATAGCTGAAAAATGCTTGATTACCACCATAGGCATGTAAATCAGTTCCGCAAATCCCCACTTGGTTGATTTTGAGGAGGGATTCTCTGGATTTTCGAATGGGAGGCTTCTTTTCTTTAAGAATAAATTCTCCGGGTTTTTCGCAGACGATGTATTTCATTTTGAGTAATTTTTTAATTGTGTTCATGGCTTTTTTAATATAGTTCACCAATATTTTAAAATACCACCAATAATTTCTTTTTAAAGCGGTTTTTTCTTGGGTAAAACACATTTGAATAGGAAAATTGAACATTTGTTTTACAAAACTAAGTTTAAATCACTCAATTTGAGCTGCTTAATTTTTGATTTTACAGGATCAGATAAACTCAGTATAAATCAGTATAAATAAAATGACAATAATCGATTCCCACCAGCATTTTTGGAAGTATGATCTGCAAAAACACAGTTGGATTAGTGATGAAATGACTGTTTTGAAAAAAGATTTCTTAGCAAAAGAGCTGTGGCAGGAATTCAGCCAAAATGGTATTTCGGGATCAGTGGCTGTTCAAGCAGACCAATCGGAGGAAGAAACAGCATTCTTATTGGATCTTGCAGCCAAAAATGACTTTATAAAAGGGGTCGTTGGATGGATAGATTTACGCTCCCCACAAATAGAAGAACGATTGGAACACTTCTCCAGCTTTCCAAAGCTAAAAGGGTTTCGACACGTCATACAGGATGAACCAGATGTAAACTTCATGCTTGGAGATGCCTTTCAACGCGGAATTGCAGCCCTCAAAAAACA
>CAZDTI010000692.1:0-3663 GCA_964508085.1 uncultured Saprospiraceae bacterium | reverse complement strand
TCTACTTCATTATCAATTCTTACCTCGAATTGATTAGTACCATCGGTTACTGTTACGTTGAAACCAGGTCCCGCTCCTGTCCATTGACTCGCATCTTCTAAGGTTACATTGAATATTTTGACCAATTTTGATTCGGTACTTTCGTCCAAGGCAGTAACTGTCTCTGGATTGTGTAAGGTAGCTCCTGTAGAAACCAGAAAAACAGAATCCACATAAATTTGTGTTAAGCCATTGAAGTGTCCGATCTCTCCCTGGCAGGCTACCAGATCACCTTCATTAACAGTGTACCCAAAGTTATCTCCGCCATCAAACACCCCGATACCTGCATCAGGATCGTTTTCATCAATGATCGTAAACTGAATCCCATTGCCATTCAAATTCACGCCATAGACGACTCCTCGAAGCTCACAAGTAACATCTATAGAATCAGAAATTCCTTCCATATCATTTGTGGTAACAGCTGCTATATCGTACAACGGATATGCTGATGGACATTCAACAGTAATAGTTACTACTGCCGTCTCACAAGCCATTGTATTGTCACAAACGGTGTAGCTAAGTGCATCCATACCGCAGAACCCAACATTAGGCATATAAGTAATTGTAAAATCACCGTTAACCGTCGCAGAACCGAAGGAAGGCATCGCGTCTAGAGTAACATCAGTTACCGTGTTTGGTGTGTTGTCATTGGCCAATACATCAATAGTAATAGTCTGATCTATAGGAGTGACTACAACATCATCTACCGCTTGCAAGTTAGGATTGGCAATTTCTATAATGTCTTCCAAATAGCGAGGAAGAAACTGGTAGCCTTCATCAAAAGGTGCTGAGAAATCAAATTGCCCACCAATTCCGATCACATCAAACATTCCTGTTGGTGGATTGGTCCCGTAGATATCGGTGTCTGCATCTATTCTCATTTCTACTTCATTGGTGCCATCAGTAATGGTTACATTGAATCCTGAACCGGAGTTGGTCCAATCTGCCAAGTCTACAATAGACATATTGTTGAAACGAATGATTTGTGATTCTGTGGATTCATCTAATGTAGTTACAATGTTAGGATCGAAAAGTGGAGCACCAGCGGATATAAGTCTTATGGTGTCTGGAATAATTTGAGTTAAACCTCTGAATTGACTAATTACACCATCAATCGTTACCAAGTCTCCTTGCGTAACCGTATAGTCGAAAGCAGAAGAATCACTGAACACGCCAATTCCGTCTTCATTTTGATCAATAATCGTAAACTCCAGGAAGTTATCTCTTAGATTCAGGTTGTGAACAATTCCTGTCAAAGAACAAAGTACGTCAATAGAATCAGCCACCTCGTCCGTTCCATTGGTTGTAACTGTTCCAATTGGATAGGTTGGATAATCATTGCCATCATTGTCTATAATTGTAATGGTGTATAAACCAGTTGTAGCGATGGTGGCACCAACGGCATTTTGCATTTGTAAAACTATTGTTTCATCTCCTTCAATATCTGTATCGTCAATCAAGCCTATTTGAATTTCTGCTTCTGAAACTTCACCAGGTGAATCAGGAGAAAAGTGCAGCGTAGTGGAAATAATGGAAAAATCGATCCCTTCCGTTGCTGTAGTTAAGCCATCAACAACGATGTCCACATCTGCAGAGTCTATCGTCGTTAATACGGGCATTCTGACAGAAAATGTTCCAATCATTTCTCCCTCACCGACAGAACCTGTGATCCCATTGAAAAACAACTGAGGACCAGTAGGACAGCTATTGGCTGCACCTGGACTTGCAAAAACAAATTCGTTAGATCCCGCAGGAATACTATTGGTGTTGTTAATGGAATGAGACCAATTTGTAGGATTATTGTTGTCTGCCGAAGGGTCACAAAGTATTATGGACGGTCCTTCGCCATTGGCGATTTCTGCATAAGGACTGTTATTGTCATAAATTACTACATCTACTTGGTTGCCTAAATTGTCTTCTAAAACAATTTCTTCTCCACTATTAGACAAACCACCAGAAACCCATTGTCTGGCGGGTATGCCATAAAAAGCTTCAAAGGCTACAGAGTCACTGGCAATGATAAGGTACTCCCCTGCCCCAATACTCAATGAAGGGAAAGTGTAATCAATACCTTGCGTAAATTCAAAACCAGTCATGTCAACAGCTGTAGCTTGATTGTTATACAATTCTATGTATTCTCCGATGGCGTCTGAGCTTGGTGGGTTATACATGATTTCGTTGATTACGATGTCGTAAGTTGGAACAGCAAGAACTGTCACCGTTCCAACCATGTTTTGACCGAAATGCGGATCACATCGGAAATCATAGGTTCCAGGCGTATTGAAAGTGTAACTATAACTCCAGTTAAGACTAGAAGCTGGACCATTACTAAAGTCTTCCGGTGAATTTCCAGGGTAAGTAGTAATAGAACCATTGACGTTATGGTTTCCGCCAAGATTCATCCATTCAACAGTTTGTCCAGCAAAAATGGTGACATCAGCAGGATTAAAAGCAAAATTTGAAGAAGTAATTGTCACTGCTGCTGGATTACAAACAATTTCATTTTCCAATCCAGGGCTTCCAAAAATGGGAACACCGTTATTTAGGACAAAATTCGCATTAGTAATGGAGGGATACCAGTTAGACGGATCCGCATTGTTTTCATCCGGGTCACAAAGCTCCATAGAAAAACCATCGCCGTCTGCTTCACTAGGCCAAAAAGTCCCATCATCATAATCCAGGTAATCTACGACCATGGAAGTATCTGCATTATTAAGCTGAATGTCTTCCCCGCTGTTATTTAATCCACCAGTAAACCACTGGAGTGCGGTAATTCCGAAGAAGCCCATTATGGCCTCAGCATCATTAGCCACTACCACGTATTCATCGGCATTTAGCATATAAGAGGGAAAAGAGAAGTTGATACCTTCTGTGAAGTTGTAGCCTTCCAGATTTATTGCAGCACCGGAGTTGTTGTACAATTCTATGTACTCTATGGTGTCTGGGCCTGGGGCGTTATAGAAAACTTCTGTTATGACAACCTGAGCATTCAGCGTTGTACAAAAGAGAAAAACGGCCATAAATAAGCCGGGTAATTTTTTAAACATGGGTGACTTGAATTTAATTGGTTTAATAAAATGAGTGAATAACATAAAACTTAAGCCGTCTAACGACTCAAGTTTTACCGGTTTAGAAGACTTTAATTTTTAAAAGCATTGCATCAAGATCAAAAGACATTTGAGTCAATACAGGTTATTTGTAAATAAAGCCTACTCGTATAAAAAATTGGAAGAAAATATTAAGATGCGAGAGTAATGGTTGTCTTGGCTCCCCTACTGCAATTTGGTTATCGAACAAAAAACGAAATACCAAAACTGCACCAAAACAAAGGTAGCAGATATTCTGAATTTTCAAGGATTTATTTATAGATTATCCTGTTTAGTAAATGACAAAATTCTTAATAAGAAAATTACGTCTGAGTATGATATCATAACAATAAAGTAAGAATTTCGCTATTAGCAAAATTCAAATAGTTAAACTCACAAAAATTAAAAGAAAGAAAAACTCAGAAGGAGTCACTCAAAACCCCGCAGGACTCTGGAGGAGTCCAACCCCATTTGCCCCGAGTTGCGACTCGGGGCAAATGGGGAGTTTGGACAAAGAACAGCAAAACAAGTATTCTAT
>CAZDTI010000691.1:0-3673 GCA_964508085.1 uncultured Saprospiraceae bacterium | reverse complement strand
TGCAAGGATGGTTTTTATTTTGGCAAAAAGACTTCTGGAAAGAACCACAAGCACGGGCATTGTTGGATCCAATTCCAGATGATAAACTATTGTTGTTAGATCTGTATGGCGAGAAACATACGGTTTGGGATAAGACGAAAGCGTTTTATGGTAAAGCTTGGGTTTGGAATATCATCTGCAATAACGGACAGAAAGTAAACCTGAGTGGCGACCTGCAAAAGATGAATGATAATTTACAAGATGCGTTGCACAATCCTATGGCAGGTGACCTCTCTGGGATTGGTGTGATGATGGAGGGCTTTGGTTATAATCCGGTTGTTCAGGATCTAATTGGTCATTTGACTTGGAATACCGACAGTTTGGATTTAAAGGTTTGGCTAAAGGATTATGCAACTCGTCGTTATGGAAAATACAATTTATCCGCAGAAAAAGCCTGGCAAAGTTTATTGAAGTCAGTATATAGTAGAAGTATTGTTGGAGAAAGTGCTATTTGTTATCCTCCGGGATATAAGTTAGTAGAGTTAACATCGGATTCTCCTTATGGAATGGATTATCCGGTAGCGGATTTGTTCTCAGCCGGGAAGCATTTGTTGGCAGCTTCTGATGCGTTTGGTCATTTACCTGCTTACCAATTTGATCTGGTGCATGTCTTTCGGGAAATCCTTTCGGTGAATGCAAATGTGTTATTGAATAAGGCCTATACTGCTTTGGAAACTAAAAATAGCTTAGCCTTTGAAAAGGCAGAAATGGCTTATCTGCAATTATTGAAGGATCTGGATAAGTTGCTGAAAACCAATGAATTGTTTTTGTTAGGTAAATGGTTGGAAGAGGCACGAAGTTGGGGAAAGACGGATTCGGAAAAAGATTATTATGAAATGAATGCTCGGTCGATTATCACGCTCTGGCAGCCTTCTACAGAAACGAACTTACGGGATTATGCTTCTCGTCAATGGAATGGTTTGGTGGGGGATTTTTATTTTCATCGTTGGGAAAGGTATTTTGAAGAGGGGAAAAAGTCAATTGCTAGTGGAAGGAATTCTATAGACAAAGATGGCTTGAAAAAGGAGTTGTTGGGATGGGAATTAGCTTGGGTGAATGGAAATGAAAAGTATACGGATGAAGCCACAGGAAATGTGGTTCAGATATGTGAGGAGTTATTTGAGAGGTATGTGAAATGATTGGAAATTAAATCTGTATGATGTAAGTAGAAGAGCAGCTTAAAATAAAAACGAAAAAATGAGACTTCTTATAACAATAATTACACTTGTCCTTTTCGGCTGTAGTAAAGCGCCACAAGAAATAGAGAATACCATTTTACCCAAACCAAAAACTAGACAAACGACGGGAGAACTATTAGACCTCTCCAAGGGTTTCAAAGTAGAAGCGGACAAAATGTTAGAACCATTAGATGAAATGATAAAGACTGACTTTCATTTACTTACAGGGATCCAAATAAAAAGAGTGTCTGATATTCCAACATTAAAAATACAAATTGACAATGATTTACCTGTTGGGAATTACACTATTGAAACAACAGGAAACATCTCTATCAAAGGAAGCAGCTACACAGCGGTCGTAAATGGAATCAGTTCTTTATGGCAATCCTTAAATGCCAATCTACATATTCCAAAAGGAACAATCAAGGACAGCCCCAACTATAATTACCGCAGTATTATGCTAGACCTCGCTCGCGCATGGCATGATATAGAAACCATTAAAGAAATTATTATGCTCTGTCGTTGGTACAAAATAAATTACCTTCATCTTCATTTGACTGATGATTCGGCTTTTACCTTTCCATCTGATGCATTTCCTGCTTTAGCAACGAAAGGACACTCTTATTCAAAAGAAGAACTAATAGATCTAAATCAATACGCCCAAGAACGTGGAGTGATTTTAATCCCAGAAATAGATGTCCCAGGTCATTCTTCCGAATTTATCAAGAAGATGCCGGAGTTGTTTGGAATAGCAAAGGTTGACAACAATCCTTATACGGTTTCAATGGGAAAGGAAGAAGTCTATGAAGCGTTGGCTGTTTTGATGAAAGAAGTAGCTGCGGTTTTTAGTCATTCGCCATATATTCACATTGGAGGAGATGAAGCTTTTTTTGAAGGAATGGAAGATGATCCGGAAACAATGGCTTACATGAAGAAGCATAACGTGCCAAATTTGAATGAATTGTTTCGACATTTTTTAGTTCGACTGAATGAAATGGTCAAAGCGACTGGTAAGCAAACCATTGTCTGGGCTGGTTTCGGAGAAGAAGGAGAACTCGAGATCCCAAAAGATGTGATTGTATTGTTGTGGGAATCCGTTTACCATGATCCTCAGGCATTGATCAAAGACGGCTACTTCTTTATAAATGCCTCTTTCAAACCGCTTTATGTAGTTAATAATAGAAAGTGGTCACCAGAATATATCTATAAAGAATGGACACCAAAGCGCTGGGAAAGTTGGTCCGTTCCGGAAGGGGAGTTTCTAGGTATTGAAATTCAGGACACTGATTTGTTAATGGGGGCAACCATGTGTGCTTGGGAGCAAGGTCAGATCAATCAATTGCCTCGATTACGGAAACGAGTGGCGAGTATGAGCGAACATTTATGGAATCCTACTAAGGATTGGAAGGATTTTGAAAAACGGCAATTGGCTGCTGATGCCAAATTAAGCAAACTGCTTCGTCCCTTTGAAGTGGACGTTAAAGGTTTGACATATACAGACTTGGGAGAAGGAAATTTTTACGAGCATCTTTGGTTTGACAATGAAATTACGGTTACCGTAAAAGCTGCTTTTGAAGGATTGGATTTTAAATATGCAATTACCAATCGACCATCAAAAGAAGATTGGAAAAAACTAAAGGAGCCGATAAAGATAACAGAGACTACCTATTTACGAATACAAGCCTTTGATGCAAAAGGGAAAAAATTAGGACGTACTTATCTTCGGCGTTTCTTTTTTAAGCCTATTTCTATTCAGACCCAAGGTTTAGTAAAAGAATTGCCAATAGGGAGTTGGGATAAAATGTATTTTGAAGATTCTCTGATGATTAGCTTATTGTCTGAAAAGGAAAATCATGTCATTCGGTATAACACGAATGGGAGGAGCGTGACAGATACATCAACTATTTATACTCATCCATTTTCGATTGATGTAACAAGTCATTTACAAACCCAGTTGTTTAATGAAAACGGAGAACGAGTAGGTTCCTCCTCCTCTGCCAGCTATCTTGAAATGTGGTCCTCCGAAAGTTTGACCACCGGTAAAAAGACCTGGTCTTCCAATGAGGCGACCACTCCAGGAAGTTCACGATGTGCAACTGATGGAAAAATAGCACTTTGGGAACATTGGGGGGATCATAATGATGAGGAAAACTGGGTAAAAGTAGACCTTGGAAAATTGGAAACTATTTCTAAGTTTAAAGTGGTTACTTTTTGGGATAATTATCGCTATTATCAATACACCATTGAAGGCTCTAAAGATGGAGAGAACTGGACAACAATTTTAGATAAAAGTAGGCATACCGAACTTTCTACGGAAAAAGGATATGTAGATGAAATTGAAGCAGTGGAGCTTCGGTTTTTAAAAATAAATTTATTGTTTAATAGTGCCAATCCGGGATTGCATTTGGTGGAGTTTGGAGCGTATAATTGATTGGGAGTTTGAGAATAATAAACTT
>CAZDTI010000690.1:0-3679 GCA_964508085.1 uncultured Saprospiraceae bacterium | reverse complement strand
CACAATAAGCGCGTAAATTATTTTTACTATTTGGATCAGCAAGCAAAGCTATTAATTAGCCTATGGGATGAAAAAGCGAAAAAAGCTGCGGAGTCTTATCTTCGGGAAATAATAGGAATGTATCTGGCCAACATAAAGGATCCAGATGAGAATGCTATTGATGCAGGTTTTCCTAGATCCAACATAATAGTAGATGGTTCTTGGAACGGAGATGTAAAGGCTTTGATAAATTCCAGAGAGCTTGTAAAAATAGTAGCTTACTATATCAATATAGTTGCAAGGCCGATACGGAACGCTGAAATTCGTACAAAAAATGAATATTTTATTGTTGATTTTCTACAATCGGTTGCAAAACCTATATGCTTCGATCCATTGCAAAGAATACCAGAATTTTCTCTTCATGGGGAAATATGGAAGGACAAAAAACTAGAGGTACTTCAGGACGGAACGCACAAAATATCTTTTTTGAAAAATGAGAAAGACGAAATTTATAAAGTGTATTTAGAAGGCGATAAGCTAAAAACAATGCATATTTCTACCCTGCCCCAACAATCAACCTTTGCAAGAATGCACAGTATCAATAATGGCGTTTGTTATTTCGTCGATAATGTATTTGGTGTCGATCTTTTAAAAACGCGATTCCATAAGTTTGATATTGCTCCATTAGGGACTCAGAATCAATAACTATCCAATTAGACTGGAAGCCATCATCCTTCGACAAGCCCGCCCATTCCGGTACCAGTTAGACTGTTGCGGACTGGTTCAGGACAGGTTTTCAGCTCTCCTCCTCAAAAAGCAACTTCTCCTGATTCCATATTTTTCCATTCCGGTAATTTATTAACCACGAACCGAACTTTCATGTCTTGGCCACTGCTTCATAAGTTTGATTGATCAGATTCTCATTTAGTAAGAAAACATATATTAATTTAATCCCATTCTTATTGAAAACGACATGCTTTTTCTTTCAGTACTATTTACTTCGAAGCCAACACCTTAGATGCTGGCTTCGATTCAGTCAGAAAATGATATTAAAGAATGATGAACTTCAGTGTTTTTTTTGAAATATTATCTTTCTCAATAGATAAAAAGTACATGCCTTTATTGATAGAGGAAGGCAGATAATTAGAGATGTCCATTACTGTCAAAGAACTGCCATTGGTAATTGGACTACTAAAGGAATTGAGCAGTTGTCCTTCTAAGCTGTATAATGTAATCTGACAATTAGAAGGAAGGTTCTTTAATTTTAAGGTGGTATTTCTACCCTTCAAAGAATAAAGGTTTGGGCTTATGGATACATTACTCAAAAGCTCCTTGCCCTGTTGTTCCGTTACAGAAGAAATCCCAGATATTTCAAATTCATAGGATGGATATCCATTAAATTCCGCAGTACCTTCTTCTACTTGAAATGTATTGTCTACACGTAATTTTATTGTTACGTCATTAGGAATAAGTCCGTCTTCAAAGGGTAGTAAAGATTGCCCCGGTTCCAATAAAGAAAAACTAGTCCACCTTACCTTCCGCAATGCTCTAATTTTATCTATGTTGCTACTAGGGTCGTTGAATCTTAGTAGTTCGTTCAAATCTTCACATTCGTCATAGGCTTGGTCCGTTACATAGATCATATGTTGACCACCATCGTAAATGTTTAATAGTGTATTATCAACTATATATCCACTTTCGAGGATGCGTTCATTTGATGGGTTCCAAAGCATGTCTCCACCAAAGATCTCTATAGGTGAAATTAAATTTGCTCCACAATATTCATCATTATTGTCTTCACAGGAAAAGATAGAATTTTCTCCAAAGAAAATATTTACTCTTTCGCCTGTTTCTAAATTAATAGCATATCCAGGGAACCAACTGAATCCAGTATCAGAAGGGTCTGTGACCTCATTACCATCTTTATCGCGAGAGATGCCAGGTCTTATATCAAATTGTTCCGCATCATCTTCTGGTTGATAACTGAATCCAAAACCATTGTAAAATTCACTAGCGGATTCAACAACAATACATTTGGACCATAAGTCCTTATTGGAAGTAAAAACAATATCAACGTTTGGTAATTTTTCCAATGTGTTGCTAAAGTGAACAGGTCCTGAACTCGAACTCCTCCAGGAGGGAGATAAATAGGGTTGGTTGTCGGGCTGTGGATTCCAGTCGCACAAGGTATAAGGTACCCAAGTGCCATCTCCTAAGTTGGCGTAATCGCTATCGGGATCAAGGGCGTTAAAGTTTTCTCCAGGTGCTGTTTTGATATAATTGTAAATAGTTGGATCCCCCGGAAGCCCTTCGTCAGGAATGCCAGACAACCACTCTGGGCCATTTGCATCCTCATAGATTATCTGAGCGTCGATGGCTCCATTATTCTCCCCAAGTTGACCTGGTTCTAAGGTTTGTTCCATTCTAATGGTGATACCAAATTCGGCAGCATATTGTTCGGGTTCTTCAGTTATCGTGAATTCAGAAGTTACGGTCTGTCCACTTTGTATTTGGGTAAGTTGCCAATAAACCATTTCGTCCAAAACGTCATTTGACATATCTTCATCAATAAGGGTTAACTCATAACCTCCATTGGTGGAGGCGTTCGGATTTGTGACTTCAACATGAATTGGGCCATGGTCAGGTAAATAAGTTATGTGGCCATTAAAGGTCTCATTTAAAATATTGTCTCTTGTTTCTGGAGAAATCTCAAGAAAAGTATTTCCGGCTCCTATTCCGTCAATACGTGTTATTTCAATAGGATCTTGGGCTACCAAAAACATGGTGTTTAACAATAATAATAACAAAAGGGTAGTAGGGTGGAACTTTAGTTTCATTGCTTTTATTTTTTTAATTTATTGAAAGATGATATAAGATTAAGTCAATCAAGTTCTAAAAAATATTTCGAAATTGAAAAACCGATTGTTTAATGATTCAAATTTAGTCAGAGTTCAGCGAAAAGCAATATACTTTTGTTTCTTTGACTTACAGATTTCATTTTTACTCCGGTTAATTCTTGTAAATACGTTTTGTTTCGTAGAAGCTAGAATGGATTAGTTATTTGATTTATAGTGGTTTATGTGTTTCTTTCTTTGCGTGGAGTGTATTCAAAAACTAAATGAATAAGAGTTTGCTATGAATCAATACTAAGCCCTGAACCTACACTTACTCGCCGAACCTCTACGAATACTAATTCGTACAAGTAGAAATAGAGATATCCCCATACATTTGGGGTTATCAAGTCATATACAAAACTATTTCTAATGAAAAATCTAACTGCTGCTATCCAAATCTTACTCGTTCTTTCTTTACTTTTTGTTTCTTGTAAAGAAGAGGCACCCATCTCTGACGTAGTAGCCCGAAATTACATTTCCGCCTATACCCAAGGCATGATCAATGAATCAGATCCAATTGAATTCCGTTTTGTGAGCCCACAGGCACTAGATTCTGCGGCTTTGTATAAGTCCATAAAGGTTACTCCTGCTTTTGAGTATACCGTGGAACTTGACAAAGCCAATCGAGGATTTAAGATCATTCCTAATAATAAACTGGTAAGGGGAGGAGCTTACGAAGTCGAATTGTCGTTAGGTGATATCTTGAAATTACCGGATGGAAAAAGGTTGGTAAGTAGTTTTCGCGTACATGAGCAGTTCATTTCTGTAGAAAGGGAAGGGATGGTCATTGATGATCAAAACAAAAG
>CAZDTI010000689.1:0-3683 GCA_964508085.1 uncultured Saprospiraceae bacterium | reverse complement strand
GCTTCGTAGCTGTCCAAAATCATATGGCTCAATCCCTTCTCCCCCAGCCTATCTCCCGTAGCATCTTTGTATTTATCCAAATATTGATTGATGTATCTGCGCACCGCTTCTTCATCTAATTTATCGACTTCCAAACCTGTTGCTTCCGGTGAGGCGGGATGATTTTGCCGCCCCGTCAGGGAGTAGCCAAAACGAATGACCATCCAATCTCCTTGGGGCACTTCCCAGTTCAAGGTGCCATCTGCTTGCATTTTATCTGTAATGTCAATGACCTCTTTTTGCGGAATGGCATTGTCGGAAGTACCGCTGTAAGTTTGGGTATCTTCTTTCCAGGGAGCAAAGCCAGTCTTGTCTTCGAATTGGTCAATCCGATCAGTATTGTGTAAAACAAATTCGGCAACATCGATGCCTTCCGGTTTGGTATCAGGAGGTAGGCCTGCCATTAATTTAAAAGGATTGAAAGGAGGCGGAATCGTCTTCCAGGTCATTCGCCAATACTTCGCAGTGGTGGGTTGGAAACCGATGGTACTTTGTGGAACAGTCGTTCCGGCAACGGTTGCAATGTCTTTAAAATTAATTCCATCATCGCTTACTTTGAGCGTTCTGTTTTCAGGATTTCCTTCAAAGACAGCCAAAGGTGAAGTATTTGCACCCACTATTGAAAACGCCTTGAAAGTCTGCGGCGAAGTAAACTCATATTGTATCCACATATCTTCCCCTACTTTTTTGGGGGACAAATACGTACTCTTATGTAAATCGCCATCTGTCAAAGCTGCGATCGTAAAGGTACCATCACTCGAACTTATTTTTGGTTTAAATTCAGCTAGTGTTTTTTCTTCCTTTGGCAATCGATAAGCAATGACATAAGCATCTTTGTAATAATTAAATTGTTCCCCAATATATCCTTCCAAATAACTTTCGGTATCAATTACTACATTCTGAAAATGCCCCATGTTGTCAGCAGGTTTAGGTAATTTTCCATTAAATGGAGTACCACCTTTTAGACGAGTTTCCGTCCAGACATATTTTTTCATTCCGTCCTCTTTCGGTACCCAAGGCCCTCCCGTGACACTCCAACCCGGCGAGCCTGCAATCGCCATTTCAAATCCTAATTCCTGGGCTTTATTTGTGGTAAATTGAAAAGCATCTTTCCAGTCGTCTGTCATAAATATCAACTTATTATCGACCACATCAGGCGTAAACTGATTGGCATCAAAATTATGAAAACCACCAATTCCGACGCTGTTCATCCAATCCAAATCTTTTTCAATGCCTTCTTTTGTAACATTGCCATTCATCCAATGCCACCAAACTCTCGGCTTCGCCTCATTGGGTGGATTTTGAAAATTAGTCAATAATTGTGCTTTATCAAAAGTTATTGATTTTACACCAGTTGAGTTTTGGCAATTATACATTGTCAAAAGAAAAAGACTCAAGAATAGGAATTTGATAAATTGGTTTTTCATTTAATTGTTTCTTTAATTAAGGTAGATGAGGTGATGCGGTAGATGGGCTATGAGGTTTCCTTCTAACTTGTCCGCCTTCTAGGGCTGACGCAAATTAGTACGAGTTAAGGGAAACCTCATCTACCTCATCTCCTTATCCACCTCATCTGCCCTCTGAAATATTATTTCAAAAAAGTAGTAAGCGCCATCCCAAAGCCGTTCGTTCTAGAAATATTCTTCCCCGTAAAATCAAAAGCTCCATTAAATACCACTAAAAAATTTTCCGCAAATTCAATAGATACTCCTGGATAGAAAGTCCATTTTTGTTGATTGCCTTCCTGAAAGTTGTATTGTTGATAACCAAAGCCACCAATCAATAATAGTTGATTATCCATTATATATTTTCCTACTTCTGCATTGAAAAAATAATCCCATTCTGATAATCCATCTGCTTGTTGAAAATAATCTTGGTATTGAATATTTACATCAAGGGAAAAACTCTCGCTGAAAATCCAGGAATTAATTATCCCTAATCCGTAACTACTGACATCATCTGGGCTTGGTGCGCTTCTATCAAATACTCGACTCCCCATCGGTGTGAATAAGCCGGCCATCAAACTAATGGCGGTTTTTTCTTGCTGCCATACCGTCATTTTCGCTCCCCAATTGAAGGAGGATAAATCAGGAGAGAAGCTAATCCCTACTTCCATTTTATCATCCAATAAACCGTAAGAAATACGCCACATTAAACCGGAGGATAATTCTACACTATCAGTGGAATCATACAAATCTTGTTCTTTTCCATCTTCATTCCAATAAGAATGACTGGTCTGGATTCCATAGGAAGGTTCAAATTCAACTTCGTGGTTATCTATCGGATCGACACAGAACGCAGCTACTTTTGAGGCGGAAATACCACCAATTTGTGCTTGGCAAAAAGAAGTCGCTAGCACCCCCCACAACAAAATCATCAACTTAGGTTTATTCATATTTAAATTTTCTGACAACTGTAGAGGTGGTTAGTTACTCCTAAATTGTTTTTAATTTTTTCTAAATCATTTCACATTTTTGTTTTTTTTAGGGCAGTCATTTTCTACATAAATATCAGAATAAGCGTCAAAATAAAACCAGCAACCGTAAAGTATAGCCCCTTTTTAAAAATAGACGTTTTGGGTAAAAACATCCAAAATGAAGAGACCACAAAAAATAACAAAGACAAACCAAAGAAAATATTTAAGAAATACAAAGGGCTATTGTGCGTGGCTTTATGTAATTTCTCCATTTTACTTAAGACATAAGGAAGCTCCATCTTTTTGATGGTCGCTAGCCCAGTTTTAGTATTGTAATTTCCCTGTTCAAAGTAAAGTACATCCCCTTCCGTTCGTTCAACTTTTACCCCCATTCTTAACTTTGGACTAAGTTCGCCACCTACTAAGCCTGCTTCCAATTGTCTTTCTTTGATGACTTCTTTTTTGAGAAAATCGGTATCTCTGAATATCATAATAATACCGCTAATGGAATATACCGCCATGATACCTACGAGAAAGAAGCCCAAATATCTATGAATAATTCGCATTTGATTTCCAAAATTATTTCTCTTGTTCATACTTGTATAATTTTCCTATTCGTTGATGATAGCAACTGCTCTTGTCCAACCTGCACTTGCCCCTTTTATCTTAGCGGGAAAACAAGCGACGGTAAAACCAAAAGGCGGCAATTGGTCCAAATTTGCCATCTTTTCAATTTGACAATATTCTTTTTCGATACCGACATAATGTGCTTGCCAGATAATACCCGGTCGCGGATTCGCTTTATAATCTGCCGCTTGAATATGCAAAGGAATATCCCAACCCCAACCGTCCGTACCCATAACTTTTACGCCTTGGTCAATTAACCAATGGGTTGCAGCTGCGGAAGCACCTACATGAATTTTCACAAAATCCTCATCGTAAATCCGCTTATATGCATCGCAACGAATCAAGACAATGTCATAGGGTTTTAAAGTGTAACCGATGTCTGCTAATTTTTCCTGCAGGTCTTCCGGCTCAAACATATACCCGTCAGGTTTGTCTGTAAAATCCAAAACAACTCCCGGGCGGAAAAACCAATCCAGGGGCATTTCGTCAATCGTCCTGGAAGGCTTGCCTTCACAAGTTGGATAATAATGATAGGGTGCATCTACGTGTGTTCCACCATGGGTTGGAATGGTAATGGTTTCGCCTGCCGGTCCATTGTCAT
>CAZDTI010000688.1:0-3727 GCA_964508085.1 uncultured Saprospiraceae bacterium | reverse complement strand
TTGCCAGGAATTATTCAAGCTTACCGAATCCCTGCTCAAGGAACAGATGATTATTATGCTGTTCAAATGTTGAGTACCCTTCTTTCAACTGGAGAGTCTTCGCGACTATATAAGTCATTAGTTGACGAACAGCAGAAGGCAGTTTTTGTAGGTAACTTTCCTTTCTCTTTAGAGGATCCAGGAGTAGCATTGGTCTTTGGAATTTCCAATATGGGGGTAGAAGCCAATGTCTTGGAAAATGCCATTAATGACGAAATTAACAAAGCGCGCACGGAGCTTATTTCCGAGAAAGAATTCCAGAAATTGCGTAACCAGATCGAAAGTGAATTTGTTACTTCAAATAGTCGTATCGTGGGAATTGCAGAAAGTCTTGCTAATTACCATATGTATTACGGTAGTGCTGATTTGATCAATACCGAAATTGATAGATATATGAAAGTGACTCGTGAAGATATCCAAAGAGTAGCTAAACAATATTTTGGGGAAAACAATAGAATTACTTTGTATTGGTTGCCTAAACCAGTCCAGCCGTAGTGAAGCTAATTTTTCCATTACTAACAAAGCGTTACTTTTTAAATCAGTTAGAAAATCAAAAACATGAAAAAGATATTTTTTTATGCCTTCCTTGTAAGTATATTATTTGCTCAGTGTACTCCCAAAACAGGCGAAACAATGACTAAGGTGCCGGAGACTAAAATCGAAACTCCAGATGTTGAGGTGGAAGCACCAAAAGCACCGACTTTCCGTTCTACAGTCCCACCTGCGGGGCCTGCTCCACGTATCCAAATGGGAGCTGCAGAAGAATTTACTTTAGACAATGGACTGAAGGTGATTTTGGTAGAAAACCACAAATTGCCTAGGGTTTCCTACCAATTATTTGTTGATGTTCCTCCTCTAGCAGAAAAGGAAAAATCTGGAACAATTGAGATTGCAGGAGATATGATTAACAAAGGAACAGCCTCTAAATCAAAATCAGAAATTGATGAAAGTATTGATTTTCTTGGTGCAAGTCTAAGCACAAATTCCAATGGTATGTTTGGTTCAACATTAAAGAAATATAATGAGGAATTATTGGTAGTTATGAGTGATGTATTGCTCAATCCAAGTTTTCCAGAAGCGGAATTTGAGAAGATCAAAAAACAATATGCTTCCGGATTGGCTCAGGAAAAAGATGATCCTTCTTCTTTGTCTCAAAACTTGTCAGACAAAGTCGTATTCGGACTGGATCATCCTTATGGTGAATTTATGACAGAAGAGACATTGGAAAATATCACCTTGGAAGGGGTTAAAAGTTATTACCAAAAATGGTTCAAGCCAAATATTGCCTACTTGATTATCGTGGGTGATATTACAAAGGCAGAAGCAGAACCATTAGCAAAACAATACTTCTCCGGATGGGAAGCAGACGATAAAATCACCAATACAAATCCAGAAATGCCTAAAGCTCCAATGGGAAATGAAGTAGAGTTTATCAATAAATCTGGTGCTGTTCAATCGGTGATTAATGTAACTTACCCAGTTGATTTGAAGCCTGGAACTCCAGATGTGATCAAAGCACGAGTGATGAATACTTTGTTAGGCGCTGGCGTTTATTTTGGAAACAGACTGAACCAGAATTTAAGAGAAAATAATGCTTATACATATGGCGCTCGCTCTAGTCTTTCTTCTGATAAATACGTTGGATTGTTCCGAGCTGGTGCATCGGTTCGGAATGAAGTAACAGACAGTTCTATCGTTGAAATTTTCAATGAAATGAATACCATCCGAACAGAGAAAGTGGACGAAGCAGAATTGCAGAAAGTAAAAAATGTTTTGAACGGGTCCTTCGCGCGATCTTTGGAAAGTCCGCAAACTATTGCTCGTTTTGCATTGAATACTGCTCGGTATAATTTGCCAAAAGATTACTATGCAACTTACTTGGAAAAATTGGCAGCGGTTACTTCTGATGACTTGATGGCTATGGCTAAGAAATACATCAAACCAGAAAATGCGCATATTGTGGTAATTGGGAATCAAGACGATGTAGCTACAAAACTTAAGCGTTTTGCAAAGAGCGGGAAGGTTAATTATTATAACAGCAGTTTCGAGGAAGTTGAAATGCCTAAAATGACAATTCCACAGGGAACTACGGCAATTTCGATTATTGATGAGTATCTAAAAGCAATTGGTGGGACAACTGCAATGGATAATGTGAAATCTATTGCTACTATAATGAAAGGCAACATCATGGGGCAGGATATTGATATGGAGATTTATCAAAAAATGCCTGGTCAATATGCTATGCTTACTTTGATGGGAGGGACAGTGGTGAATGCGGAAGTGCTGAATGGAGATAAGGGTTTGGTTAGTGGTATGACCGGCCCAAAGTCTGCAGATGAAACGGACTTGAAAGATCTACGAGAAAAAGCCATCCCTTTTAGGGAACGTACATATAAAGGAAGTACTGAATACGAAATAGAATTAGGTGGAATTGAGGAAGTAGAAGGACGTCCAGCTTACAAGGTGAAAATTACAAATACCAACGGTTCTAAAACAACGGACTTTTATGATACAACTTCTAAATTAAAAGTAAAATCTATTGTTAGCCGAGAGGTGGATGGGCAGCCTATTGTTCAAACAGTGGAAATTGGAGAATACAAGAACATCAAAGGGGTAATGTTCCCACATCGATTAGTAATCTCTGGAGGAGGAATTCCAATGCCTTTAGAATTGAAAGCAGCATCTGTAAAAGTGAATGAGGAAATGGATGAATCTGTGTTTAATGTAGAGTAACTAATTTAAGAATTTAATTCCTATAAATATGTCATATCCTCTAGTACAATGTATGGAGGATATGGCATATTGGTATTTATGAGAAAACTGTATTTTTGCAGAAACAAAAATAAACGAAACCAAAATAAATGGTACAAGTATTTGTAACGGGAGGAACCTTTGATAAGGAATACAATTTCATCACAGGGCAATTATATTTCAAAGATACACACCTCAAAGATATGTTCGAGCGAGGGCGAAGTACGATTGACATTGATGTGAAAACGCTGATGATGATTGACAGCTTAGAAATGACCGAAGAAGATCGAGAAATCGTTATTCATAACTGTCGAAAATCAAAACATAAACAATTCTTGATTACACATGGGACCGACACAATGGTAAAAACTGCTACTAAAATTGCGGCATCTAAGGATCTTCAGGATAAAACGATCATCCTTACTGGTGCAATGGTTCCCTATGCATTTGGTACTTCGTCGGATGGTTTTTTTAACTTGGGATCCGCATTGGCTTTTGCCCAAACGCTACCTCCCGGTGTATATGTTGTTATGAATGGCCGTTATTTCAACTGGGACAACGTAAGGAAGAACAGAAGAACTGGGAACTTTGAAGAACTGAATTAGACTTTTTATAAAACAACTTAAGAAAATATGTCAAAGAAATCAGAAATAAAAATCACCATCAAGTTAGATGATAAAAACGTTCCGGAGTCTATTAAATGGATGTCTACAGATAACCCGGAGGGAAGTGAAGAAAAAGATTGCAAAGGTATGTTATTGTCTCTATTTGATAAAGAGACTATGGATACCCTCAAGATAGATTTGTGGACGAAAGAAATGCAGGTCGTAGAAATGGATCGCTTCTTTTATCAAAACCTACGAGCTATGGCGGATACTTATTTTCGAGCGACTCAGAATAAAGAAATGGCTGGGCAACTGCAGCATTTCGCCAATTA
>CAZDTI010000687.1:0-3731 GCA_964508085.1 uncultured Saprospiraceae bacterium | reverse complement strand
ATCATGCAAGCTTTATATTTAAATTGACGAAATGTTCTTGTCCTTTTTTCTGTATGTCTAGTTTATATTGATTCGGGTAGAGCAAAGCTAAACGCTTCTTTACATTCTTCAGTCCGATCCCCCCTTCTGTCAGTTTTTCACTATTCCCTCCATCTTCTTCAAAATTATTTTTAACAAAAAGTCGAATTTGATCTTTTTGTATGGATATTTTAATTTCGATATATACCTCTTTTATTTTAGAACCAAAACTATGCTTGAAGCTATTTTCTATAAATGGTATTAACATAAAAGGCGCAATTTTCAAGGAGCTGTTATCTTCTTCTTTTTCGATATCAAAACGTACTTGTCCTCTTCCTTTATATTGAATTTCCTGAAGGTTAATAAAATCTTTAATAAATATTAATTCTTTCTCCAGAGGAACCTTTTCTTCTGTCGTCTCATAAAGTACATAACGTAAGACATTTGATAATTTAAGTATTAAATCTGGAACTTCATCTGATTTTTTTAATGCGAAATGATATAAATTATTTAGGCTATTAAAAAGGAGATGTGGTTGAATTTGAGATTTTAATAATCGTAACTCATTAGTCAATCTATTTTGTTCTATTTTTTCTAATTTACGTTGTTGAGCGAAGTTATCGAATACAAATTTAATAGTCATAAAAGTCAATAAAGGAATCAGAATTTCACCAAAGTACCAATATATAGCCTGCCAGGTCAAATCGTTAGCTCCCCGACTATGTGGGGATAATAATTGTTCAATCAGTTCCTCTTCAACAATACCAAAAAGCACAATGGTAGCAACTAATAAAGCAAAAAATAAAAGGTATCTTTTAGCATGAAAAAATCGTGGAATAAAAACATAATTAACTATTAAAAATAAAACAGCTGAATATAATAAATACAGTAAATCTATTATAGGAGTATCTGAAAGGAAAACACCTTCATGCTCTACAGAAATAATACTATCTAAATAAAATAACATTAATGCCACCAACTGGCACAACCATTCTTTTTTCATTTTATTTTTTTACTTTTTTTTATCAAAAAGAATATACTTCAAGCCTAATACAATCTGACGAGTTTGCCATTTATAACTTCTTTCTATCTCAAAATTACTTGTACGTAAGAACTGAATATTTTGTCTTGTATTAAAAACATCTCTTACGACAAAAGAAATACTTCCTCTTTTATTTTTGAACTTTTTACTAAGTGCAAAATTCACATAATAATTTTCAGCTGTCTTTTGTTGAATCTGATAAGAAGGCGCTCTATATATCTCAGAAATTTCCAGTTTCCAGTGCTCCTTAAATCTCCATTGCTGTTTTAATCGTAAACTCCATGTTGTGTTTTCGTTATAACTAATTTCATTTTCCGAATCTTCGAATTGATTTTGAGCCAAGACAAAACCAGCTGTTGCTTTGAAGTACTTTCTGGGCGTATAATTAAGCTGAGCTTCCATTCCATTTCTTTTAGCGATTCCGATATTCGCCGAAGTTGACAAGGAACGGTCCTCATCAATAGGCAAAACGACAGACTGGATGGCCTCTCTTGTCTTTCGAGTATAGAAGGTCAAATCCATTGTTACTTTCGTCCATTCCTGGTGATAGTTTAGCTCCATCAAATCTGCAATTTCAGGTTGAAGTTCTGGGTTACCCGTTTCCAAGTTCAGTGGGTCTTCATAGGAAATATAAGGATTTAAATCAAAGAATCCAGGGCGATTGATTCGACGCGTGTAGTTAAAGCCCAGTGTTTGGCCGTGATCTGCCAGCAAGTAGTTGAATTGAACGGAGGGAAACAAACGAAGATAATTCTGAGTAAATGTACTTTGGTCTACGCGTTGATCAGCTTTACTTGAGAATTGCTCCAATCGTAAACCAAGTCCGTATTCCAGTTTTTTTATTTGTTTTTTCTGAAGCAGATAAACGCCTATTTTTTGCATATCCATAGTAAAATCGTTGTCGGGTGGTTGGATAATATTAGAGCGCAATACAATTTTTTGAAAAATATGATACTGAATAAAATCTGCTTTCATCCCCGTTTCAATTGTTCCCCAATTAAAAAACGGTGCTTCATAAGCCAACCTCCCTTGATAATATCTTTGGCTTTCCTTTTCATTTGAAGAAAGCAAAAATTGTTGAACACTGGAGGGAACATTACTTAGATTGATTTCATCACTTTTTGAAAAATTAGTTTCATTTTCTCCTCCTGCATTAAAGGTAATGCTAAGTATTTTCTTTTTGGAAAATTTCTTTTTAAAAGCTACACTTGTCCATAATTCCGTTTCTAATTCTTTCCTTTCACTAGGCAAATTAACACTTTTATCCGCCTCGAATTTATAGTCAAAAATATTTTGCTGTTGTATTTCATTTTGTATATCCCAACGATCATAATTTATTTCCAATCCTAAAGTAGTTGAAGAATCAGGTTCGATAGAAAAGCCTACTAGCGCATTGCTGATATTCCCTAATCCATTATAAACGGAAAGATTTTCATATCGCTGAAGACTATCCTTAAAGTTATCTCTTCGGGCATCAACATGATCTTGATACTTTCCATAATCGTAACTAACATTTGCGAAAAAAGAGATTTTCTTTTTTGTAAAACTAATGTTCAATCCGGTGTTTGGATTTAAATAAAAGGGGTTCGTCGGAGTGGATAAGTTAGAAATAAATTCTAGTTTAAAAGAAGTTGATGTATCTTTTTTATAAACTAAATTAATAATTCCACCAACTCCTTCTGCATCGTATTTTGCAGACGGGTTCGTAATAATTTCAATTTTCTCCAAAGATTCAGCAGCAATAAATTTAAGTGTAGTCGGATCTCTATTGGTTGCCTTTCCATTGATATAAATAACGACATTCGTATTTCCTCGTATTTGAATATTTCCTCTTGGAGTTGTAGTAACCGAAGGAATCGTTTCCAGGGCTTCTAAGGCATTGCTCCCTGTTGTACTTAGATCCTTACCAAGTCTAAGCACCTTTTTCCCCAGATGACTTTCAACTATGGACTGTTCCGCAACCACCTGTATCTCTCCTAAAAGTGTTGCTTCTTCTATTAAAGATATTGAGCTCAAATGAAGGTCAATATCAGAAATAATAACAAGTTGCTTCCAATCTTTATACCCTAACATTTGCACCGTTAATTGATAATGACCAGTCTTTATATTTGGAAAAAGAAAAGAGCCATTCTCATCAGTGACAACTCCTTCAACGAGGCTACTATCACCTACCGGGAATAAAAAAGCAGTTGCGAATTCAACTGCTTTATCGTCGGAGTCTGAAACAATTCCAGAAAGATTATTTTGAGCATGCGCAGCTATTGAGAAGAGCATAGCTATACAAATGGAAAGGATAAATTTCATAATATTGCATTTAAGTAACTGTACAAATTAATTCTACTATAAAATGAAAAGTCTTTCGCTCTTGTATTTCGTTAAAAAGCCTCGCCGATGCTAAGGCATCGCCTACGTTTTTTGCCTCATTCAAGTTTGAAATCCAATTCCATTTTATGTTGAAATAATTTTGTCCAATTACTTAGTTTTATATAACCTTTGCAATAAACCTAGCTTAGGTTCTTAAATGAAATTTATCCTTTGAACTGCATTTTTATGGGGGTGAATGTTCTTAATTTGCTATCGATAAACTGCGCGAACCAGTTGACCTTCGAATTATACAAACAAGAATCGTCATTTACTTTATCTTCAGTCCATCCTCATTTTCAAATCTTCC
>CAZDTI010000686.1:0-3749 GCA_964508085.1 uncultured Saprospiraceae bacterium | reverse complement strand
ACAGCATTCAACAAGGTTTGCACGCCTTTGTTTTTGTAAGCTGCCCCCATCAAAACGGGAACGATATGTCGAGATAAAACGCCTTTTCTCAGGGTCGCTCTTAGTTGTTCTACCGTGATACTTTCGGAATTCTCCAGGAATTGTTCCAGAAGGTTTTCGTCCAATTCCACAATAGCCTCCACTAATGCTGCTCGATGTTTATTGGCCAATTCAGACAAACTTTCTGATATTTCATTCTGAACGGTCATCTTTCCATCCTTATCCCAATAAATCGCCTTCATCGTCAATAAATCCACGACTCCTTCAAAGCCTTCTTCTTCTCCAATCGGAATTTGAATCGGCAAAGCATTAGCTCCCAAGCGTTCTCTCATTTGAGCAACTACCTCAAAAAAATCAGCACCTGTTCGGTCCATTTTGTTAACCATTCCAATTACCGGCACTTGATACCTCGCTGCTTGTTGCCAAACCGTTTCTGTCTGTGATTCTACACCAGCTACGGCATCAAACAAAGCGACCATTCCATCCAGAACCCGAAGAGAACGTTCTACTTCGATCATAAAATCCACGTGTCCGGGAGTATCAATAATGTTGAAAGAGTACGGCGTATTTTCATAAGTCCATTCCGTATGCGTTGCTGCCGAACTAATGGTAATTCCCTTTTCTATCTCCTGTTTAGAGGTATCCATTTGGCTGTTACCTAAATGTGTTTCGCCCAGTTTGTGAGATTTTCCAGTGAAATAAAGTACCCGTTCTGTTAATGTTGTTTTGCCCGCATCTATGTGAGCTGCAATTCCTATATTTCTTAAAAAGCGCAATTTGTTGCGTTTCATAATTCTTAATTTTTAGTAAGTATACAAAAATATACTTAGGATCAAACAATAGTCTGACAACCTGAGCCGAGGTCAGTTCAATGATTTATAAACAAAGCAAATAGAAGTGAATACTGGTATTTGTTCAATCACCATTCTTAAGCACTGAAGAAGAAACGATTCCGTCTCCTGTACTTTTATACCAAACTTATTTTGAAAAATTTTGCAGAAGTATAGCTATATTCACAGGATGCAAATATATCTGCTCAGTTCTTACTTCTGCGGTGCAGAAATAAAAAGCAATGGGCAAAAAACCATTTTGAAAGGTTCGCTAATAATGAAGAGTCGCATGATGTATTTTTAATGTTGCAGTGGGAAAACGATGGTTATTATAAAAACGTTCCCTAAAGAGGAAAATTAAATTTCTTATCCTTGGCTTGAAGCTATTTTATCGATTTGCATAGTCTTTCTAGATGGCTTCGCGAAATTCGTGGCGGTGGCTTTCCGCGCTTAGCTAAAGTTCGTAAAGCAATGGGGAAAATGTTCAATAAATGGTATCAAACAGAAAACGTAAAACATAACAGCTTAATATTGAGGACTTTGCGTGCTTAGCGAACTTTGCGTTCACCAAAAAATGAAGACTCCCCAATTGGCATGCGGAACATATGTACACCAAACGCTCCATCCGCTTTCGCAAACCTTGCTCTACTCTTTCCCTTCTCGCGGGTTTACGAAAGCTAACTCAGCACCAATACAATACGCCAGACCGATTCTCTAAAAAACGATCTTTTCTGCATCAATTGCTCTTTCGCTAAAATCTAAAGCATCTCCTTCTCCAGCAATAAAAATACTGTCCATTTTCCATTGGACTTTTATAAGATCACCATCCGTGAAGTTATATTGGTTATCAGTATTCCAATCCCAAGAATAAATCAATGAAACCGCCTTCCCATTCTTTTTCCCCATCAAATAAAAATAATCGTAATTATCATCATAAGCTGAAAATTCAATGGTATCAGTGTATATCTGATTTAATAAAATGGTTTGATTGGGCTTTAAATCGCTACTGAATTTTGTTTTAGCTTTATTTGCATTTTCCTTGTTATCAATAGGAGGATCAGTTTTTTCAATTGATCTAGGATCACCCTCAGGTGCGTCAATAGCATCCTCTGATTTTACGACAACCTTTTTTTGCAATTCCAAAGCACCTTCAACTTTCCCCTTACTATTTTTCTCTATTTCAATATTTGAATTACAAGAAAAAATTATAATAACTAAAGTTGACAACAAGATTATATTTATTTTTTTCATTGAATTTTCTTTTTAACATTCTACTTTACCTGTCCCTAAATGAATGGTTTTATTGCTAATAATAAAAAAGGGATTAAGCACTCATTACTAAGCACCTAAACCCTTTTTTATTCATTAAATTTACTACTATAATCTTGCAGTTGAATGTTCAATTAACAAAGCTCAACTAATAGCAGAAGTTAATTACCCAAGTAAATTACCGCATGGATTTCTTATAAACTGCTAAGCAATTTGTCATTTTATCCAACAAATCTTCTGGCCCAAATGGCTTACCTACGTGATCATTCATACCAAAGAGCTTTGCCTTTTCTTTCTCCGTAAGGAAGGCAGAAGCGGTCAATGCAATAATCGGCACATCTCTCTTACGAGGATCGGCGTTCTTTCTAATTTCAGCAGTGGTACGATATCCATCCATCTCCGGCATTTGGATATCCATAAGTACTAGATCGAAGTATTCTTTGTCGTATGCTTCAAGAGCTAACAGACCATTGTTAGCAGTAACCACTTCCATATCCAGCTTTCGTAACATTTTAGCTACAACCAACTGATTGATTGCATTGTCTTCTACTAAAAGGATTTTATTGTTGGCCAACTGGCTGTAACTCTTTTCTCCTTTGGCTTCATCTGTAGCGGCAGCCACTTTCTTCTTCGGCACTCCAGTAGCTACTTTAAATGGTAAAAACAAGGTAAAGGTTGTTCCTTTTCCTTCGGAGCTGGTCACTTCTATATTTCCGTTTTGCAAGTCAACTAGACGTTTTGTAATCACTAAACCAAGACCTGCAGTTGCGTATCCTTCGAAGATATCGTCACTACTTTCGTCTGCGAATTTTCTAAACATTTCGTTCAAACGATCTGGAGCGATTCCGTTCCCTGTATCTGTGATTGTCAGCTTCAACATCGCGTTTTGATTGTTTAGTTCTTCCAATCCTACATCGATGGTTACGCTTCCCGCATCTGTATATTTAACTGCATTGGAAACCAAATTCGAAATAATCTGGTTTAAACGAGTTGGGTCTCCTGTAAGGTTTTCCGGGATTTTTCTATCGACCGATAAGTGGAAATCCAAACCTTTGTCCTCTGCTGGCAGTTTGTAACGGTTAGTAATTTCATTAAATATTTTAGTCGGTTCGAAATCTCTGCTTTCCAAACTAAGCTTTCCGGCTTCAATTTTAGAGAAATCCAATACATCATTGATAAATACGACCAAGTTATTTGCAGAGAACTGTAACGTACGAAGGTGTTCCACTTGACCTTCTTTCGGATTTTCTTCTAATAAAAGGTGCGTCAATCCAATGATTATATTCATCGGCGTACGCATCTCGTGACTCATAGTGGCTAAGAAACGATCACGGGCGAAAGAGGACTGCTCTATAGATTCACGCTCTGCCATTTCAGTAACCAACTTGGAATTCAAGGAATCTAAACGCTTGAGGTTTTCTTCCAGTAATTCGTTTTGTTTGTCGATTTCTGACTTCTGTCTTTGTATTTCTTCATTCTTGGCAGTTAACAATTGATTCGCCTTCTTCTTACGCTTGTAAGATTGATAAACTACGAATAACAATAGTACTCCAAGCCCAAGCATTGCAAATAAGAAGTTGTTCAATTTTGCATTATAAGCCTGATCTTTTT
>CAZDTI010000685.1:0-3754 GCA_964508085.1 uncultured Saprospiraceae bacterium | reverse complement strand
AAGTTAAGGAGGATTTAGAATTCTACTCTGTAATGCGAAGTGTAAGAGCTATCGAGCATAGTGATGTTTGTCTTTTGGTACTTGACGCTACTCGTGGATTCGACGGACAGGTCCAGAATATTTTTTGGTTGGCAGAACGCAATAGGAAAGGCATTGTAATTCTTGTGAACAAATGGGATTTGGTAGAAAAGGAAACCAAAACAGCGAAGGAATTTGAGCAACATATTAGAAAGGAAATAGCTCCATTTACAGACGTGCCCATTGTATTCATTTCCGTACTCAACAAGCAGCGAATTTTTAAGGCTATTGAAACCGCTGTAGAAGTTTATAAAAACAGAACAAAGCGCATTAAAACAAGTGTTCTCAATGATGTGCTATTACCAATTATTGAAAGTAACCCTCCACCTGCGTATAAGGGCAAGTATGTTAAAATAAAATATATCATGCAATTGCCAACGCCACAACCGCAATTTGCGTTTTTCTGTAATTTACCACAATATGTAAAAGAGCCTTATAAACGATTTTTGGAAAATCAGTTGCGAGATCATTTTGATTTTACTGGTGTTCCCGTTAGTGTGTACATGCGTAAAAAATAGTATTTTTACAATGCTATGTTAAGAATAAGGCTTCATATCTTTTATCTGGTCTGTGCGGTGCTATGCCAATATGCGTTGGCGCAAAATCCACCAAATATAACTGCTACAGGTAATCAATTTTTCTGTGGAGGTGATCCAATGCCTATTGTGACGCAAGTATCTATTTCCGATACTTCTGGGGGAAGTATGTTGGACGAGATTTTTGTACAGATTGCTACTGGATACACTTTGGGCAGCGATGTAATGTTCTTAGAGGGTTCACACCCTAATATTTCGGCATCTTGGTCTACGGGTGAAGGTTTGTTAACTTTATCTGGTCCAGCTACTTTTGCAGAATTCGAAAATGCCATCGCAGATGTGCGTTTTCAAACGTCTGAAAGTAATTTCATTCAGGATAAGTTTTTTTCCATTAATCTTGGTCAAGCTAATTTTCTGCCTGCAACAGGTCACTACTATATTTATGTTTCTGACATTGGTATTAGCTGGACTGAGGCTCTGGAAGCAGCTTCACAACAGACTTATTTTGGTTTGCAAGGCTATTTGGCTACAATTACCACGGCGGAAGAGGTACAGTTAACAGGAGAACAGGCGCAAGGTACGGGTTGGATAGGAGGTTCAGATCAGGTAAGTGAGGGCGTTTGGCGATGGGAATCAGGACCAGAAGCAGGACAAGTTTTTTGGAATGGAACTGTTAGTGGAAGTGCACCTGATGGTATGTTTGAATTTTGGAATAATGGTGAACCTAACAATCTTGGAGATGAAGATTATGCACATATTACAGACCCGAATATTGGTATTTTAGGTTCATGGAATGATTTACCTGTAACAGGTTCAACGGATCCAGCTAGCCCATATCATCCAAAAGGTTACATCGTAGAATTTGGTGGGATGGATGGAGATCCTACGATTAATGTTTCAGCAAGTACAATTATTGTTATGCCCAAAACTGACATATCCACAAATAGCTTATGTGATGAAGGCGTCGCCCAAGTTAATCTGGAAACAAATACGAACCAGGTGTTGTGGTACGATGCGCCAAGCTCTGTCGATGTCATAAACACGGGCTTATCATATGAAAGTTACATTGATACTACAACTACATATTATATTTTACCTTTGTTTGATGGTTGTACTGATGGCAATAGGATTCCAGTTACTGTGAATGTATATGCATCTCCGATAGCTAATGACATCACTATAGTGCAATGTGACGATGAAACGTTAGATGGCGTCTCTAGTTTTAACCTAAACAACTACACGGACGATATTGTTAGGAATGAGGAGGGACAAGTTGTGCCTATTTGGGATATCACTTTTTACGAGGACGAAAATTTAATCAATCAAATTGATGGTGATGATTATATAAACACCAATAATTATCAGATAGTTTATGCTAAAGTATTTGATGAGTTTTCTGGTTGCTATAGTAGTTCCGAAGTAACATTGCAGGTGAATTCTTCTAATGATACCACGGCTAGTCTTGAAGTTTGTGACGATTTTATAGTCGATGGCTTTGCTTTTTTCGACCTAACAGAAGCAGATGCTCAAATACTTGAAAACGCTCCAGTTAATGCCAATATTGGTTATTATGTGACCTACAATGAAGCCTTGCTGAAAATTAACGAAATCACTGAAGATTACTTTAACGAGGTTGCCTATTTTCAGACAGTTTATGCCAGAGTTGATATCGATACAACATGTTATGCCATAAATCAGGTGAACTTAACTGTAAAGGACTTGCCTAATATAACCCAATACGAAGAAGTTTATTATTGTTTAAATACCTATCCTCAAACGATTGCTCTGGATGGGGGTATCATTGATGATATTCCAAATAATTATGCCTATGAGTGGTCAACAGGAGAGACTACTATCAGTGTAGATATTAATGAAGTAGGGACTTATGAAGTTTTTGTTACCAAACCTGCTGGATGCACCAACAGAAGAACTATTGTTGTGAGGCCATCTAGTGCAGCTATAATTGAAACTGTTGATATCACCGATCTTTCAGAAAACAATACCATTACTATAATGGTTTCGGGTGAGGGTGATTATTTATATGCCTTGGATAATGAAAATGGAATATATCAAGAGTCGAATGTTTTTGAAAACGTACCTCCTGGCATTCATACAGTTTATGTTAAGGATGTTAAAGCTAACTGTGGTATAGTTTCCGAAGACGTTTCGGTATTAGGGTTTCCAAAATTTTTCACACCAAATGGTGATGGTGAAAATGATACTTGGCAGATTAAAGGCGTTTCATCACGGTTTCCTACCGCTAGTAGCATCGAGATATTTAATCGTTATGGTAAGATGATTACAGTCCTTAATGAAAATAGTCCAAGATGGAATGGTACTTACAATGGAACGTTGTTGCCAACAGATGACTATTGGTTTGTTGCCAAATTTCCTGATGGAAGAACTTTTAGGGGGCACTTCACTTTAAAGCGATAAATAAAATTTATAATTCTTTTAAGAAAATTCATACTAATTGTTTTTTTATTGCATTCTGGAAATTGACTAATAAAACTCAACTAATCATCAATCAATTGTAATGAAAAAACTAGCTTTAGTTTTTACGTTTCTATTTACACTATTTTCTTATTCCCAAGAGAAATCATTTGAAATTACTGGAAACATCCAAGCAGAGGATACCAAACTCCCTTTGGAGTCCGCAACTGTATACGTTGAACGGACTAAAGATAGCAGTGTTGTTTCTTATACGATCTCGGATAAAGAAGGAAAGTTTCAGCTTAAAGGGACTACCTATGACGATAGCTTAAACTTCTATGTTTCCTTTGTCGGTTATGCTACTTATCTTAAGAAACTAAACATTGACAGGGAAAAAATCGACTTAAAAACGGTTTTGATGCAAGTAGATAATAATCTAGATGAGGTTCTCGTAAAATCAACTGCTCCAATTACTATTAAAAAAGATACCTTAGAGTTTAATGTAAAATCATTTAAGACCAAAAAAGATGCAACGGTTGAAGACTTGCTAAAGGTGCTACCAGGTGTTGAGGTTGATGATGAAGGTAATATTACGGTTAATGGAAAGAGCGTCAATAAGATATTGGTGAATGGGAAACCCTTTTTTGGTAACGACCCCACGATAACCACAAAGAATCTGACTAAGGATATTATTGAGAAAATTCAAG